>NZ_PZZL01000002.1:339691-679383 GCF_003046185.1 Phreatobacter oligotrophus
AGATGGACCGCCTCGGTCCGGACGGGCGGCCGGAGGTCGCCGACTGGGGACCGGATCGCGGAGACGAGATCGTCGATGACAGCCGATGACGGGCGTCCGCTGATCCACGCCGGTGATGTCTACTGGGTCGATTTCGATCCGATGAAGGGCAGCGAACAGGCTGGGGCCCGCCCCGCCCTGGTCATATCCGATGTCGCGTACAATCGGCGCTCCGATCTGGTGATCGTGTGCCCGATCACGCGCAACACGCGGCCATGGCCGACCAAGATCGTCATGGTGGATGAGCCCGATATCGAAGGGGCCGTCCTGGTCGACCAGGTTCGCAGCCTCCATCGTGCATCGCGCGGCTTCCGCTTCGCAGGGCGTGTCTCACCGGAACTCCTGTCCGCTGTCCGGGCCAAGCTTTTTGAAATCATCGGCCCAGGCTCAAAGGGTGCCGAATGACCGGCGACCGCGGGATCCCGCGCCACTGAGCCGCCCCACCTTGAGGCATTGACCTCAGGCGACTTGCGCCGATGATCCCGCTGCGCTAGATCACCGAACCGTAACGTACGGTACGGCTCATCCGATCCTCCTTCGCGTCTCATGGTCACCGCCACCAAATCCCCCGCTCCCGAGACGGCCGCCACTGACGCGGCCGAGCCGACCGCCCGCCAGGCGGCGGTTCTCGATGCGGTTCTGGCGCTGATGCAGGAAGAGGGCGGCCAGCTGACCATGACCGCCGTCGCGCGGCGGGCGAGCTGCTCGAAGGAAACGCTCTACAAGTGGTTCGGCGACCGCGACGGGCTTCTCACCGCCACCGTCCAGTGGCAGGCCTCCCGGGTGCGCGCCGGCCGCTATGACCGCCAGAAGCTCGATGCCTCGAGCCTGCGCGACAGCCTCACGGATTTCGCCGCCACCTGGCTCTCGGTCATTTCCAGCCCGACCTCCATCGCGCTCAACCGGGTGGCCATCACCGATGCCGCCTCGAAGGAGGGCAATCTAGGCCAGATCGTGCTGGAGAACGGCCGCTTCGCCATCGGCGCCCGGCTGAAGCCGGTGCTGGAGGAGGGCCGCGCCGCCGGCCTCCTCGCCTTCGACGACACGGAGGCCGCGTTCCGCACCTTCTTCGGCCTGGTCGGCCGCGACGTGCAGATCCGCCTGCTGCTCGGCGATGCGCTCCGGCTCGGCAAGGCCGAGATCGCCCGGGACGCGGCCATCGCCACCGACCAGTTTCTCGCCCTCTACGGCCGCACGGACCAAAAGCCGGCGGCCGCCTGACCCCTCACGCAAACCCCAAGTCCCAAGGAAGGAACATCCCATGCGTGTCTATTACGATCGCGACGCCGATCTGAACCTGATCAAGGGCAAGAAGGTCTGCATCGTCGGCTATGGCAGCCAGGGCCATGCCCATGCGCAGAACCTCCGCGATTCCGGCGTCAAGGACGTGGTCATCGCGCTGAAGGCGGGCTCCCCGACCCGCGCCAAGGCCGAGGCCGCCGGCTTCACGGTCATGACCCCGGCCGAGGCCGCCAAGGTCAGCGACGTCATGATGATGCTCACCCCGGACGAGCTGCAGGCCGACATCTATCGCGACGAGCTGGCCGCCAACATGAAGAACGGCGCCGCGCTGCTCTTCGCCCACGGCCTCAACGTCCACTTCAACCTCATCGAGCCGCGCAAGGACCTCGACGTCCTCATGGTCGCGCCGAAGGGCCCCGGCCACACCGTGCGCTCGGAGTACCTGCGCGGCGGCGGCGTGCCGACCCTCATCGCCATCCACCAGGACGCAACCGGCAACGCCCATGACCTCGGCCTCTCCTACGCCTCGGCCAATGGCGGCGGCCGCGCCGGCATCATCGAGACCACCTTCAAGGAAGAGTGCGAGACCGACCTCTTCGGCGAGCAGGTGGTGCTCTGCGGCGGCCTCGTCGAGCTGATCAAGGCCGGCTACGAGACCCTGACCGAAGCCGGCTACGCGCCGGAGATGGCCTACTTCGAGTGCCTCCACGAGGTGAAGCTCATCGTCGACCTGATCTACGAGGGCGGCATCGCCAACATGAACTACTCGATCTCCAACACCGCGGAGTTCGGCGAGTACGTGACCGGCCCGCGCATCATCACCGCCGAGACCAAGGCCGAGATGAAGCGCGTCCTCAACGACATCCAGTCCGGCAAGTTCACCCGCGACTGGATGCTGGAGAACAAGGTCAACCAGACCTCGTTCAAGGCGACCCGCGCCCGCATGGCCGCCCATCCGATCGAGGAAGTCGGCGCCAAGCTGCGTGACATGATGCCCTGGATCAAGGCCAAGGCGCTCGTCGACAAGTCGAAGAACTGAGATCGACGTCACGACGGACGGGCGACACGCGCCCGTCCTTCGGGATCAAGGCCAAGGCCCTGGTCGACAAGTCGAAGAACTGAGATCGGCGTCACGACGGACGGGCGACACGCGCCCGTCCTGCGGGATCAAGACCTTGGTCGACACGTCGAAGACGTGATGGCGATTGCCGGCGCTACGGCATGCCGCAAAACGACATCCGCATCGTCAACGGTATTCCGGGAGGGCAATTTCATTGCCCTCCTGTTTTTTATGCAGAATTTGGCTGGTACCCCTATGACGATACCTTGCCTTGTCTCGCTCGTTCATGATCCATTCGGGCCAACTGTCGTAAGAATCAGCCAGCCTACCGAATGGGCAGGCTCCGGCCCGATCAGTTGCCGGCAAAGGGAGTCGCAGCGGAAAGCTCATGGCGCAGCCCAGCCTCCGGGTCATCGCGGGAACCAGCCTTCTCAAGGAAAGGCTGAGCGAGCTCTACGCGGCGCGCCGTCGTGGAGATGCTGACACGTTCGCGGCCGCCTTCGCGGAAGATGGCGTGTTCCGGATCCAGGCCGACAGCCGGCTGGTGCCCGAAGCCGGGCCCTATCGGGGGCGGCCAGCCATCATGAGGGGATTCCGCGACCTGGTGAAACGCTATGAGTTCGTCGATGCGCTCATGGTGGAAATCATCGCGGATGTGGATGTGGCCGTCGTTCGCCGGCACCTGACGCTGCGCAGCACCACCACGGGAGCCATCGGCGATTTCGACATCGCGGATTTCGTACAGTTCCGCAGCGGAGAGATCATCGAACTCGACCAGTACATGGATACCGCATCCCTTGCTGTTCTCGCGGGGCGGATCTGACGCGATGGCGGATACCCGCACGGCCCATTTGCGCAGCCAGCGGCAGAAGGCCATTCACGAGGCCATCGATGCGCTCTATGCCGCCCGCACCAGCGGCGACAGCCAGGAATTCGTCAGCTATTTCGCCCCCGACGCCCGCCTGGTGATCGTCGGCAATCCCGCCCTGAGCCCGGGCTCCGGCATGCGGATGGGGCGCGAGGGCATCGCCCGCCACATCGACATGCTGCACGAGATCAACGACTACCTCGGCTATTCGATCGACCATGTGGTGATCGACGGCGACCACGTCGTGGTGCGCTGGACCGCCGAGGTACGTTTCCTCGACAGTGGGCGCACCGGCTCCTTCCAGGTGCTCGACCACCTGCGGATCAAGGACGGCATGATCGTCGAGATGACCCATTTCTACGACACGGGTGGCATGGGCATCATGCGCGGGCGCATTCCGATCGCCTGAGGCAAGGCCCCGCCGCCGCGGCTGATGGCTGAGTTCACCGATCGGAATTGGTGCGACCGCCTCCCCCTCCGCTAGGCTCCCGCCACGGAGTGCAGCCATGAACGTCCTGTCGATCCAGTCCTGGGTGTCCTACGGCCATGTGGGCAATGCCTCGGCCGTCTTCCCGATGCAGCGGCTTGGCCACGAGGTCTGGGCCATCCACACCGTGCAGTTCTCCAATCACACGGGCTACGGCGCCTGGAAGGGCCGCGTCTATGACGGGCCGATGATCGAGGAGCTGGTGGAGGGTATGGCCGATCGGGGCGTGCTCGGCCGCTGCGACGGCGTCCTCTCCGGCTATATGGGCTCGCCCGACATCGGCACGGCCATCCTGCAGGCGGTGAGCCGGGTGCGCGCGGCGAACGGCGCGGCGCTCTATTGCTGCGACCCCGTCATCGGCGATGTCGGCCGCGGCATCTTCGTGCGGCCCGGCATCCCGGAGTTCATGCGCGACCAGGCCGTGCCGGCGGCGGACATCATCACGCCCAACCAGTTCGAGCTCGAATATCTCTCCGGCCGCACCGTCACGACGCTGGCCGATGCCATCGCGGCGGTCGAGGCGGTCAGGGCGCGCGGGCCGAAGACGGTGATGGTGACGAGCCTCGTCACCGAGGACACGCCGGCGGATTGCCTCGATCTGCTCGCCTGCGGGCCCAAGGGCCGCTTCCGGCTGCGCACGCCGAAGCTTTCGGTGTCGGTCAATGGCGCCGGCGATGCCATCGCCGCCCTGTTCTTCGTCCATGCGGCGGCGAGCGGCGACGAGGCCTTCGCTCTGTCGCGCGCCGCATCCTCGGTCTTCGGCCTGCTGCGCCGGACCGAGGAGGCAGGTTCGCGGGAGATCCTCACGGTCGCGGCGCAGGACGAGTTCGTGACCCCGAGCCGCATCTTCACCCCCGAAGCCATCGCCTGAGGCCCGCCATGCCCGCCCGTCCGATCCACACGCTGGACGTCTTCACCCACGAGACCCTGTCCGGCAATCCGCTGGCCGTGGTCCATGACGCGACCGGCCTCGACACGGCGGCCATGCAGCGCATCGCCGGCGAGTTCAACCTGTCGGAGACGGTCTTCGTCCTGCCGGAGACGGCGGCCGGCCACCGCGCCGACATCCGCATCTTCACGCCGGGATCGGAACTGCCCTTTGCCGGCCATCCGACGGTGGGAACGGCGGTGCTGCTCGCCTCGCTCGACGGCCTCGCGCCGGGGGCGGAGACCGCCTTCACCCTCGGCGAGAAGGCAGGACCCGTGCCCTGCCGCGTCCGCCGCGACACGGATGGGCGCTACACCGCGACCTTCATCGCCCCCCGCAAGCCCAAGGACCTCGGGCCGGCGCCCGACCCGGCCCAGCTCGCCGGCGTCCTCGGCCTTGAGGTGCGCGACATCGGCTTCGACCGGCACCGCCCGAGCCGCTACGGCGCGCCGGTGTCCTTCTGCTACGTGCCGGTAAAGACGCGCGAGGCGATGGACCGCATCCGGGTCGACACGCGCTGGTTCGCTGAGACCTTCGCCGCCATCGGCGACGACCATCCCGCGATCTTCGCCTATACGCGGGAGACGGTGGAGCCCTCGGCTGGCTTCCACGCGCGGATGTTCGCCCCCGGCCTCGGCATTGCCGAGGACCCGGCGACGGGTTCGGCGGCGGCCGGGTTCTCCGGCGTGCTGGCGGCTTTCGAGGGGCTCGTCGACGGCCAGCACGGGCTCGTCATCGAACAGGGCTTCGCCATGGGGCGGCCGAGCCGCATCCATCTCGGCGTGACGCTGACTGGCGGCGCGGTCGAGCAGATCACCATTGGCGGCGGCGCGGTCATCGTCACCGAAGGCCGGCTGTTCCTCTGAGCCACCAACGAAAAGACCCGCCGGCGGAACCGGCGGGTCGATGTCGAATTCAGATTGGATCGCCTCAGCGATAGACGCGGCAGACGCGCTCGCCGTAGCGGTTGACCCAGCAGCGACGGCGCGGCGTGGTCTCGGCGCCGATCACGGCGCCCGCGACACCACCGATGGCCGCGCCGGCAAGCGCACCACCGCCCGTGCCGGTGGCGAGGCCACCGATCAGCGCGCCGGCGCCAGCGCCGATCGCGCCACCCGCAGCAGCGCGTTCCTCGCGCGGGGTGCAGGCGCCGATCATCAGGGCGGCAACGCCCACCAGAGCCAGTTTCTTCATCATCACAATTCCCTCCTGAAGGCCCCCGACCCGGTATGGACCATAGGTGACACTCGTGCGATTTGCCAAGCCGAGGCTGTACCAGTCTTAAGGCCGGGTCAACGTCGAGGACATGACACGGTGGTATCGGACCCCGAGGGGCAGCGATCCCGAGCAAGACAACCGCGCGAGGACAACGCCTTGATGCCGTACCGGTTCCGCCACATCCGCCATGTCGAAGCCACGATCGCGGCGCGGCCCTGGCCCTATGCGGAAGCGCAGGCGGCGGCGATCCGTGCCGCCTGGGCCGAGGCCAAGGCGGCGACCCCGGCGCTGTTCGACGGCGAGGTGCTGCTCATCGCCGAGCGGACGATCACGGATGACCGGTTCCAGGCGGTCTACCGGCCGGTGCGCTACTCGCAATTCCTCCACTACATGCGCCATGGCGCCGCCGATGGCGACACGCGCAACGGCTTTGCCCTCGCCGGGCTCACCAGCGCCGAGGGCGCGCTGATGATGGGCGTCATGGGCGGCCACACCGCCAATGCCGGCAAGATCTATTTCCCCGGCGGGACGCCCGACATGTCCGACGTGGTGGACGGCCGGCTCGACCTCGAGGGCAGCGCGCGGCGGGAACTGGAGGAGGAGACCGGCCTGTCACCGCAGGAGGTCAGCGCCGAGCCCGGATTCTGGCTGACCGAGGACGACAAGCGCACCGCTTTCATCAAGGTGATGCGCTCGCTCCTGCCGGCCGAGGCGCTCCGGGCGCGGATCCTCGACGCGCTGGCGCGCCAGGACGAGCCCGAGCTCGCCGACATCCACATCGTCCGCGGCCCGGCCGATCTCCTGCCCGGGCGGATGCCGGCCTTTCAGCTCGCCTATGCCGAGTGGTGGCTCGCCGGCGGGGCGGCGCGCTAGGCCGCGGCCCGCACCACCGTGACCGTGCAGGGCGCCTCGGCCGCCACCTGCGCCGAGACGCTGCCGAGATAGCGGCGGGTGCTGGACTGGCCGCGCGCGCCCATGACGACCTGGTCGACACCGTTCTCGCGGGCATGGGCGACGATGGCGTCCGCCGGGTCGGTGCTCTCCAGCACGTGGTAGGTCAGGCGCTCCGCCGGAAGCCCCAGTGGCTCGGCCCAGGCGCGCAGCTGCACGAGCCGGGCGACATGCAGCGCCCTGCCCTCGCCATCCGTGGTCTCGTCGATGCCGAGGCGCTTCAGCTTGAGAACGTTGACGCAGGCGAGCCGGGCGCCCGGCAGCAGCGTCAGCATCCGCCCCGCCATGACGCGGACGGCATCGGCGACGGCGCAATAATCCGCCGACAGGTCGACGGCGACGAGGATGATGGGGGCGGCCGCCCTCTGCACCTCCAGCGGCGGCGGGGCGGGTCGCTCGGCGCCGGCCGCGCGCAGCCAGCGGCGAAGGCGGGTGAGCCGCCCATCGCGCGCCGTACGGCCGGCGGCGGCGGTGATCCGCACCTCGTCGGGATGGCCGAGGTCATAGGCGAGCTGCGCCGCGGTCGGATAGCGGTCGGCGGGATCGACGGCGAGGCAGCGCAGGATGATCTCCTGCAGCCAGGGCGGACAATCCGGGCGCAGCACCCGCGGCGGCGGCGGGTCCCACCACAGGCGCTTGCGCATGCCGCGCGCGCCCTTCGGATCACCGAAGGGCTGGCGGCCCGTGGTCATCTCGTAGAGCACGCAGCCCAGCGCGAAGATGTCGGAGCGCGGGTCGTCGCGGGCGCGCAGCACCTGTTCCGGCGCCATGTAGGGCGCCGTTCCGATGGGCAGGCGGAACTCCTCGGCGAGCAGATCCGGCAGGTGGCGATGGCGGGCAAGGCCGTAATCCACCAGCACGGCGGTGCCATCGGCACGGAACAGGATGTTGGCCGGCTTCACGTCGAGATGCAGCACGTTCTGGCGGTGCAGGTCGGCGATGGCGCGGGCGATGGCGAGGCCGAGCCGCGCCACCTCCGCCGCCGGGAACGGCGCCTCGCCCATGCGCTCGAAGAGCGAGCGGCCGATGATGCGCTCCATGACGACATGGGGCTGGTGGGCGAAATCGCCGGCGGCGACGAAGCGCGGCACGTGCGGGCCCGCGAGCCGCGGCAGGATCATCTGCTCCATCTCGAAGCCGACGATCATGGTGGGATCGTCACCGTCGAGGATGAGCGGGATCTTCATGACCAGCGGGCCGGGATGGTCGGGATGGGTGACCTCCCAGATCTGCGCCATGCCGCCGAGCTTGATCGGCACGACCAGCGTGAAGCCGTCGAGGACGAGGCCGTTATGGATGCGTGGTGGCCGCATGGCGGCATCACCTCCCGAGGGCGAGCCGGCTCGCCAACCGATCGGGCAGTCCCGCGGCGCGGATCTTCGCGGCGGCGGCCTGATGGTCATAGGGAACACGATGCGGCTCGAGCACGCCTTGGGCGAGATCAAGAACGGCATAGGCGGAGAGCGGCGAGCCATCCCGCGGCTGGCCCACCGCGCCAACCACGATCTGCCAGCGGCGATGGGCGGCGAGCGGCACGGGACTGCCGGCCACCGGCGTGAAGGCGACGCAGGTGCGGTTCGGCTGCAGCGAGAACAGCGCCGGCACATGGGTATGGCCGGAGGCGACGAGCCGGGCATCGGTGGCGTCGAGGCTGAGCTCGGCATCGCGCGGCGTCATCACATAGGGCCACTGCCCGGGATGGCGGGCCGAGGCGTGGACGAGGAGGAGATCGTTCAGGCGAGCGGTGAGCGGCAGGCCGGCGAGGAAGGCGCGGTGATCGGCGGAGAGCACGCCGCGCGTCCAGGTGATGGCCGCGAGGGCGTCGGCATTCATGTCGGGATCGGCGCGCTCGACGGCCTCGTCATGGTTGCCCTTGAGGACGATGGCGCCCTCCTCCGCCAGCCGCATGACCGCCTCGGTGCAGGCGCGGGGATCGGCGCCATAACCGACGATGTCGCCGAGCACGGCGATGCGGTCCACCCGCTGCCGCATGGCATGGGTCAGCACGGCCGCGAGGGCCTCGAGGTTGCCGTGGATGTCGGAGATGAGCGCGATGCGCATCAGGGCCTCCCGGGCACGGCCCGTGGCCTCATGGTTCGCCTTTGCGACGGCGGGGGCAAGGCCGCCTTTCGCTTAAGGCAAGACGGCGGCGGAGCCGCCTTGGTCTTGAGCAAAGACGGCGGCAAGGCCGCCTTTTGGTGATCAGGACGGATAGCCGTAGCGCTGCTTGACCGCCCTCAGCCCGGCGCTGGCCTCGCCGGCACGGCCGGCGGCGCAGGCGGCCTCGGGGCCGCGGAGGTCGGCCATCACGCGGCCATGGACCTCGCGGTTGACGTGGCCGGTGGCGAGGTCGTTGTCCATCACCGCGCGGAAGCGGGCGAGCTCGCCGGTGCAGCCCGCCCCCTCGGGCAGGCGGAAGTCCGGCCGCGTCACGTAGGACGGCTGCTGGGCGGCGGCGACCGGCTGCGGCGCCGGCGGCTCGCTCGACGTGGACTGGCAGGCGGCGAGGCCCAGCACGGCAAGGCCCGCGAAGGCGGCGCGGAGGGTGGCAACGGTCATGGCGAGCCCCGGGTCAGGCGAATCGACGGCGCCACTCTAGGCGGCGCCGTCGTCACCCGACAATCGCCTCAGGACAGCGGCTTGAGGCCGCGCTCGATGGCCGCGCGCTGCGGCTCGAGGAAGGGCGGCAGCGCGAGCTTCTCGCCGATCGTGGCGAGCGGCTCGTCGACATCGAAGCCGGGGCCGTCGGTGGCGATCTCGAAGAGGATGCCGTTCGGCTCGCGGAAATAGAGGCTGCGGAAATAGTAGCGGTCCACCGCCCCCGAGCTCGGGATGCGCAGGCCGTTCAGCCGCTCGATCCAGCCCTTGTACTGGGTCTCGTCGGGCGTGCGGAAGGCGACGTGATGCACGGAGCCGGCGCCCTGGCGGGCGGGCGGCAGGTGCGGCTCGACGGCGACGTGGTACTCGGCGGCGACGCCCCCCGCGCCCATGGCGTAGACATGGACGGTCACGGCGCTGGGCAGGGTGTATTCGCGCTCCTTGCGCATGCCGAGCACGTAGGTCAGCACGAGGTCGGTCGGTTCGAGGTTCGGCACGCTGGCGGTGATGGGCCCGAGGCCGCGGATCTGGTGCTCGGCCGGGACCGGGCTCTGCTCCCAGATGGCGCCGTCGCCGGCGCCGCCGTCATTGATGAGGGCGAGGCGCTGGCCTTCCGGATCCTCGAAATCGAGGGTGAGGCGGCCATCGCGGATGGCGGGGGGGGTGTGGGTCACGCCCTGCTCCTTGAAGCGGGCCTCCCACCAGCGGATCGTCGCCTCACCCGTGACGCGCAGCGCGGTGCGGATGATGGAATGGGTGCCGCGGCGCTCGCGCGGCACGGGCCACTCGAAGAAGGTGATATCCGAGCCGGGGCTGGCGACGCCGTCGCCGTAGAAGAGGTGATAGGCGGAGGTGTCGTCCTGGTTCACCGTGCGCTTCACCAGGCGCATGCCCAGCACCTTCGTGTAGAAGGCGTGGTTGCCCGGCGCATCGGCCGAGACGGCGGTGAGATGGTGGATGCCGGTCAGGGCCGGAATCGGGGCGTCGGCATTGCTCATGGCGGGGGCCTCATGGAGAGAGCGCGGCGGAGGCCACGCGTCGTGGGCCTAGACATCGGCTTGTCGGGGCGACGGGGCAAGGGCCGCAGGCGCCGGACCGCCGCAAGCCCGGCTTGCAGCTTTGCCCGTGACAGGCGCTCGCCGGACCATCTGGTCCTCGTCGGCGTCCCGCCTTAAGGTTGTGGCCAGACGACCTCCGCCATGGCGCGCGAGGCAGGGCCAGGCGCCGCAAGCGCGCCGGCCGCATGAGGGCGACGACCGATGAGCACCATGACCTCCACCGCCCCCGTCCTCGCCGGCAAGGCCGGCCCGTTCCGCGCCGACCAGGTCGGCTCGCTCCTGCGCTCGCAGGCGCTGAAGGAGGCGCGCGCCGCCCATGCGGCCGGCAAGCTCGACGCCCTCGGCCTGCGCACGGTCGAGGATGCCGAGATCAAGAAGCTCATCGCCAAGCAGGAGGCGGTGGGCCTTCAGGGCATCACCGACGGCGAATATCGCCGCTCCTGGTGGCACTACGACTTCCTCTGGCAGCTCGACGGCGTGACCCGGGTGGAGCTCGACCAGGGCATCCAGTTCGCCGGCGTGCAGACCAAGGCCGAGGCGCCGCGCGTCACCGGCAAGATCGGCTTCTCGACCCATCCCTTCATAGAGCACTTCAAGTTCGTGAAGGCGAACACCGCGCGCACCGCGAAGATGACCATCCCCTCGCCCTCCATGCTGCACTACCGGGGTGGCCGGAAGCTCATCAACATGGGCCTCTATCCCGACATGGCCGAGTATTACGACGATCTCGGCCAGGCCTATCGCAAGGCCGTCCATGCCTTCTACGACGCCGGCTGCCGCTACCTGCAGCTGGACGACGTCTCCTTCGCCTATCTCTGCGATCCCGAGCAGAAGCGGATGCTGGCCGAGCGCGGCGACGATCCGGAGAAGCAGGGCGAGATCTACGCCGAGATGGTGACCGCCGCCATCGGCGGGCGGCCGAAGGACCTGACCATCTCCATGCACCTGTGCCGCGGCAATTTCCGCTCCACCTTCGTCGCCTCGGGCGGCTACGAGCCGATCGCCGAGCTCCTGTTCAACGCCATGCCGGTGGATGCCTATTTCATGGAATGGGACACCGAGCGCGCCGGCGGCTTCGAGCCGCTGCGCTTCCTGCCCAAGGGCAAGGCGGTGGTGCTCGGCCTCGTCACCTCCAAGACCGGCGTGCTGGAGAAGAAGGACGACATCAAGCGCAGAATCGACGAGGCGGCGAAATACGCGCCCATCGAGCAGCTCTGCCTGTCGCCCCAGTGCGGCTTCGCCTCGACGGAAGAGGGCAACACGCTGGCGGAGGACGAGCAGTGGCGGAAGCTCGAGCTCATCGTCGAGATCTCGCGCGAGGTCTGGGGCTGAGGGAGGGGGGCTAAAAGGCCCCACCCTCACCCTCCCCTCTGGCGAGGGGAGGGGGACTATGATGTCGCGCGCTGGTCGGGACGGTTGGGCCAGGCACAACGCATAAGACGAAGCGGGACGCGGTGGTCCCCCTCCCCTCGCCAGAGGGGAGGGTGAGGGTGGGGCATGCCTCGAAGGGCACCCCGCCTCACCCCTTGGCTGGCGGGAACATCAGCGGCGAGATCTTCATGTGGTCGCGCTTCGCCCAGTCGAGCTTCTTGACGCCCGCCTCGGCGCGGCGCTGGGCCGCCTCGAGCTTCTCGGAGGCCGCGGCGAGGTCCATGGTCAGCACCTTGCCGCCATCCACCACCTTCTTGCCGTCGACGAAGACCGTGCGGATGGGGCGCTCGCCGGCCGAGTAGATCATCGAGCGGACGGGATCGCGCAGCGGCTTCATGGAGGGGTGGCTCGCGTCCACCAGCACGATGTCGGCCTTGGCGCCGACGGCGAGGCGGCCGATATCCTTGCGGCCGAGCGCCTTGGCGCCGCCGAGGGTCGCAGCGTTGAACACGTCGACCGAGCGGACGTCATAGACGTCCTCGGCCACCACGCGCGACATGATGGCGACGTGGCGCATCTCCTCGATCATGTTGTGCGGATAGGTGTCGGTGCCGATGGCCATGTTGACGCCGCGGCGGACATATTCGCCGAAACTCTGCAGGGTGATGCCGCGGCGCTGGAACACGGTCGGGCAATGGGCGACCGTCGTGCCGGTATCGACGAGGTCTTGGAGGTCGTCGCGGCGCGGCCAGTGCACGGAGGTGTGGTGGTCGAGGAAGATGCCGTGGCCGATGAGCGAGCGGTCGGAGAGCACGCCGAGCGAGCCGAGCCATTCCACCGGCGTCATGCCATGGCGGCGGGTGATCTCGTGGAACTCCACCACCGACTGTGCCGCGTGGATCTGGAAGGGCAGCTTGCGCTTCTTGGCCTCGGCGAAGCTCGCCTTGATGAGGCCGGGGGTGCAGGTGTCGATCTGGCTCGGCGAGACCATGCCGGACATGCGCCCCGACGGGTGCTTGGCGGCGGCATCGAGCACGGCCATCGCCGCCTCCATGGCGCCCATGCCCTCGTCCTTGGCCCATTCATATTCGACGACGTGGCCGTTCTTGGTGAACCAGCGGGCGGAGCGGTACATGGGCGAGAGCACGCCGCGCAGGCCTGAGGCCGCGAAAGTGTCGAGCCAGCCGTCCCAGGCGACCGACATGTCGACCAGCGTGGTGACGCCGGAGAGCAGCAGCTCGGAATAGGCGACGGTGGCGGAGGCCGGAATGTCCGCCGGATTCGGCGCGCCGCCCGCATCGGCGCGGAACAGCGGCATGAACTCGTAGAGCGCCGACTGGTAGAGCTTCGGCGAGCCGAGCTCGTCGTTCCAGCCCTTGGCCATGGGCTCGGACGAGGGGTGGGAATGGACGTTGACGAGGCCGGGCATGACCAGCATGCCGGAGCCGTCGATGGTGGTGGCGGCCTTGCCGGTGAAGCCCGGGCCCACGTGGATGATCTTGTCGTCCTCGAAGGCGACGTCCGCGCCCTGCATGTAGGTGTGCTTGCGGCCGTCGAAGGCGACGACCCAGGAGGCGTTCTTGATCAGCGTGACGGGCATCGGGGCGTTCTCTCGCGGCGTCTTTTGGTTGGACGGCAGTCAGGGAAACGGCCGGGCACCTCGAGGGCGCCCGGCCGGTGGTTCAGGTCAGCGCGTGAAGCGCAGGTCGAGGCCCTTGTAGAAGCCGCAGCCGTAGATGTTGTGCGCCTTGAAGGGAGCCAGGCGCGAGGTCGCCGCCACCTTCATCGGCTCGTGGTAGAGCGGGATCCAGACCGCAGCCTCGTGGACCTGCTCCAGCACCTGCCCGTAGTTCTGGGCGCGCTCGGCATCCGAGACCGCCGTCATGCCGGTCTGCAGCCAGCGGTCGGTGTCCGCATTCTTCCAGTTCATGCGGTTCGGGGTCGGGGCGTTGGTCGAGCGGAAGTAGAGGTTCAGCGCGTCACCGGCGGTGATGTAGGGGAACGACATGCCGAACATGTCGAACTCCTGGGTGGCGAGCTTGCCCCAGGCGACGGTGGCGTCGAAGAGCTGGATGCGCAGGTCGACGCCGATCTTGCGCAGGTCGCCCTGCACCGTCTCCATCAGCTTCTGCCAGGTCGAGCCGGTGAAGCCATAGGCCAGCGGCGAGAGGCGCACGCCGTTCTTGGAGCGGAAGCCGTCGGCCCCGCGCACCCAGCCGGCCGCATCGAGGATGCGGTTGGCCTCGGTGACGTTGGTGCGGATCAGGCGCTGGTCGATGGCCTTGTTCCAGTCGGTGGCCGCCTGGTGGATGTAGGAATAGGCGGGCTCGGTCTCACCGAAATTGATGTCGCGGGAGATCGCCTCCTGGTCCACCGCCATGACGATGGCGCGGCGCACCGCCTCCTCGTCGACGCCGGCCTTGTCCACCTTGAAGCCGATGAAATAGGTCCAGAACGCCGCCTGGTTCTCGACGATGCGCAGGTTCCGGTTGGCGCGGATCTGCGCCATGCCGGAATAGGGCACGTACTGGGTGGCCTGGCTCTGGCCGGTCAGCACGGCGGCAAGGCGGGTGTTCTCCTCCGGCACGATGCGCCAGACGATCTCCTGGATATGGGCCGGGCCGCGGTTCTCGTAGATCGGCGGGCCCCAGCGATAGGCGTCATGGCGGCGGATGCGCATGTCGTTGCGCGGGCGCCAGTCGACCCAGCAATAGGGGCCGGTGCCGTTGAAGCCGCGGACGCCGAAATCGGCGCCGAGCGCATCGACATTCGCCTTGTCGATGACGACGGCGAAGCTCTGGGTGAGCTGGTAGAGCAGCTCCGAGAAGGGTGCCTTCAGGCGATACTCGACGGTGTAGGCGTCCTTGGCGACGATGTCCTCGACGGGGCCGGCGCGCCATGCGACGGGCGAGCGGGTGGCCGGGTCGATCCAGCGCTTGATCGAATAGACGACGTCCTCGGCGGTCATCGCCTTGCCGTCGCAGAACTTCACGTCCTGGCGGAGCTTGAAGGTGTAGACCTTGCCATCGGGCGAGACGGTCCAGCTCTCGGCGATGCCCGGCTTGATGGAGGTCATGTCGTGGTCGAGGGAGACCAGCGTATCCGCCAGCATGAACAGCACCTCGGAAGCGGCGCGGGCCGTCGAGCGGTGCGGGTCGTAGCGGTCGGAATCGACCTCACGGACGATGGTGAGGCTGTTCTGCGCCTGGGCCATGGCCGGCGCCGTGAAGGCGAGGCCGCCGGCAAGGGCGGTCGCCGCCCAGATCAATCGTTTGACACTCATGTCCCTGCTCCTCTGGAGACCTTTGGTTATCTGACCCGTTGGCCGGGCCTTGTGGTGGATCAGCCGTGCCTCAGCCGCGGATCGAGCATGTCGCGCAGCGCATCGCCGAGGACGTTGGCGCAGAGCACCAGGACGACGATGACGAGGCTGGGGATGACCGAGATGTGCGGGGCGAGGAAGAGCTCGTTGCGGCCGGCGGAGGCCATGGTGCCGAGTTCGGCGATGGGCGGCTGCGCGCCGAGGCCGAGGAAGGACAGGGCGGAGCCGAGCAGGATCACCTGGCCGAAGCGCAGCGTCAGATAGACGAAGACCGAGGAGATGCAGTTGAGCGCGAGGTAGCGCACCAGCAGCGTGCCGTCGGTGAGGCCGATCGAACGGCCCGCCTCGATGAAGTCTTGCCCCATCACCACCAGCGCCGAGGCGCGGGTGACGCGCACCACGGTGGGGATGGTGGCGATGGCCAGCGAGACGACGACCGCGGTCATGCCGGGGCCGACGACGGCGGCGAAGGCGAGGCCGAGGAGGATCGCCGGGAAGGACAGCAGGATGTCCGACATGTGCATGATGATCCCGTCGAGCCGCCGGTAGAAGGCGGAGACGAGGCCCAGCACGATGCCGATGGAGCCGCCGATGGCGGTGGCGATCACGCCCATGAGCAGCGTCGCCTGCAATCCGTAGAGCAGGCGCGAGAGCATGCAGCGGCCAAGGCCGTCGGTGCCGAGCAGGAACTGCCAGCGGCCGCGCGCCTCCCAGACGGGGGGCAGCATGCGCAGGCGCGTGTTGGTGAGATAGGGATCGTTCGGCGCCAGCCACGGCGCAAGGATCGCGGCGACGATAAGCAGGATGAGGATGATGGCCGCGGCGATGGCGAGCTTGTCGCGGAACAGGCGGCGCAGCGCCGGAAAGCGGCGCGGGGCGGGAGAGTCCGGGGCGGGGGCCGCGGCGGGGGAGGCCGTCACAGCGGTCATCGCTTGCCGACCCGGGGATCGAGGATGCCGTAGAGCACGTCGACGATGAGATTGATCACGATGAAGGAGACCGCGAGGATCAGGATGGAGCCCTGGGCGAGAGGCAAGTCGCGCGCCAGGATGGCGCCCACCGCAAGCCGCCCGACGCCGGGCCAGGAGAAGATGGTTTCGGTGACGACCGCGCCGCCCAGCAGATAGCCGGCCTGCAGGCCGATCAGGGTGACGACCGGGATCAGCGCGTTGCGCAGCACGTGGCGGATGATGACCGTGTGCTCGGCGAGGCCCTTGGCGCGGGCGGTGCGCACATAGTCGGCATTCATCACCTCCAGCGCCGCCGTCCGCGTCATGCGCGCCACGGGGCCGATGAAGATGAGGCCGAGGGTGAGCGAGGGCAGCGCCAAATGGGCGAGGCCGTCGAGCGTCCAGATGGGGCCGGCCCGCCCGAGGAAGGGCAAGAGCTCCCAGTGGTAGCCGACATACATGATCAGCATCAGGCCGATGAAGAAGACCGGCATGGAGACGCCGAAGACCGAGATGGCGATGATGATGCGGTCGAGGGCATGGCCGCGATAGACGGCGGCGATGGTGCCGAGCGCGATGCCCACCGGCACCGACCAGATCAGGCAGGCCAGCATCAGCTCGGCGGTCGGGCCGATGGCCTCGGCGAGCTCGTGGATGACCGGCGTGTTGTTGATCATCGAGTAGCCGAGGTCCCCCTGCAGGACCCGGGTGATGTAGATGAAGAACTGCACGACCAGCGACCGGTCGAGGCCGAGATCCTTGCGGATCTGGGCCACCACCTCGGGGGTTGCCTGCGGGCCGGCAATGACCTGGGCGACGTCGCCGGGCACCAGCTGCAGCAGCAAGAAGCCGAGCAGCAGCACGCCGAACAGGACGGGGATCGAGAGGACCGCGCGGTGGATCAGGTGAACGCCCATGCCCGTCAGGCCCTCCACTCGCCGGTCGCGTCATAGACGCAGGCGCCGCCGAGGATCGTCAGATCGCAGCGCGTGTCGGAGAGGATCGCCTCGGGCGAGGCGGTGAGCAAGTCCCGGGAGAACACTGCGACATCGGCAGCCATGCCGGGCCGGAGCGTGCCGCGATGGTCCTCGCACTTGTTCACATAGGCGCCGAACTCCGTATAGGCCTGGATGGCGCGCTCGATGGAGATGATCTGGTCGCCGCCGATGACCGTGCCCTTGTGGGTCTTGCGGGTGATCATCGTGTAGAAGTTCGGCCAGACATTCGCGTCGCAGACCGGCGCGTCGGTGGAGGCGGCGGGGCGGAAGCCCATGTCGATCCAGGTCTTCATCGGATAGCTGGAGCCCGGCCGGTCGTCCGGCATGACCTTCTCGTAGAGCTCGCCGAAATCGTAGATGAAGACCGGCTGCGGCACGGGCTCGATGCCGGCAGCGCGCATGCGGCGCATCTGGTCCATGGTGTTGAAGCCGCAATGCTCGATGCGGTGGCGGCGGTCCGGGTCGGGATATTTCGCCAGCGCCTTCTCCATGGCCACCAGCGTCTGTTCGATGGCGCCGTCGCCGATGGCATGGACCGCGAGATGGTAGCCCTTGGCGTGGACCTCCATCGTCGCCTCTTCCATCTCCTTGTCGGTGAGGCAGTAGATGCCGTGGGTCTCCTCCTCGCCGGCATAGGGACGGGTCATGGCGGCGGTCTTTCCGCCGGCCGAGCCGTCGGTGAAGATCTTCACGGGGCCGACGCGCAGCATGTCGTCGCCCGAGCCGGTGACGAGACCCTCCTCGTAGCAGCGGCCGAGGATGCCGCCGGGAATGTCGAGGAGGCACTGGGTGACGCGGATCGGCTGGCGGCCGGTGCGCACGGCGTTGCGGTAGGAGATGATCTCCCGGTAGCCAGAGCGCATGCCGACGGCGGCATCCATGGTCGAGGTGATGCCGAAGGAGTTCATGTACTTGGCGCCGCGCTCGATGGCCGCGACATGGTCCTCGTCGGTATAGGCCGGCAGGACGGCCTGGACGGGCTGGCGGCCGTTCTCGGCCATGAGGCCGGTGAGCGAGCCATTGGTCTGCTCGATGGCGCCGCCGGCGGGCACCGGGCTCGCGGTGGTGACGCCGGCGATCTTCAGGGCGAGCGAATTGGCGACCGCGAGATGGCCGCAGGTGCGCACCAGGTAGACCGGGTTGTCCGGGGCCGCCATGTCCAGCTCGGTGCGGTGCGGGTGGCGGCGGATGTCGAGCTTCGAATCGTCATAGCCGCGGGCGAGGATCCATTCGCCGGGTTTCTTCTTCGCGGCCGCCTCGCGGATGAGGTCGAGCAGACCATCGAGCGTGTTGGCGTTCTGGGGCCGCGCATCGACCTCGGCCATGGACAGACCCATGGGCAGGAGATGGGCATGGGCCTCGAACAGGCCGGGGGTGGCGAGCCGGCCGCGCAGCTCGATGACCCGCGTGGCCGGGCCGATCAGCGGCTCCATGTCGGACGAAGACCCGACGGCGAGGACCTTGCCAGACCAGAGGGCGATGGCCTCGGCCACCGGCGCCCCATAGGCCACGAAAACTCGGCCGCCCCGCAACACAACATCGGCCTTCGGCAACATCGCCATCGAACACACCTCAACCCATCAATGCCCAACATCGTGGCATGCCGAAAATTGCACCGGCAACATGCCAGGGACGAGGGGCACACCAGCGGGCGGCGGGGTGGATTTGTTTTCCCGCGACGGTAAGGTCGGTAACTTTCTCCCGCCCGCACCCCCGATGTGAGCAGCAATTCGGCGCGACATCAACATCCAACGGAACGACTGTATCGCCTGGCGATGCGACCTGTTGGGGTACCGGTGAGGGCGGGCGAGAGCCTTGCAGCATCCCCGAAGGGATCCCGAGCCATGACCACCGCCGCGACTCCCGCCCCTCCCCCCGGCCCCGAGGCCAGCGATCCGGTCGCGCTCGGCTGGATGACCGGCTTCCCGCCGCCGCCGGACAAGGCGATCACCTATGCGGACGGCTCCTTCCGCGCCTTCCCGCAGCTGCGCTGGTCGTGGAGCCATGTGCGGCAGATCGTGCCGACGGTGAATGTCTGGCGCGGAACGGGCGGCCCCTCGCCGCTGCCGCGCGCCGAGCAGGACCTCGACGCCCTGCCGGTGACGACGATGGGGGGCGAGGCCACCACCTTCGCCCGCGCGCTCGTCGACACCTATGCCGACGGCATCGTCGTGCTGCATCGCGGGCGGATCGTCTTCGAGCGCTATTTCGGCGCGCTCAAACCCCACCAGCCGCATATCGGCATGTCCGTCACCAAGTCCTTCACCGGCACCCTCGCCGGGATCCTGGTCGCCGACGGCCTGATCGACCCGGCGGCGCCGGTGACCGCCTATGTGCCGGAACTGGCCCGGAGCGCCTTCGGCGATGCGACGGTGCGGCAGGTCATGGACATGACCACGGGCCTTGCCTACTCGGAAATCTACACCGACCCGAGCTCGGACATCTTCGCGCTGCGCCGCGCCAATGGCATGGCGCCGCCGCTGCCCGGCGTGCCGCAGCCCTCGCTGCTCGAATACCTGACGACGATCGCCAAGCAGGGCGAGCACGACCGGGTCTTCGCCTACAAGACCGTCAACACCGACGTGCTGGCATGGGTGATGAGGCGGGCGAGCGGCCTCAGCCTGTCGGAGCTGCTCTCCACCCGCATCTGGCAGCCGATGGGCGCCGAGGAAGATGCCCATTACACCGTCGACCGGCTGGGCATCGAGAGCGGCGGCGGCGGGCTCAACACCACGACCCGCGACCTCGCGCGGTTCGGCGAGGTGATGCGCGGCGGCGGCTCGTTCAACGGCCGGCGGCTTTTCCCGACGAGCGTGGTCGAGGCGATCACCTGCGGCGGCGACCCGGCGAAGTTCGCGCCCGCCGGCTATGCGACGCTCCCGGGCTGGTCCTATCGCACCCAGTGGTGGGTCAGCCATGACCCCCACGGCGCCTATATGGCGCGCGGCGTCCACGGCCAGTCGCTCTATATCGACCCGAAGGCGGAGGTGGTCATTGCCCGCTACGCCTCGCACCCGGCGGCCGGCAACGTCGCCAACGATCCGATCACCCTGCCCGCCTTCCGGGCCGTGGCGATGGCGCTGATGGGCTGAATGGGCGGCGCTTCGTTTCAGCCACGTTGCTGCGACGGGGCCCGTGTCACGACAAAGCCACGAGATGGCGAAATCGTCCAGAAATCGGCACCCGATACCGATCGTCCAACGATCCGGCATCGGGCCGGAATACCGGAGAACGACATGTCGCTGCTCACCCGCGCCAGCGTGCCGCTGGCCCTCGCCACAGTCTGCCTCTTCCTGGTGCAGGCCACCGATGCGGAGGCGCAGCGTCGCCGGCCCCGCCAGTCCGAAGGCACCGAGGTCACCGTCCAGAACCGGGGCCAGGGTGCGCTGAGCTTCCTCTATGTGGCGCCGGTCGGTGAAGGCGCCTGGGGCGAGGACCGGCTCGGCAGCGACACGGTCGCGCGCAACCGCAATTTCCGCTTCACCATCGAGGGCGAGCAGTGCCGCTTCGACGTGCGCGGCGTGTTCGAGAACGGCCGCGAGGAAACGCGCTTCGGCATCGACCTCTGCGCCCGGCCCGAGCTGGTGATGAACGGCCGCACCCAGACCACGGGCGCCGACCTGCAGCGACAGGGCCCGGTCGCGCTCTACCTGGTGCGCAACCGCTCCGGCAACACGATGCAGACGCTGAAGCTCGTCTCGGCCAATGGCGACGAGAGCGAGGACGTGCTGGGGTCGACGACGGTCGAGACCAACAGCCAGTATACCGGCCGCTTCGAGCGCAATGCCGGCTGCGTCTACGATCTCGTCGCGACCTTCGAGGGCTCGTCGGAGCGCACGCTGCGCCGCCGGGACCTCTGCGCCAATCGCGAGGTGGTCTTCGGCACCGGCGGGGATGATCCCGCCCCGCGCGCCGGAGCAGAGGAGCGCCGCAACGAGCCGGACGGCCAGCCGCCGCTCGCCGTCACCATCCAGAACCGCGGCGCGGTGGCGATCCAGTATCTCCACATCCGCCCGCGCGGCACCAACAACTGGGGCCCGGACCGCCTCGGCAGCGACACGGTCGAGGCCCGCGGCACGTTCCAGCTCTCGCTGCCCCGGCGCGGCTGCGACTATGACGTCAAGGTGCGCTTCAGCAACGATCGCGAGGAGGTGCGCAACGGCGTGAACCTCTGCACCACGCCGGAATTCGTGGTGGAAGGCCCGGCGCTGGCCCCCGGCCGCGGCGAGCGCAAGCAGACCGCCTCCGCCCGCCCGGCCCAGCCCGCCATCTCGCAGGTCGCCATCATCAACGAGGGCGACCGCCCCATCGAATCGCTGTTCATCTCCTCCTCGAAGATATCGAGCTGGGGCGAGGACCTCTTGGGCGCCGAGCGCATCCAGCCGGGCGCGCGCTACACCGCCCGCGTCGAGCGCGACGACCAGTGCAACTACGACCTGCGCATCGTCTATACCGGCGGGCGCGAGGAGCGGCGCATGCGGCAGAACCTCTGCCAGCGCCGCGAGGTCGCCTTCGGCGGCGCCAATGCCTTCCGCGTCGATGGCGGCGGGCCGGACAATGGCCGGCGCGTGGTCTTCACCAATAGCGGCCGCGGCGCGGTGCGCGAGGTCTACCTGACCCCGACCAACGACACCCACTGGGGCGACGACCGCCTCGGCTCGGAACTGCTGCCGCCGCGCTTCCGCCTGGAAATGCGCCTGCCCACCGAGGGCGGCTGCCGCTGGGACCTGAAGGTCGTCTACGAGGGCGGCCAGAACATGGAGAAGCGTGACCAGGACCTCTGCGCCACGCCCGAAATGGCCATCGGCCGCGCCGGCCGCACCGGCCAGGTCGTCTCCACCGGCACCGGCTTCTACATCAACGATGCCGGCTACATCCTGACCAACCACCACGTCATCGACGGCTGCGCGACGGTTGCCATCTCGCGGCCGGGCGGCGCCCGCATCCCGCTGCGCCTGATCGGTGCCGACGAGGGCGCGGACCTCGCCGTGCTCCGCCAGGAGAACACCACCTCGACGCCGCTGCGCCTGCGCACCGGTGCCGGCCCGGTGGTCCGCGGCGGCGAGCGCGTGGTGCTGGTGGGCTATCCCGCCCGCTCGCAGCTCGGCGGCGTCAACGTCACCGAGGGCATCGTCTCGGGCCTGCGCGGCGCGCTCGGCGACCAGAGCCGGTTCCAGTACACGGCGCCGACCCAGCCGGGCAATTCCGGCGGTCCGGTCCTCGACGGCTCGGGTTCGGTGGTCGGCGTGGTGGTCTCGCAGATCGACAAGATCTCCGGCGAGCGCACCGCCCAGAACATCAACTTCGGCATCAAGCTGGACCTCGTCCGCACCTTCCTCGCGGCCAACAATGTCCAGGCCGCCGAGGGCGAGTCGGGCGCCGCGCTGCCGACGCCGGACATCCTGCAGAACGCCGACCAGTCGGTGCTGCCGCTCGACTGCCTGGAGTGATCGAGGCTAGGGCGTCGCCGGCCTTCCGGCGACGCCATCGGCGCGACACAGGGCCCGCGCGGGACACCGCCGCGGGCCTTGCCGCGTCAGGACCGCTGATAGTTCAGCAGCCGTCGCGCCAGGACCACCGAGACCCAGGCGACGGCGGCGCCGACGATGCCGTCGAGGATCCAGTGGTGGTCGAGATAGACGCTCGCGACGCACATGGCCGCGGCATAGAAGATGTGGAGCGGCCAGGTGCGCCAGGTCGCGGCCCCGACCGCCGCGAAGAGGCCGATCATCGGGAAGGCGACGTGCATCGACGGCATGGCGCCGAAGACATTCGCGGCACGGCCGTAGAACTGCTTGAAATAGGTGATGCCGAGGAGCTCATCGACGCGCAGCAGGCCGGCGGGGCTGGCCGCTGCCTTGATGTTGACGATGCAGCCATCCATCCGGACGTACCAGGGCGGCGCAGCCGGATAGAGGATCCAGATGGTGAAGCCGATGGCATGGGCGATGGCTAAGGCCCAGAGATAGAGCCGCGCCCGCTCGCGATCGCGGACGAACAGGTAGAGCGCGTAGAGCGGCACCACATAGAGGAAGGCCGCATAGGGAATGGCGAAGACCACGTCCCAGAAGGGCGTGACGTGCTGCTGCAGCCAGTCGCCCGGCGTGACATTCGGCGCCACCGCGAAGAACTTGAGCTCCAGGTCACGCAGGTCGCAGGCATGGACGTCCGCGCCCGTCCTGACGAAGACCGGCAGGATGAAACGGATCGCGTCCGAGGCGATGGCGACGAGCACGCCGGGATAGAGGACGGCGGTAATGCGCTGGGTCGTCTGGTTGAACAGGCCAAGCACGATGACGAGCCCGGCGATCAGCGCATGTTCGGGGCGGAACATGCCGATCGGCACCATGGCCAGCGCATAGAGGACGGGCAGCAGCGGCGCGTACCACCAGCGGCCCCAGAGGTCGGTCAGGCGGGTCCAGGGATTGAGAGCCATGGGACGGGCGTCAGGCCAGGCCGTCGCGCCCGGTCGGCGCGTCGGGCAGGCCACGAACCTCGGGCTGGCGCGCGTCGATGACATTGCGGGCAACCCGCAGGGCATCGGCGGCGGCAAGAATGCTGAGCACGCCGACGAGGCCCACCCCGAAGAGGGTGAAGCCCGGCGAGAGGGGGCCGAGCAGCAGGGCGATGGCGATGAGCACCATGCGGTCGCCGCGGCGCATCCACAGCGGCGGCAGCTGGACCTTCAGGCCCTCGCAGCGGGCGCGGACATAGGAGACCGTATAGGCGGCGAGCAGGGTGAAGGCGGGCACCACCGCCATCCAGCCGGAGGTCGAGAAGAAGACGGTGAGGCCGAGCAGCGGCAGCGCGTCGGTGACGCGGTCGACGGTGGAATCGAGCAGGGCGCCATAGCGGCTGACCGTGCCGGTCGAGCGGGCGAGCGGCCCGTCGAGCATGTCGAACAGGCCGGAGAGCAGCAGGAAGACCGCCGACCAGGCCAGCGCGCCATAGGCGGCGCAGACGGCCGAGGCGAGGGCCGGCGTCAAGGACAGCAGGGTCAGGGTGTTCGGCGTCACGCCGGTGCGCGCCAGGACGGCCGCGACACGGCCGAGGGCGCCGGCAAAGGCCGCGCTGCGCGCCACATCCTGCAGGGAGGCGCCCTTTTCGAGGCTCGCAAGAACGCGCGAGACCCAGCTCTCCGACATCAACCCGGCTCCCCGTTTGCAGCCAGCGGTGCTAATGAGCGCGTCCTCAAGACCCAAACCGAGCCAAGGTCAAGATGCTGCCACCCTGCCGGACGATCTGACCGATGGCCATGATGATCCGCAACGCGCTCATGCGCTTTCGACGCATGACGCCGGCAAGGCTCTATCAGGATCACGCCCGCGCACGCAAATTGCTGCGCGGCGAGGCGCCCTCCCCGGGGCCGGTCATCGCCCGTCCGGAGCGGCTGGTGGTGACGCTGACCACCGTTCCGGAGCGCATGGACCGGCTCACTCCCGTGCTCCACAGCCTCATCGACCAGACCGTGCCCGCCGACCGCATCGTGCTGGCGCGGCCGGAGGTGTCGCGGCGCTCGGGCAAGCCCTATCCGCAGCTTCATCCCGCTGTCCCCGGCGTCGACGTCATCGCCGCGACCGACGAGGGACCTGCGACGAAGCTGCTCCCCGCCCTGCTGGCGGAGCCTGACGCCGCCATCCTGGTGGTGGATGACGACGTGATCTATCCGCGGGACTTCATCGCCCAGATGCTCGACTGGCACCGCCGCCTGCCGCAGGCCGCCATCGGCTGGCGCGGCTGGCGCATCGTGCCAGGCGTCCACCCGAAGAGCTTCCCGCATGTCTTCGCCACGGCGCTGAAGGAGCCGGAGCCGGTGGACATCCTCCTGGGCACCTGGGGCTATCTCGTGCCGCCCGCGGCGCTCGATGCCGCCGTCCACGACTTCACCGGCTATCCGCCCGGCGTGCGATTTGTCGACGATGTCTGGTTCGCGGGGCACCTTGCCCGCCGCGGCGTGCCGCGCCTCGTCATCCCCGGCCGGGGATTGCCCATCGAAACCGAGGCCTCCAACCTCGCGGCGCTGACCTTCGGGCCGAACAGCTCCGGCACCAACGACCTCGAGGCCATCGCGGCCTTCAAGGCGTGGTGGTGAGGCGAGGACCCCTCCCCTAACCCTTATCCCCTCCCCCTTCCCGGCGAAATGCTCTAAGGAGCGCGGCCATGGCCGCTGCCCTCCCCACCCTGCGCGTCGCGCTCACCGTCGACATGGAGCCGGACTGCCCGCCCTTCCTGTGGACGTGGCGTGGCGTCACCGAGGGCGCGCCGCGCCTCATCGACCTCTTCGCGCAGGAGCAGGTGCCGGTCACCTGGTTCACCACCGGCGACACCGCCCGGCTGCATCCCGCCTCGGTCACGTCCATCGTCGATGCCGGGCATGAGCTCGCCTGCCATGGCGTGACCCACCAGCGGTTCGACTGGATGTCGAAGGACAGCGCCCGCTGGGAGATCCAAGACTCGACGAAGCGGCTGCGCGATTTCGGCGAGATCACCTCGTTCCGGGCGCCCTACCTGCGCTTTCCCGGCCATTATCTCGACCTGCTGGCCGAACAGGGGTTCCGCCTCGATTCCTCGCAGGCCCGCTACAAGAAGGACGTTCCCGGCGAGGAAAACGCGCCGGGCCTAGTGCGCATCCCGGCTTCCATCACCTCCAGCGCGCTGCGCATCCCGAAGATCCTGCGCGAGTACTTCCTCGGCCGCCTGCCCGACCCGGTCGTGCTGTTCGTGCACCCCTGGGAGTTCGTCGACTTCCGCCAGTCGAACCTGCGCTATGACTGCCGCTTCCGCACGGGGCAGCCGGCTCTGGACGCGCTCGGCTCGGTCATCCGCTACTTCAAGGGGCGCGGCGCGACTTTCATGACCATGCGCGACCTCGGCGCGCAGATGGCGCCGGACCGGGCATGAGCGCGCCCGCAAGCCCGGGCGCGGGCGCCCCGTCGCGCCGCCTGTGGTGGATCCTCGGCTGGTGCGTCCTCGCCGCCATCACGGCCGTCGGCGCCTATGCCCTGCCCTGGGCGGATGTGCTGGCCGCGCTCGCCGCCGCCAAATGGCACTGGGCGATCTTCGCCATCGTGGTGAGCCTCGCCGGCTGGCCCTTCTGGATCCTGCAATGGCAGTTGCTGGCCCCGAAGGCGCTGCGGCCGAGCTTCGGGCGGATGGCGCAGGTGACCGCGCTGAGCGGGGCAGCCAATACCTCGCTGCCGATGACCGGCGTCGTCGCCGCGGTCGGCTTCCTCATCGTGCGCGGACGGCTGCCGGCCTCCGCCGCGGCCTCCGTCTATGCCGGCGACCAGCTCGTCACCGGCATCGCCAAGGTCGGAACGCTGGCGCTCGCATCGCTGCTGGTGCCGGCGCCCGACTGGATCCGCTCGGGGCTCCTCGGCCTTGCCGGTGTCGTCGCCGTCTTCACCGTGGCGCTGCTCGTCATCGCCCATGGCGGAGCCTGGGTCCGCGCCTTTGCCGCACAGCGCGGCCCGCGGCTGTCGCAGGCCCTCGGGCATTTCGCCGATTTCGTCGACCATCTCGAGCCGATGCGCCATCCGGGCCTCGGCCTCGCCGTGGTGGTGCTCGCCTTCGCCAAGTCGGGCATGGAGGTGCTGATGGTGATGACCGTGCAGGTCGCGGTCGGCATCCCGCCCTCGCTGCCGGCGGCGGTGCTGGTGGTGGCGGCCCTCGACCTTGCCACCATGGCGCCGGTCTCGCCCGGCCATCTCGGCGTCTTCGAGGCGACGGTGATCCTCTGCTACCAGTATCTCGGTGTGCCGCTGCCCCTGGCGACCGCCGCGGCGCTCGTCCAGCACGGCGTCGTCTTCCTCGCCTCGCTGGTCAGCCTTGCCTATCTCGGCTGGGCCCTGCCGCGTGACGAGCGCGGCGAACGGCGGCTCGACAGCCCTTAAGCGACCGCGGCCATGGCCGCCCGGTATTCGTCCTCGTAGCGCGGCGCGACATCCGCCCAGTCGACGCCGGCCGGGGGCGTGATCGACGCCCGCACCAGCGACTGCCGCAGATCCGGCTCCACCACCAGCCGGCGGATGGCGGCGGCGAGGGCCGCGTCGTCCTCGACCAGCAGCGCGTCATGGCCCTCGACGAGGAAGTCGCGCGCGCCGGACTGCGCCATGGTGACGACCGGCAGGCCGGCCGCGCGAGCCTCCAGCGCGGCGATGCCGAAGGCCTCAAGCCGCGAGGCCAGCAGGAACAGGTCCGCGGCGTGGAGCCGGTCGCGAATCGCATCGCGCTCCTCGCGACCGGCGAGGATGATGCGGTCCGCCATCCCCGCCCGGGCGATGATGCCGGCAATGGCGCGGCGCTCGTCGCCGTCGCCGACGATGGTGAGCCGCGCCGCCGTGGGCGGCAGGTCCTTCACCGCCTCGGCGAAGGCGCGCACCAGCCAGCGCGCGCGCTTGCGCTTCTGCAGGCGCGTCACGGAGACGAATTCGACGGTGTCGCGGATCGGGCGGTCATCGGCGGGCCGACGCCACCAGGCGAGATCGATGCCGTTAGGGATGGCCGCAACAACGCGGTCCTTGAGCAGCGGCCGGAGTGCCGCGCCGGCCACGGTCGAGACTGCGGTGAAGCGCACCGCCGAGCGGGCATAGCCATGCAGCGCGTCGAGCAGAAGCAACGGCAGGTCGTAGTATTTCAGCACGGAGTGGAAGGTCGCGACCGCCGGAATGCGGCGGCGGATGCAGTGCTGGACCGCATGGTGGGCGATGGGGGCGACATTGCCGCAATGGACATGGACGACGTCGTAGCCGCCGCCGTCGATGGCCGCGCGCAGGGCGGCGAAGACGTCGGGCGTCACGGCGATGCCGAATCCGGGCAGGCGGAAGCCGGGCAGGCGCTCGACGGGGATGCCGTCCACCTCCGGTTCGCCGGGCACGCCGCAGATCACCCGGACCTCGTGGCCCCGCGCCATCAGCGCCAGGGCGAGGTCGCGCATCTGCAATTCGATGCCGCCGAGGCGGGGCACGAACCAGTCGCTGACGAGGGCAATCTTCACGGCAGTCCTTTCGCGCGAACCGGGGGTCCGCGGCGGTCACGCATAGCCGCGTTCGCGGAACCATGTCCACGCATCGCGGATGGCCTCTTCCGCCGGCCGTGGCCGGTAGCCGATCTCGGCCATGGCGCGGGCGCTGGTGAAGTGATGCGGGCGGCAGGCCGCATCCGCGGCGGCGGAATTGACCACCGGCTCGCGGCCGGTGAGCGCCGCCATCGCATCGCCGGCAAGGCCCGCCATGCGCACGAGAGGCTCCGGCGCGGTCACGACATGGGGGTTGCGACCGGCGACCCGCCGCATCAGGCGGCAGGCCTCGGCATAGGTCATCGCCTCGCCGGAGAGGATGTAGCGGTCGGAGGGCGGGCGCGCCGGGGCGCAGGCGAGATCGAGGAGCGTCGCGGCGACGGCGCCGGCATGGCAGAAGTCGTTGCCGCCGGGCGGGGCGATGCCGAAGGGGCCGCGCACCGCCGCCAGCAGCATCCGGCCGGAGGACGGTTTCCAGTCCCAGGGGCCGATGAGATAGGCCGGATGAACGATGACGGCGTCGAGCCCCAGCGCCATTTCGGCGGCGACCACGGCCTCGGCGCGGCGCTTGGAAGCGGCATAAGTGGTATCACGGGCACGCTCCGTCGGAGCGGCCTCATCGCCCGGATCGTCGGGGGTGCCCCAGCGCAGCGTATCGACTGTCGATACGAAGACGAGCCTTTGTCCACCGGTCCGGCAGGCCCTCGCCAGCCGCTCGGTGGCCAGCACATTGTCGCGCTCGAACGCCGCGCCATCGCCGCGGCCGATGCCGACACGGGCGGCGCAATGGATCACCGCCGAGACATTTTCCAGCACTCTTTCAATATCTTGCGTGGCGATATCGGCAATGATGGGGTCGCCGGAAAGGCCTTCGAGCGCGGCGAGAGAGGCCGCGCTCCTCACCCAAGCGCGGGCGGGGAGATCACGCGCCGTCGCGGCGCGCAACACGCTGTTACCAAGGAGACCGGCCGCGCCGGTGACGAGGAGCACGGCAGGACTTCAAATGACGAGACAATGAAGTATAAGGGGCGCCGCGCAGCCGGCGACATTCGGCCACAGCGCCTGGAGATGTTTCGTGTCACGGTCTGCCATTCGTGTTGCCATCGTCGGTGTCGGCAATTGCGCCGCGTCCTTCGTCCAGGGTCTGCACTACTACAAGGACGCCAAGCCGGGTGAGTCGATCCCGGGCCTCATGAATGTCGAGGTCGGCCCCTACCATATCCGCGACGTCGAGATCGTCGCCGCCTTCGATATTGACGGGCGCAAGGTCGGCCAGGACGTGGCCGATGCGATCCTCTCGAAGCCGAACAACACGATCCAGTTCGCCAAGGTGCCGCCCACCGGCGTGACGGTTCAGCGCGGCCCGACCCTCGACGGCATCGGCAAGCACCTCGTCGGCGTCGTCACCGAATCGAAGGCCGAGCCGGTCGACGTCACCGCGGTGCTGAAGGCGGCCCGCGCCGAGGTCATCATCTGCTACCTGCCGGTGGGCTCGCAGAAGGCCTGCGAGTTCTACGCCGAGCGCGCGCTGGAGGCCGGCTGCGGCTTCATCAACTGCGTGCCGGTCTTCATCGCCTCGAACCCGGAATGGGCGAAGCGCTTCACCGACAAGGGCCTGCCCATCGTCGGCGACGACATCAAGAGCCAGGTCGGCGCCACCATCGTTCATCGCGTCCTCGCCCGCCTCTACGAGGACCGCGGCGTGAAGATCGACCGGACCTACCAGCTCAATTTCGGCGGCAACACCGACTTCCTCAACATGCTGGAGCGCGAGCGCCTGACGTCGAAGAAGAAGTCGAAGACCCAGGCCGTCTCCAGCCAGATCGACGTGCCGATCGCCGCCGAGAACATCCATATCGGGCCGAGCGACTTCGTGCCGTTCCTCGACGACCGCAAGATGGCCTATATCCGCCTTGAGGGCACCGGCTTCGGCGGCGTGCCGCTGAACATGGAGCTCAAGCTTGAGGTCTGGGACAGCCCCAACTCCGCCGGCGTGGTGATCGACGCCGTGCGCTGTTGCCGACTCGCCCTCGACCGCAAGGTCGGCGGCCCCATCGGCGGCCCGTCGAGCTACTTCATGAAGTCGCCGCCCAAGCAGTACACCGACCTGGAAGCGCGCGACCGGACCATCGCCTTCATCGAGGGGCGCGGCTGATCGCCCCCGGCGGTTCAGCCCCGGCCCGACCGGAGACCGGGACACCCGGCCCATGCTGATCGCCCGCCGCCTCGCCAAGGCGCATATGGGACGGCCGACGGTGCGCGGCGTCGACCTCGCCTTGCGTCGCGGCGAGGTCGTCGGCCTGCTCGGGCCGAACGGCGCCGGCAAGACCACCACCTTCTCGATGATCGCGGGCATGCAGGTGCCCGATTCCGGCGTCGTCATGCTCGACGACAAGAACATCACGCGGCTGCCGCTGTTCATGCGCGCCCGGCTCGGCCTCGGCTACCTGCCGCAGGAGGCGTCGATCTTCCGCGGCGCCTCGGTCGAGGAGAACATCCTCATCGTGCTGGAATCGGTCATCGCCGAGCGGCGGGCGCTGAAGGCGCGGCTGGACGAGTTGCTCGACGAATTCGGCATCACCCATGTGCGCCGCTCCAAGGCCGGGGCGCTGTCGGGCGGCGAGCGCCGGCGGCTTGAAATCGCCCGCACCCTGGCAAGCGATCCCTCCTTCATCCTGCTCGACGAGCCCTTCGCCGGTGTCGACCCGATCGCCGTGACCGAGGTGCGCCTGCTGGTGCGCAAGCTCGCCGGACGCGGCATCGGCGTGCTCATCACCGACCACAATGTGCGGGAGACGCTGAGCCTCGTCGATCGCGCCTATATTCTCGACGGCGGGCTCATCCTCGCCTCCGGTGCGGTGGATCGCATCGTCGCCGACCCGCGGGTGCGGGCCGTGTATCTCGGTGCCGATTTCGTGCTCTGATCCCGTGTTCCCGGCGCAACAGGCGCCTGCGATCACGAGGCCGGCGCGAGTTCACCATGCCCGCGCAACAGTTGCGCCGCGATTGCGACAAGCTTCGTTAATCATGTTGCTTTACGTTTCGATCCTCAACGAGGTTCCGCGTGATGCAACTCTTCGATGGACTTGGCGTCGCCGTGGCGCTCGCCTGCGGCCTTCTGGCGATGCGGGTCATTGCGGGAGCCTGACCCTTCGTCAGAACCCGCCCCAGACCACCACACCCGTCACCAGCGCCGCCGCGTAGATCGCCGCGACCGCATCGTCCAGCATGATGCCGAGCCCGCCTGCGACCTGGCGGTCGATGAGGCCGATGGGCCAGGGCTTCACGATATCGAAGAAGCGGAAGGCGACGAAGCCGGCGGCGAGCGCCGACCAGCCCGCAGGCGTCAGCACCACCACAGCCGCCATCGCCCAGGTCTCGTCATAGACGATGGCGCCGTGGTCATGGACGCCGGCGCGCTGCGCGGTGAGACCGCAGGCCCAGACGCCGAGGACGAAGCCGAGGGCGACGAGGACCAGGGCGGCCGGCAACGGCAGCTGCTGCAGCGCGATGCCGAGCGGCAGGCCGGCCAGGGCCCCGAAGGTCCCCGGCGCCACCGGCGCAAGGCCGGCGCCGCCGACCAGCGCGATGAGGCTCGCCGGATGGCCCCTCATGAAGGCGCCATCGACGGCCACGCCGCCCTCGTCCTCACCCGCCGCCATCAGGCCGTTTCCGCCGGCACGGGATCAGCATAGACGCGGTAGCGCTTGGAGATGGTGCCGCCGGCGCTCTCGATGATGCGGCGCATGCGGGTGTTGTCGTCGAGGATCCAGCTCATCTCGATGTCGCCGCGGATCGGATTGGCGGCGATCAGGCTGGCAATGGCGACGATGGGCAGGCTGGCGCCGAGCAGCGTGTCGCGCAGGTCCGCCCGCACCCCCAGCAGCGTGACGCGGCCGGAGGCGAAGTCATGGGTGAAGATGCGCCAGAGCAGCCGCGCCCAGTTGAACGGCAGGAGCTTGCCGCCGAAGCCACGCACCAGTTCGAGGGCGTTGGGCATGGCGAAGGTGAAGGCGGCCGGCTTGCCCTCCACCTCCAGGAAGACGGCATAGGTGGGCTTGAGGATCGGCCAGATGATCTTCAGCAGCGCCGCGAGTTCGGCGGAGGCGATGGGGATGAAGCCCCAATTGTCCTTCCACGAGGCGTTGAACAGGTCGGTCATGATGACCGCCTCGCGGTCGAGGTTCTTCATGTCGAGGTGGCGCACCGTGACGCGGCTCTGCTTGGCGAGCCGGGCGACGCGCGTGCCCGTCCATTGCGCCCCGATTTCGGCGGAGACCGAATAGGCGAGGAAGTCCTTGATGGGAACGAGGCCCGCCGCCTCGACGAGGGCGCCGAGATAAGGCGGATGCCAGGGCATCAGCACCATCTCGCCCTGGGCCTGGCCCTCGATCTGGGTGCCAACCTCCTCGTTGATGGAGAAGCTGAACGGGCCTTCCAGGCGATGCCGGCCGCGGGCGGCGTGCCAGGCGCGGGCGGCGGCGATGAGGGCGGCGACGACCGCCGGATCATCGACCGCGTCGAGGCAGCCGAAATGGCCGATATGGGCGCGGTCGGGCGGGGTCAGCCGGTCGAACTGGGCGGAAATGCGCCCGAGCGGCCGGCCGGCCTCGTCGGAGGCGATGAAAAAGGCCGCCTCGCCATGGGTGAAGAAGGGGGCGTAGCGCGGATCCAGCAACTGCGCCCGCTCGAAATCGAGCGGGGGCTGAAATCCGGGCATGCCCGCATAGAGTTGTCGCGGGATGCGGATGAACCGTCTAAAATCCCGCCGTGACCTTGCTTCAGCGATCTGCAACCGACTTCGTCCCTTCAGGGCGCCCGAGCCTACCGCCTCTCAGCCTGCGCGTCGGTCCCGTTCTCTACACGGCCGACCCCCGTCAGGCCAGCCGGGGACCTTACGTGTGAACACGGTCTGGGCCCTCCGCCGCCGGCTCGTCTCGCATCTCGATCTCGGCAGCCGCAGCCGCCGGTTTCCGAGCCAGCAGGCGCGGCGAATCCGTCGCGACGTGGCGCTGCAGGTGGCGCTGGTGCTGCTGCTCATCGAGAGCATCTTCGTCGCCGAGCAGCTGATTTCCGGCCTCCTGGAGGAGGTGCTTAAGATTCGCGCCTCGCTCGGCCAGACGCTGGCAATGATGGCGGCGATGCTGCCGCAGGTCTTCGAACTCGCCCTGCCCACCGCCATCCTCATCGCCGTCTATCGCGTCTCGCTCGGCCTGCGCGAGGACCGCGAGTTCCTGATGCTGTCGAGCCTCGGCATCCCGCCGCACGGCCTCATCAGGCTGGTCATCCGCATCGGCCTGGTGGCGCAGATCGCCGCCCTGCTGGTGGGCGGGATCCTCGACCCGCTGTCGCGCTATGCCTTCCGCCTCGTGATGTTCTCGGCGCAGTACCACTCGCTGACCGGCGGCACCGTCACGGCCAACCGGCTGTTCGAGACGCGGGTCGGCACGGTGGTGGTGGCGCCGCGGTCGGACGGGGCGCCGACGCCGCGGCTCTTCGTGCGGCAGCCCAATCCGGACGGCACCGAGCGGGTGGTGGTGGCCAATGGCACGCGGCTCATCGGACCCGATCTCGAGGGGCGCGTGGCGCTCCACCTCTATGATTTCGCCGTGGATGACTTCCCCGCCCCGCCTCCCGGGGGCGCGACGATGACCGGCGCGCGCGTGCCGGTCGCTCCTGTCTCCTCGCTGCGCGGATCCTCCACCCAGCAAAGCCTCATCCTCGACGATGTCGTGCCGTTCGATCCGCGCGGCCGCAACATTGCCGAGCTCACCCTGCCCGAACTGGCTGCCGGGGCGGTGGAGCGCACGGGCGAGCGGCTCGAACTTGCCAAGCGCATCGGCCGCAGCTTGCTCTGTCTGCTGGCGCCGCTCATCGCCCTGCTGGCCCTGTCCTTCACCACGCGGGCGAACCAGGCCTTCGTGCTGCCCCTGGCCTGCGCCGGGCTGATGGCGACGGAGATCGCCGGCACCTCGGTGCTGGCCGGCGTGCTGTCGGCCGGCCTCGTGCCGGTGCTGGCGCTGGTGATCGGCGGCGGCATCGTGATCGGCGCGGGCCTGATCCTCGCCGTGGCGCTGCGCTCCTCCGCCGTGGCGCGACCGGGGCTCGGCCGGTCGTGACGGATTTCCTCGCCTCGCCGCGCCCAACGGGACGGGACCGCCGCTTCGGCCTCGTGGCCTTCGGCACCTATACCCGCATCCTCACGGCCGCCCATGCGAGCCATGTCGGAACGGTGATGGCGGCGCTGCTGGTGATGGCGCTGACCCTCGACCTCGCGCCGCGGGCCGAGCGCATCGCCGCCTCGGCGGGGCCGGCCGGGCCGCTGGGCGTGACCCTGCACATGCTGTGGTACCTGCTGCTGCGGACCTGCGACGTGCTGGGCAACCTTTTGCCCCTCGGCTGCTTCATGGGGCTCTACTGGTCGGAAATCACGCTGACCCAGTCGCGCGAGCGCATCGTCATCGCCAATGGCGGCCGCTCGCCGCTGCAGTCGCTGATGCCGATCATCGTGCTCGGCTGCGCCTTCGGAGCCCTGCAGGTGACGGCGCTGATGGTGCTGCGCCCGACCGCCGTGGCGCTGCAGATCCAGCAGAGCCTCGGCAGCTATGGGGATCGGTTCGACCGCCGCCTGAACGACCAGCGGCGCTGGATCATCCTGCCCTCGCACCTCGTGCAGGCGCGGATCGACTTCCGCAACGCCCGCCTGGTCGACGTGCAGGTCTTCGAGCTCTCCGAGGGCGGCCGCATGACGGGCCGGATCGCCGCAAGTTCCGCCTCGCCCGGTCGCGAAGCCGGCACCTGGATCTTCCGGGACGGCAGCCGCTGGACCGCGCCGCCGCCCGACAGCCCGGCCGCAACCACCGGAACGGGGCAAGGCCGGCGGTTCGCGGAGGAGCCGGTGCAGCTGCCGCTCGACCCGCTCTACCTCGCCAATCTCGGCATTGACGCGCGCTACCTGCCCCAGGGAACCCTGGCGGCGCTGGCCGAACGCGCGCCGCGCAGCGAGCCCTCCTATCGCGCCTGGTGGCATGTGCGCATCGCCCAGGCGATCCTGCCGCTGGCGATGATGCTGATCGCCTCGGCGCTGGCCTCGACGCTCGTCGCCCAGCGCACTGCCTTCACGCCGATGATCCTCATCGGCCTGTCCGGCTATTTCCTCTATGTGAGCAACAACGTGGTGGTCTGGCTGGGCGAGTATGGCCAGTTGCATCCGCTGGTGGCGGCGTGGTTGATGCCGCTTGCCATGATCGTCGTGGCCGCTGGCCTGTTCTGGCGCATCGAGACCGCCGGTCGAGGCTGACCGGGTGCCGCAACGGAGCCGCCGTGATCCCCCTCGTCCTGCACCAGACCTGGAAGAGCGCGGAGCTGCCCGCGGACCTTGCCGCCTACCAGCAGAGCTTCCGCGCGCAGAACCCCGGCCTTGACCTGCGCTTCTATGACGATGCGGCCATGGACGGCTTCGTCGCCGAGCGGTTCCCCGAGCATCGCGCGCTCTACGACAGCTTCCGCTTTCCCGTGCAGAAGGCCGATTTCTTCCGCGTCCTCGTCGTCCTGGCCGAGGGCGGCATCTATGCCGACATGGACATGGAGTGCCTTGCGCCGCTGGCGCCGGTGCTCGCCACCGACAAGGCGCTGTTCGGCATCGAGGCGCGGGTCATGCCGATGCGCCAGCGCGAGCTCGGCTACGAGCAGCCCTACCAGATCGCGAACTGCATCTTCGCGGCGCCGGCCGGCCACCCGTTCCTCGCCGGTTTCGTCGCCGACATGGCAGCGCGCATCGCCGCGGCGCCGGTGGAGGATCGCAGCCGGATCGAGGACGCCACCGGCCCGCGCGCCCTTACCCGCTATTTCTACCGGGTGAAGCCGCGCGACGTCGCCGTTCTCCACCAGGTGATCTGGGTGCCGCCGGACCTCTATGCCGACCGGGCCTGGCTCGCCTCACGCATCCTCTGCCGGCATCATTTCCGCGGCAGCTGGAAAAGCGGCGAGGAACCGACCTTCTGGCGCCGGCTGGTCGAGCGCAACCGCCTGCCGCCGCCCTTCCCGCGCAGCCTGCACCGCGATTTCGGCTGGGGCGCCTGAGCGCTCACATGTCGAGGCGAACGCGTTCGCGCACGGCCTCGTTGGTCGCCACGTCGAAGCCGTGGATGTCGACATAGTGGACCTTGGGGATGAAGCGCCCACGCTCCGCCATGGCATAGGCATAGACGACGCGAATCGTCCGCGGACCCGCCTGCAGGAGGGCGCGCGGCTTGCCGTCCGGCCCCACTTCGACGACCGCGTCACGCTGGCGATAGCCGGCGATCCGCGTGGAGAAGCGCCCCTCGGCCACCGGCTGGGTGCTGACGCCGAAGGCGAAGACGCGCTCGAAGAAGGAAATCTCGCGCCGGCGCCCCTCGTCGTCGTTGTAGCGGCGCCAGAACACCTCCACCGGCCGGGAGGGATCGAGGCTGCCGGCGGGGGTCTGGCGGGCGGCATAGACGAGGATGTTTTTGTCGATCGCCTGCTGGACGTAGAACAGCATGCCGCTGTCGTTCGGCACCGGCAGGTCCGGCCGCGCAACGATGAGCGACCGGGAGACGGTGACCTCGGACTGGCGGATGGAAATGGGCGGCAGCCGGTCCTGGGCCGCAGCGGAGGCGGCAGGCACGGCCAGCGCGGCCGTGAGGATGCCTCGACGCGATAGTGTCATACGCTCACCCCTGCAACGCAATCGGCAAGCCAAGCCCGGCTTTTGAGGCCACAGCAAGGCAACTGGGTGCTAGATAGGACGGCCGGAAGAGGTTAGGAAGGCGGTCGCGTGCCGCGCGTCATGCCGCCCGCCCCTGTCCATGGGGCTCCCAAGCGGAACCGGGTGGCATGCCCGGCATCGCGAAGACACAAGAAGGTTATGCAATGACCGACACCGCTTCCGCCTTCGGCGACGATCAGCTGACGCGTGACCTCGTCGAGGTCATCGCCAAGGAGGGCATGGTCGATCTGAACGGCGTCACGCCGGAGACGACGCTGGAATCGCTGAACATCGCCAGCGTCGACTACATGATGATCCTCGCGGCCATCGAGGAGAAGTTCGAGGTCTATGTGCCCATGGACGAGAGCCTGGCCCAGGTGAAGGATGTCGGCGGCCTCATCGCGGTGCTGAAGGACCACATCCAGAAGTCCAAGCAGGGTTGATCGTGGCCAATCGCAGCGTCGTCGTCACCGGTCTCGGTGCACTCACCACGGCCGGGACGGGCGTCGAGGCTCTCTGGCAGGCCGCCGCCGAAGGCGTGTCCGGCGTCAAGCAGATCACGCTCGACTACGAGTTCGGCAACAACCTGCGCATCGCCGCGCAGGTGCAGGACTTCAACCTCGAGCGCCATTTCCCCGACCTGCGCACCACCTTCTTCGACCGGGTGACGATGATGGCCCTCATCGCCGCCCGTGAGGCGGTCACCGATGCGGGTCTTGCCGACAGCCTGCCGCTCGGCGCCGGCACCTCGGTCATCGTCGGCACCGGCATCGCCAGCCTCGGCACGATCGAGGAATCCTCCCGCAACATGACCCTGGCGCAGAAGCGTCCGGACCCGCTGACGGTGCCGCGCGCCATGATCAGCGCCTCGGCCTCCAACGTTGGCATCGTCTTCGGCTGCACTGGCACGACCTTCGTCGTGTCGAGCGCCTGCTCGTCCTCGGCCCAGGCCCTCGGCATCGGCTTCCAGATGGTGCGGGCCGGCATGACCGACCGGGTCATCGTCGTCGGCGCAGAGGCCATCGTCACGCCCGGCGGGATGAAGGCCTGGGAGATGCTGCGCGTGCTGTCGCCGCAGCTCTGCCGGCCCTTCTCGCGCGGGCGCAACGGCCTGCTGCTCGGCGAGGGCTCGGCCGCGCTGGTGATCGAGGCGGAGGAGGTGGCGAAGGCCCGCGGCGCCCGGGTGCGGGCGCGGGTGCTCGGCTATGGCACCACCTCCGATGCCCGCGACATGCTGAAGCCCGATGTGGATGGCGTGACCCAGGCCATGGCGCTGGCCCTCGCCGATGGTGGGCTTGCCCCGACCGACATCGGCTATGTGAACGCCCACGGCACGGCGACGATCCTCAATGATTCCACCGAGAGCGAGGCGCTCGGCCGGGTCTTCGGCGACCACCTCGCATCGCTGCCGGTCAGCTCCACCAAGCCGGTCCACGGCCACACGCTCGGCGCAGCCGGTGCGATCGAGGCGGTGGTGACGGTCCGCGCTCTCGAAGAGGGTTTCGTGCCGGCCACGATCAACTTCCTCGAGCCCGACCCGGCCTGCCCCATCGATTGCGTGCCCAATGTCGGCCGCCGGCAGGCCTTCGACGTGGCGCTGACCAATTCCTTCGCCTTCGGCGGCATCAACGCCTCCATCGCGCTCGGCCGGGCGGCGTGAGCCTCGTCGGCGCGACCCGCGACCTCGCGCTTGTCGTCGAGGCCGATGCGGCCTCCGTCGCCGCTTTTGCGGCGAGCCTCGACACGCCGGCGGGCCGGGTCCCCACCACCTATCCGATCCGCTGGCTGACCCGGCCGGAGATCGTGGCGGTCGTCGCGGAGCTTGGCGCCGACAGGCCGGGCGCCCTGCCCGTCCATGAGCTCCAGACCATCGAGATGACGTCGCCGCTACCCATCGGCCAGCCGCTGGACCTCAAGGTCTCTGCCGCCCGCACGGACGCGATCCACGTCACCGTCGAGGCGGAGATCCGGGATGGTGGGACGCTGGTCGGGCGGATGCATGCGGTGCTGAGGCTGATGCCATGAGCACCGAGGCCCATCCCGCCCCCTTCGGCACCACCTATCCGGACCGGGTCTTCCCCGGCATCGCCATGGACCGGGTGCGCGCCTATGCGGCCGCCTCGGGCGACGACAATCCGATCCATGTCGATGAGGCGGCGGCACGCTCCATCGGCCTCGAGGGGCCGATCGTCCAGGGCATGTTGCTGATGGGCCTCGTCGACACGGCGCTGGCGGAATGGCTGCCGCAGGGCACCACGGTCAAGCTGTCGACCCGCTTCGCCCTGCCCGTCGCCGTGGGCTCGCCAGTGACGATCGCCGCGCGGGTGGTGCGCGCCGACACGGAGGCAGGACGCCCGCGGGCGACGCTGCGCATCTTCGTCAGGGATGGGAGCGGCAAGGCGGTGGCGCTTGCCGAGGCGGTCGTCGGGCTCTGACAGCAGGGCCCGACTGAGGCGCTCAGGCGATCTGCGCGACCTTCGTGAGGTCGGACAGCACGCCGAGGAAGGTGTCGATGTCCTCGTCCGTGTGGGCGGCGGAGACCGAGAAGCGCAGCAGCACCTTGCCGCCGGGGGTTGCCGGCGGAATGAGCAGGTTCACATAAATGCCGCGCGCGAGCAGCGAGCGCCACATGTCGAGGCCCTGCGCCTTGCCGCGCATGCGGATGGAGCCGACCGGGCCGGGCTCGGCGCAGAGCTGGTAGCCAAGCGCCTGGACCGAACGGCAGAAGCGCTCGGCCTTGCGCCAGAGTTCGGCGCGCAGGGCGGTGTCGGTCTTGATGATGCCGATGGCGGTGCGGGCCGAGGCGACGACGGCCGGCGGCAGCGAGGCGGTGTAGAGATAGGCGCGGGCGAGGAAGCGCAGCGGCTGCAGGGCCGGGTGCGAGGTGACGCAAAAACCGCCAATGACGCCCACGGACTTGGAGAAGGTGCCGACAATCACGTCAACCAGGTGGTCGGCGCCCTGCGCCTCGGTGACGCCGCGGCCGCCCTCGCCATAGAGGCCCATGCCGTGGGCCTCGTCGACCAGGACCAGCGCACCATGGCGCTTGGCGACGGTGGCGAGGTCCTTCACCGCGCCGACATCGCCCCAGACGGAGTAGAGCCCCTCCATCACCACCAGGATGCGCGAGGCCGGAACGGTTGCCTCGGTCAGCAGCCGGTCGAGATCGGCCGGATCGTTGTGGCGGAAGGGCTTGAAGGTGGCACCGCTCGCCCGGCAGGCATCGATGATGCTGGCATGGGAGTGGGAATCGTAGAGGATCAGGTCGCCCTGGCTGGCCAGGCCGCAGATGGTGCCGAGATTGGCCATGAAGCCGGTCGAGAAGACGATCGCGTCGGGCCGGCCGTAGAAATCGGCAATGGTGCGCTCCAGCACGACATGGCCGTTCTGGTTGCCGCTGGCGACGCGCGAGGCGGTGGAGCCGGTGCCCCACTTGCGCAGCGCCTCCTCGGAGGCGGCGATGCAGCGCGGATCGAAATTCAGGCCGAGATAGCTGTTGGTGCCGAACAGCGTGGTCTTGCGGCCATCGATGACGGCATGGACCGGGCCGTCGAGGCGGTCGATCTGGATGAAGGCGGGATGGTCGCCCTCGCCGAACATGCCCTCAACGGAGGCACCGAAATCGGCGATGCGGCGCAGGATCCCGGTCAGCTGGCCGGTCGCAGCGACGGTGTCCGGCCCGCTTTCGGGATGCGCAGAACTATCAGACATGAAACCGCTTTGCCTTTTGTCACCGGACCGTCAAAGAGGCGGTCTCGACGCTATAGTGGGGTTGGCTTTTACAGGCAAGCCGTGCGCCAATTGGAGCACGATATCGTCCTGAAATCGCGTGGACTAAGGGCATTGTCGTCGATCGGGCAGCGGACGGCCGGTTCCGCCTCGGACGGCCGCTGAGTCCCGACAGCTTGATAGACAATCATCTCTTGAGGCCGAAATAAAGGGACATGCCCCACTGGAAGACAGCGCCGGGCACGATGTTGCGGGCCGCCACCATCACACGCTGGGCGAGCGGCCCGACCGTGTAGCGCGGCCCGGTCTTGCGACCCTCGACGATGTCGGCGACGAGGGCTGCGACGCCGGCAGGCGGCGCGCCGGCGCGCTCGTCCTTCTCGTACATGGCGAGGACGCGGGTGAAGTCGGAGGCATAGGGCGAGGCGGGATCGGCCGAGGCGGCGACGCGGACGCGGTTGTCGACGACCGGGGTCGCGGTGTCGCCCGGGGCGACGAGCGAGACGGTGATGCCCTGGCCCGCCACCTCCTGGCGCAGCGCCTCGGTGAGGCCCTCGAGCGCGAACTTGCTGGCGGAATAGAGCCCCTGGAAGGGCATGCCGACCTTGCCGGCGAGCGAGCCCATGTTGACGATGGTGCCGCGGCCGCGCGCCCGCATGGCCGGCAGGACGGCGCGGGCGACGCGGATGGCGCCCAGAACATTGGTCTCGAAGGTGCGGCGCGCCTCGTCGATGGACGTGTCCTCGACGGCGCCGGCCATGACCAGGCCGGCATTGTTCACCACCGCGTCGATGCGGCCTTCGGCGGAGAGGATGGCTGCGATGCAGGCAGCAACGGAGGCGTCGTCCGTCACGTCGAGCTGCACCAGCGACCAGGGCGCATCATGGGCGGCCGGGCGGCGGCTGGTGCCATAGACGCGGTGGCCGCGGGCCTGGAGGAGGTCGGCCGTGGCCCGTCCGATGCCGGAGGACGCGCCGGTGACGAGGATGACGAGGGGGTCCGCCATGGGCTCTCCGCGTTGAGGGAGAGGCCTGATTACCCTCTCAAGGCGGCGCTGTCATGGCCAACGGGGTTTCTCGGTGTTTCCACGCAAGGGCTCAGGCGCAGCGGGCGGTGAGCCCGCCATCGACCGGCAGGCAGACGGCGGTGATATAGGCGGCCTCGTCGCTGGCGAGGAACACGGCGGCGTTGGCCACGTCCCAGCCGGTGCCCATCCGGCCCATCGGCGCCGATTCATGGCGGGCCTTCACCATGTCGTCGGGCGAGCCGTATTGCACCGAGATCTGCTGGTAGATCAGTGGCGTGTCCATGAGGCCGGGCAGGATGGCGTTGCAGCGGATTCCGTCGCGCGCATATTGCAGCGCCACGCCGACGGTGAACTGGTTCACCGCGCCCTTGGCCGCGTAGTAGCTGGTGTAGGGGTAGCCGGTATAGCGCAGGCCGGCGGCCGAGGAGATGTTGGTGATGACGCCGCGGCGGCGCGCCTGCATCGACGGGATCACCACCTTGCAGGCGAGGAACATGCCGGTGACGTTGAGGTCCATCTCGCGCCGCCACTCGTCCTCGGTGAGGTCCGGCGGGCCACCCATCTTCGCGTGACCGACATTGTTGTGGAGGATGTCGACCGGGCCGAACGCGCCCACCGTCCGGGCGATCACGTCCTCGATCTCCAGCAGCCGGGTGACGTCGCAGGCCAGCGCCAGCGCCTGCCCGCCCTCCCCGGCAATGAGGCCGGCGGTTTCCTCCGCCGCCGTGCGGTTCACGTCGACGCAGACGACCTTCGCGCCGGCGCGGGCATAGGCGACGGCGGAGGCCTTGCCGTTGCCCCAGCCGGGGCCGACCGAGCCTGCGCCGAAGACGAGGGCGACGCGGCCCGCAAGGCGTTGCGACGTCATGCTGGTCATCCCGTGTAGCCAACGAGCACCCGCGGCAGCCACAGGACCGTCGCGGGGAAGAAGGAGATGATGGCGAGCACCACCAGGCCGGCGAGGAGGAAGGGCCCGAGCTCGCGGCTCTCCTCCTCGAGCTTCACGCCGGCGAAGTTGGCGCAGATGTAGAGGAGGATGCCGACCGGTGGCGTGATCAGGCCGAGGCAGAGGTTGAACACCATGACCAGTCCGAAATGGACGAGGTCGATGCCCACCGCCTGCACCACCGGCACCAGAACCGGGATGAGGATGAAGAGGGCCGGCAGCGGCTCCATGAAGATGCCGATGATCAGCAGGAAGACGTTGATCATCATCAGGATGATCGTCGGATCGGTGGAGACCGAGGCGATCCAGGCGGCCGTGGCGCGCGGAATGCCGGAGACGGCGAGGAGCCAGCCGAAGCCCGAGGACAGCGCGATGATGAACATGACCAGCGCGGTGTCGAGCGCGGTCTGGACGAGGATCGGCCAGATCGTCCGCCAGTTCAGCTCGCGGTAGATGAAGAAGCCGACGAAGGCGGCATAGACCACGGCGATGGTGGCGCTCTCGGTGACGGTGACGACGCCGCCGGTGACGCCGACGAGAATGATGACCGGCATCATCAGCGCCCACATGGCGGGGCCGATGAGGCGCGGGATCTCGCGCAGCGGCACGGCTTCCGAGACCGGATAGCGGCGCTTCACGGCGATGACATAGGCCGCGACCATCAGCGACAGGCCGAGCAGCACCCCGGGTACGATGCCGCCGAGGAACAGGGCGATGATGGAGACGCCCTTGCCGGCGGAGAGGCCGTAGATGACGAGCGGGATCGAGGGCGGGATGATCGGCCCGTTGACGCAGGCCGCCGCCATCAGCGCCGCTGCGAAGCCGCCGCCATAGCCCTGCTTCTTCATGGCGGGGATGAGCACCTTGCCGAGCGCCGAGGCATCCGCCGCGGCCGAGCCGGACAGGCCGGAGAAGATCATCGCGGCGGTGACGGAGGTGAGCGCCAGGCCGCCGCGGAAGCGGCCGACCATGGCATTGGCGAGGCGGATGATCTGCTCGGTGATGCCGCCGCCATTCATCAGGTTGCCGGCGAGGATGAAGAAGGGAATGGCGAGCAGCGCGTAGCTGTCAGCGCCCACCAGCGTGCGCTGGGCGAGCAGCGACATGGGCAGGCCGCCATGGGTCCAGATGGCCGCCATGGTGGCGAGGCCCATGGCGAAGCCGATCGGGACGGAGACCGCCAGCAGCAGGAAGAAGACGCCGATCAGGACGGTGCCCATCAGAAATCCCCCACTGAGCCTTCGGGACGGCGCTTGGAGGGATCGACGATCTTCTCCACGAAATACAGCATCATCATCCCGCAGGAGACGGGAGCCGCGAAGTAGAAGACCGCCGGCGAGATATCGAGCGCGCCGTAGGTGTTGGGCAGGACGTCGATGGAGAGCTTCAGCCCGTAGATGAAGAGCACGACGATGAAGGAGAGGTTCAGGAGCTCGATCACCCAGAACATGATCGTCTTGGCCCGGCCCTTCAGCATCTCGATGAACATGTCGACGCCGATATGCAGCTTCTGCCGGTAGAGGACGGCGGCGCCGACGAAGGTCACCCAGATGAAGAGGATGTTGGAGACCTGCTCGATCCAGGCGATGGGCGAATTGAGCACATAGCGCCACCAGACCGCGGCGAGGGTGATCAGCACGATGGCGGCGATCCAGGCTCCGAGGAAGAGCTTGGCGACCTCCGTGACCCAGTGGGACAGGGTGCGGATGAGGGCTGGCATGGAATGTCCGCGGTGATGCGAGCGGGCGGGGCGGCGTGGCGGGGAATACCGCCACGCCGGGTCGCGGGATCAGGCGATCTGCGCCATGCGGTCGGCCCACTTCTTGCCGGCCGGGAACTCGTTGATGAGGTTGCGGACCGACTGGGTGAAGGCGGCCTTGTCGACCTCCGACACGACGATCTTCTTGGCCTTCACCTTGACGAGGATCTCCGCGTCGTCGGCGATGACGCGCGGGCGGATCTCCGCCTCCATGTCACGGCCGGCCTGGTCGACGGCGGCGCGCAGCTCCGGCGACAGGCCCTGGTAGACGGCCTGCGAGACCAGGATGCAGTTGTCCTGCATCATGTGCTCGGTCAGCGACATGTGGGTGTTGGCGTCGAAGATGCCGGAGTTGAAGGTCAGCCCCATCGGGTTCTCCTGGCCGTCGATGACACCGGACTTCAGCGCCTGGAACACCTCGGGGAAGGGCAGCGGCGTCGGCGAGGCGCCGAAGAGCTCGAAGGTGCGGCGCCACAGCGCCGTCTCCGGCACGCGGATCTTGAGGCCGCGCATGTCGGCGGGCGTCTTCACCACGCGGTTGCAGGAGAGCATTCGCGGCATGCGCGGGATGGCGGCAATCGGCCGGATGCGCGCGGTGCGGGCGACATCCTCCTGGTACTCGGCGCGCAGCGTGTCCCAGATGCGGTCCTTGTGGGCGACATCCTTGAACAGATAGGGGTGGGTCCAGACCTCGGCCGGGCGATAGACGCCGGCGAGCACGCCCTGGCCGGGCGAACCGACATGGATGGCGCCCTGCTGCACCGCCTCGATGTGCTCGCGCTCGCCACCCAGCGCGCCGGCATGGTGGTTGGTCACGACGATCTGGCCGCGCGTCAGTTCGCCGAGGCGTTTGGCGTAGAAGTCGAGCGAGATGCCGATGAAGTCCTGCTGGGCAGCGGCGCTGGCGCCGATCCACTGGAGCGTCTGGGCGCGCAACACGGCAGGCATGGCGACCAGGGCCGAGCCGGCGGCGAGACCGCCGAGCACGGCGCGGCGGGATGCACGTGTGGTGTCAAAGGTCCGGGTCTTGTCAGGGGTCATGGGGTCCTCCTCCGGGGTGAGGCCCGTTCGCCGGGCTCGGGTTGGTTCGTTTCCTCGAAAATGCCGCGCCGGGTTCCCGGTCTTCGGCGGGTGGCCGCGCCCGCTGGAGGGCGCGCGCGGCCGTCATGTCGTCACGCGACCTTGGCGTTGGGCTTGGCGAAGGCCGCCTCCATCTCGCGGCGGACCTTCACGGCGAGGCTGTCGGCGTCATAGGCGACGTCCGACCACTTCAGCCGCTGGCCGGCCTTGATGGGGTTCTTGAGCTTGACGTTGTGGGCAAGGCCCAGCGGCAGGTAGCCCTGGTCGAGCGAGGCCTCGGCCGGGGTCTGCTTGCCCCAGACGCAGAAGCCGCCCTCACCGTCCAGCATCTCGCCGGGGGTGAGGTCGCGCTTGGCGGTGGCGACCACGTCCGAGTTGAAGCAGATCGGCGCGCCCGTCGGCTCCTTGCGGAGCGCCGCGGAAGCCACCGAATAGCCGAGCTCGAGGCCGATCATGTGGATCGGCCGGTAGAGGCAGGAATACTTGCCGGAGGAATCCGGCAGCATCGAGTACTCGCGGAAGCATTCCTGCGTGTAGGCGCTGTCGCTCTCGAAGACGACATAGGTGCCCATGACCAGGGAATGCGGCACGTCGGTGCCGTCGCGATAGACCGAGGAGGTCACCTCGGTAACGCCGGCCTTTTCCAGCACGCCGCCCGCCGAGCGCGGCTTGCAGATCTCGGCGTGCTCGAAGCGCGTCGCCGGCGGGAAGGACAGGCCCTCGGACTGGGCGTGCAGGCCGGTGGCGTTGCAGACCGCCGTCATCTCGATGCCGGACTTCGTGCCGTCGACGAAGGAGTTGAACATCTTCGGGTTGATGGAGTTCCGGTCACGGATCTTCATGTACTTGTCGAGGATGTCCCAGACCGTGTCGGGCGTCGACTGGTGATAGGTCGGGTGGTAGCGCGTGCCCTTGCCGGCCGCGACGACGCGGAAGCCGCAGGAGCGCGCCCAGTCGACATGGTCGGCGATGAGGGCGGGCTGGTCGCCCCAGGCGAGGGAATAGACGACGCCGGCGGCGCGGGCCTTGCGGGCGAGGATCGGCCCCGCCACGGCGTCGGCCTCGACGTTGACCATGACGATGTGCTTGCCGTTGTCGATGGCCTTCATGGCGAAGCGGATGCCGGCGCCGGGATCGCCGGTCGCCTCGATCACCACCTCGATGCCGGGATGGGTGATGAGCTTGTCGGCATCGTCGAGGATGACGGTGCGGCCGGTCTTCAGCGCATCGTCGATGGAGGCGGAGCCATACTGCTCCTCCGGCCAGGAGCCGAGCTTCAGCTGGGCGCGGGCGCGGGCCATGTTGAGATCGGCGACGGCGACGAGCTGCATGCCCTCGGTCAGCCGGCACTGGCTGGCGAACATGGTGCCGAACTTGCCGGCGCCGATGAGGCCGACGGTAACGGGCTTGCCGGCCGCCTTCCGCTCGAGAAGCATCCGATGGAGGTTCATGCGATCGTCCTCTGACTGTGCGGGGCACGGCGCAGCGCGCCGGGGATCGCCGGGACCAGGTCAGCGGGCGCGAGAGGTCGTTCGCGGACGGCGGCGAGCCGGTCCGGCGGTCATGGGATCCCCTGATCTGAGGGTGTCCCCCGTTTCCTCCCCCGCGACCCTGTTGACCGGGCCGTCGACGTATCTTGAGGGAACGCTAACAAGGGTTTGAATTTCACGGAAACGAAATAAACTGGTGAAACCGATGAGAGGATTTCACCGATGATCCGGGGCATGCCGCCGCTGAAATGCCTCCAGACCTTCTCGGCGGTCATGGAGACCGGGTCCTTCGCCAAGGCCGCCGAGCAGCTCAACGTCACGCCCTCGGCGATCAGCCACCAGATCCGCATGCTCGAGGACATTCTCGGTAAGCCGCTCTTCGCCCGGCGCAACCGCACGGTGCTGCCGACGGAGGACGCCATCGCCTATGCCAATGCGCTGGGCGAGAGCTTCACCCGCATCGCGGTGGCGACCAGCCGCTTCGCCTCGGAAGGATCGGTGCAGCGGCTGATGCTGCATTCGGCGCCGAGCCTGGCGACGCTCTGGCTGGTGCCGCGCCTTGGCTCCTTCCGCGCCCGCCATCCGGAGATCGACCTGACGCTGTTCGCCGGGCACGAGCCTGCCAAGCTCGGGGACGACGGGGTGATGATCGACATCCAATATAATCGCCCGGTGCCGGAGGCCTGCGAGGGCCTCGTCCTCTGCGAGGAGACGATCATGCCGCTGGCGAGCCCCGCCTTCGTGGCGCGGCACCGGCTGGAGCGGGTGGAGGATATCGGCACGGTGCCGCTCATCCATTCGGTGAGGAGCGTCGTGCAATGGGACCAGTGGGTCGCCCGCCACGCGCCGCATGTGATGCTGGCGCGCGGCGGCATGACCTTCGACCGCGCCTATCTCGGGCTGATGGCGGCGCGGGACGGGCTGGGGCTGATGCTGGAGTCGAGCCTCCAGGCCGGCGGCATGCTGGCGGCCGGCGAGCTCGTGGCGCCCTTCGGTCCGCTCGGCGTGACGGCAGTCGCCCACCGCGTGGTGTTCCGCCGGGAGGACCGGGCGCGGCCGCAGATCGAGGCCTTCCTCGCCTGGATCACCGATGAAATGGCGACCGACCGCGCCCGGATCGACGGCGCTCAGCGCGTCAGCAGGGCGGCGCCGTAGAGACCGAGGGCGAAGACCGTGTGGCCGAGGATGTTGAGCATCCGGATCTGCATGGCGTTCGGCCGCTTCATCGCGGCGATGCCGGCGCCCATGCCGGGCTGGAGGATGAACCAGCCGCAGCCGATGGTGACGTAGCCGACGATCAGCGCAGGGATTAGGGTCGGGTTCTTCGCCCAGCCGGTGCCCCAGATGGCGAGCAGCGCCATGGCGAAGGCAATGCCGACGGCATAGTGGAAGACCCAGCCGATGGCGAGTTCGTTCGGGACCGGATCGGCCCGGCCGATGTCCTCGTGGACGAAGCGGCCACGCGGCAGGTGACCGACCCAGCGGCCGACCATGGCCCAGTTGGGCGGGGCGATGCCGAAGGCGCGCTGCAGGAACAGGGCCCAGAGGTCGAGCAGGGCGGTGGCGGCGGCGCCGATGACGATGGCGCGCCAGAGAAAGTCGAACATGGAAGCTCCCCCGAAGACGCGCTTCTGACGGCGCGGTGGCGCAATCTGGACGAGGCCGGCCGGAACGGGAAGCGGGTCGGGCCGGGATGGCAGGGTTGCGCGGAGGCGGGATCAAGGGCGCGGTGGTCCGCTCCGCCCCTCACCCTTCCCTCTCCCCGCAGGCGGGGAGAGGGGGACTTTGACGTTGAGCTTCGTCCTGGTCCGGCATGCCAAGCACAGCCGATACCTGAAGAACGCGACGCTGACGCCCCCTCTCCCCGCAGGCGGGGAGAGGGAAGGGTGAGGGGCATAGGGCAAACCCTCAGCGCGGCGGCGAAAATTCCGCAGCGCGCAAAAATGCAACCGCCTCACGCCGCCAAAGCCGGTAACTCTGCCCTCCTTCTTACGGATAATCCCGCATACAATCGCCCCGGAATACAGTGTTTGTATTATTGCACCTGCTCACGATTTCGCATCTGCACACTATTCGTCTGCGCTTCGTGAGTATCCGTATCTAGGACTTAATCGATTTTTGGCGTTTACTGGCCGAACCGCCGAAGCCGGCGGGTGCGGCATCGATCCTCGACGGACCGGTTGCAGGCACCACAAGCCGGCACGGGGCAACGCACCGCGGCACCGCCGCCGCTGTTCACGGGAGGACTTCGACCATGCGCAGGCAGACCCTCGACCGCCGCCGGTTCCTCGCGGCGACCGCGATCACCACAACCGCCCTCGCCGCGCCCTTCGTGCGCGGCGCCCATGCCGCCGGCAAGCTGTCGCTCGGCCTGTGGGACCACTGGGTGCCCGGCGCCAACGATGCCGCCACGGCTGTCATCAACGAATGGGCGGCCAAGGAGCGCGTCGAGGTCACGATCGACTACATCCCCTCGCAGGGGAACAAGAACCTCTTGACCATCGCCGCCGAGGCGCAGGCGCGGTCCGGCCATGACATCCTCGCCATGCCGACCTGGTGGCCCCATGCCCATGCCAACCAGCTCGAGCCCGTGAACGACATCATGGGCCCGCTGATGCAGCAGAACGGCAAGGTCAACGGCACGGTCGAATATCTCGGCAAGCTCGGCGACAAGTGGCTCGGCGTTCCCGCCACCATCGGCTCGCAGATCAAGGGCCCGGTGTCGCGCCTCGACCTGATGAAGCAGCATGCCGGCCTCGACATGCAGGCCATGTATCCGGCGGGCGCCGCGCCCAAAGCGGATGCCTGGAACATGGACGCCTATGCGAAAGCCGCGGAGGCCTGCCACAAGGCGGGCGTGCCCTTCGGCGTGGGCCTCGGCGAGACGACCGACTCGGTCGACACGGCCGGCGCCTTCTTCCTCGCCTTCGGCGCCTCGCTGGTCGACGCCAAGGGCGAGATGACCGTCAAGTCCGATGCGGTGCGCGAGGCGCTGACCTATCTCGCCCGCGTCGGGAAGTTCTATCCGGCCGATGCGCCGGCCTGGGACGATGCCTCCAACAACCGCTGGATCGTCTCCGGCCGCGGCGCGATGATCATGAACCCGCCGAGCTCCTGGGCGGTGGCCAAGCGCGATGCGCCGCAGGTCGCCCAGCAGCTCTGGCACCATGGCTTCCCGCAGGGGCCGAAGGGCCGGTTCTCGCCCTTCCTGCCCTATTTCTGGACCATCTGGGACTTCTCGCGGAACAAGTCGGCGGCGAAGAGCGTGCTGGTCCACATGTCCAGCCGTGCGGCTGCGGAGAAGTTTGTCGAAGCCTCGGCGGGCTACGACATCCCCTCCTTCGACAACTTCCTGACCTTCAAGACCTGGCAGGAGGCCGATCCGCCGAGGGGCACGCTCTATCACTACCCGAACCCGCACAACCACCAGACGCTGTCGATCGCCGCCTCGCCGGCGCCGCCGAAGATCGCCCAGCAGATCTACGCCCAGGGCACGCTCACCAAGATGATCGTGCGCCACATGCAGGGCGAGGCGCTGGAGCGCACGCTCTCCTGGGCCGAGAGCGAGGTCGAGGGCTTCCTGCGCGGCTGAGGCGCGGGACTTCCAGGCCAGGACGGGGGGCGCCGCGCGCGCCCCCTGTTCCCATCATGTCGAAACGGCCCGCTGCAGGCAGCGCGCCGTGGCCCCTTCCGGATCATCGAGACACCGCATGGCCGATGCCGTCCTGACCCATCCTGCCCGCCCGCGCGCGCCGGCCGCAAAGCCGTCGGCGCTGATGCGGTTCCTCAAGCGCAAGTCGACGGTCGCCTTCCTGATGGCGTTGCCGCTGATCCTGCTGATCGCGGTGCTGGTGGTCTATCCCGCCTTCTACGCCATCTACCTCTCGACGCTGCGCAAGAGCATGGCCTCGGTCGCCTGGATGCGGAACTGCTCCTGGCTGCCGGACGCGATCTGCACGCGCATCCCCTTCGGCAACATCCAGTTCCTGTTCACCCGCGAGACCTTCTGGATGGTGGTCTGGCAGTCCTGCCTCTTCGCCATCACGGCGGTGATCTTCAAGGCGCTGCTGGGCTTCATCGTCGCCCATTTCGTCCACAACATCCCGGACAAGGGCCAGCGCAAGTGGCGCGGCATGCTGCTGATCCCCTGGGTCATTCCGCCGGCCATGTCGACGCTCGCCTGGCTCTGGCTGTTCGACCCCTCCTACAGCGCCTTCAACTACACGCTGTCCTTCTTCGGCATTGGCCCGATCCCCTGGACCGGCAATGCCAACTGGGCGCGGTTCTCGGTGATTCTGGTCAACATCTGGGTCGGCGCGCCGTTCTTCATGATCATGTATCTGGCGGCGCTGAAATCGGTGCCCGACCAGCTCTATGAGGCCGCCGCCATCGACGGCGCCAACTGGTGGCAGCGCATCTGGTACATCACCCTGCCGATGATGCGGAACATCATCGCCATCACCGCGCTGTTCTCCACCATCGTCACCTTCGCGAATTTCGACATCGTGCGCGTGCTCACCGCCGGTGGGCCGATCGACAAGACGCATCTCTTCGCCACCTGGGCCTTCAAGATCGGCATCGAGGGGTCCGACATCCCGCTCGGCGCCTCGGTCTCGCTGTTCATGGTGCCGATCCTGATGGTGGCGGCGATCTTCATCCTTCGCGACATCAACCAAAGGGGGAACGAGGCATGACGGACGCCGCCCTGCCCCGGACGACGCCCGCACGCAACGTGCGCTACGGCAGCATGAAGGCCAATCGCGAATGGGCCCTGCGCTGGTCCTACGTGTTCCTCGTCATCTTCGCGGCCTTCTCCCTGCTGCCGCCGCTCTACATGTTCATCACCTCGCTGAAGACCAGCGCGGAAATCTCGGCGGCGACGAACCCGTGGTGGGTGTTCAACCCCACCCTGTCGAACTACGTGGCGCTGCTCACCCAGCCGCAATTCCTCGTCTTCTTCCGCAACTCGGCCGTGGTCTCGGTGCTGGTGGTGATCATCACCATGCTGATCTCCATCCCCGCCGCCTTCGCCCTGTCGCGGATGCGGTTCTGGGGCTCGGCGACGCTCGCCACCGGCGTCTTCCTCACCTACCTCGTGCCGGACACGCTGCTCTTCATCCCGCTGTTCAAGATGTTCGCGACCTTCCACGAATGGACGGGCATCCAGCTCCTGAACCGCTGGTGGGTGCTGCTCATCGTCTATCCGACGCTGACGGTGCCGTTCTGCACCTGGATCATGATCGGCTATTTCGCCTCGATCCCGAAGGAGCTGGACGAGGCAGCGATCATCGACGGGGCGAGCTGGCTGCAGGTGCTGACCCGCATCTTCATTCCCGTGGCGCTGCCAGGGATCATCGCCGCCACCATCTTCGCCTTCACGGTGAGCTGGGCGCAGTTCCTCTATCCGCTCGCCTTCACCACCTCCGTGGACCAGCTGGTGCTGCCCGTCGGCATCATCACGACGCTCATCAAGGGCGACGTGTTCAACTGGGGGCAGATCATGACCGGCGCGCTGCTCGGCGCGCTGCCGCCGCTCATCATCTACGCCTTCCTCATGGACTACTACATCGCAGGCCTGACCGCCGGCGCGACCAAGGGCTGACGGGAGACGGGACAATGGCAGGCGTAACCCTCAGGAAGGTCGTCAAGCGTTACGGCGACGTGGAGGCGGTGCGCGGCATCGACCTCGACATTGCCGACGAGGAATTCGTGGTGCTGGTCGGCCCGTCCGGCTGCGGCAAGTCGACGACGCTGCGGATGATTGCGGGGCTCGAGGACATTTCCGACGGCGACATCGCCATCGACGGCGACGTGGTCAACGACGTGCCGCCGAAGGACCGGGACATTGCGATGGTGTTCCAGAACTATGCGCTCTATCCGCACATGACGGTGGCGGAGAACATGAGCTTCGGCCTGCGCCTGAAGCGCTACCCCAAGGCCGAGATCAAGGCGCGGGTGGACGAGGCGGCGCGCATCCTCGACATCAAGGAGCTGCTGGAGCGCAAGCCGAAGGCGCTCTCCGGCGGCCAGCGCCAGCGCGTCGCCATGGGCCGGGCCATCGTGCGCAACCCGAAGGTCTTCCTCTTCGACGAGCCGCTGTCGAACCTCGACGCCAAGCTGCGCGTGCAGATGCGCACCGAGATCAAGAAGGTGCACCTGAAGGTGCGCACCACCACGGTCTACGTGACCCATGACCAGGTGGAGGCCATGACGCTGGCCGACCGCGTGGTGGTGATGAACAACGGCCGGATCGAGCAGATCGGCCCGCCGAACGAGCTCTACCACCACCCGCGCACGCGCTTCGTCGCCGGCTTCATCGGCTCGCCGGCCATGAACTTCATTCCGGCGAAGCTCACGGAGGCCTCGGGCGCCCTGGTGCTGCATCTCGACGGCGGCATCGTGCTTCCCGTGCCGGCGACGCGCAGCGCCCGCTACAAGTCCTATGTGGGACAGGACGGGCTGGTGCTCGGCATCCGCCCGGAACACGTCACCGACGCCGGCGAGGGCGCGTCCGCGCCGGGCATCGCGCCCTTCGACATCCGCCTCGACGTCATCGAGCCCATGGGCCACGAGACGCTGGTCTACTTCACCATCGGCGGCGAGACGCATTGCGGGCGCGTGCACCCCGATGCGGGCGCGGCGGACGGGCAGCCGATGCGGCTCGCGGCCGACCTCAACCACATGCATCTGATGGATGCGGCGGGGGTCGTCCTGTGATCAGAACAGCTGGTCGATGACCATGGTGAGGACGATGCAGATGGCCAGCGCGAAGTCGATGAGGCGGCGGCGCGGGGTATAGCGCATCAGCATGCCGGACAGCGCCACGCAGAAGGCAAGCGCCCCGGCGAGGCTCGCCAGCAGGAGCCAGCCGAGGTTGAGCACGAGCGCCACGGCGATGAAGGCGGCGACCGCCACCAGCGCCGAGATGACCACGGCGAAGAGGCCATAGGCGCCGGACACGTCGGTGAAGCGGAGCAGGGCGCGGCGGATCAGGCCGATGTCGCGGGGCGGCACGCTGACGTCATAGAGCGCGCCGAGCGCCCGGCCGCTGGCGAGGAAGGCGAGCGCGGCCGCGCCCGGCATCAGCGCGAGGAGCGCGAAGCGCCGCTCGGTGGCGATGCGCTCGATGCCGACGACGCGCTCGACGAAGCCGAAGGCGGTCAGCAGCACCGAGCCGATGGTCAGCGCGCTCGCGACAATGACACGGGCGACGTCGATGAGAGCCCGCTCGCGGTCGAAGGGCGGGGGTGCGGTCTCGGTGGTCATGCGGCGGCCCGATGCAAAACGGCGGAGCCCCGAGGGCCCCGCCGCATTATTCTGTCCGTCGAGGTTTAAGGCGAGGTTGCAATCAGGCCTTGGACACGTCCGGCTCGAAGGTCACGCTTCCGGCTCGAAGGTCATGGCGACGCCGTTGATGCAGTAGCGCAGGCCGGTGGGCGGCGGGCCGTCCGGGAAGACATGGCCGAGATGGCCGCCGCAATTGGCGCAATGGACCTCGGTGCGGACCATGCCCCAGGAGCGGTCGACGCTCTCCTCGACCGCGCCGGGCAGCGGCTGGTCGAAGCTCGGCCAGCCCGTGCCGCTCTCGAACTTCTTGTGGCTGACGAAGAGCTTCTGGCCGCAGCCGACGCAGGAGAAGGTGCCGGCGCGCTTCTCGTAGTTCAGCGCACAGCTGCCGGGCCGCTCGGTCCCATGGCCGCGCAGCACCTGGTACTGCTCGGGGGTGAGGATGCGGCGCCATTCCTCGTCCGTCTTGGTGACAGGGAAGGTCTTGGTGGCGGTCTCCATGGCATGGTCTCCCTTCGAATGGTTCGGCGCGAACAGCGCCCAGAAATCAGCGAGCCTCATGGTCTCAGCCTCCCGATGTCATTCGGCGGCCACCGCAGCCCGGCGGCCGCGCGTTGCGGCGCCCTTGCGGACGCGGACGGCGTTGACGGCGACCAGCACGAGGCCGGCCATCGTGACCCACAGCGCCGGGCGGATGCCGAAGCCGATATCGAGATTGGCGGCGAGGATGCGCGAGGCCATGACGCCGGTCATGGTGGCGTACCACAGCGCCTCGAGCAGCGCGGTGGCGATGCCCGATATGATGGCGAGGGCGAGAAGCTGCAATGGGCGGACGGCGAAGCCCGCCCGCCGCATCAGCCGGAAGCCCATGAGCCAGACGAAGAAACCGAGCATCAGCACCGGCTGCGACACGTCGATCTTCGTCTGCAGGAAGAAGTGCCAGATGGCGACGAAGGTGATGGGATAGGCTAGGCGATGCAGCCGGTTCCAGGCGGAGCTGCCGAGCCGGCGGATCATCGCGTCGGTGGAGGTGACGGTGAGCGCGACCAGGCCGAGCAGGGCGGCAAAGCCGATGGTCAGGTAGAAGCGCAGAAGGATCTCGCTCACGACCTTGTTGAGGTCCCAGGCCTGTTCCATCGCGTAGAGGACGAGATGGGCGATGGCATAGACCGCCGCCGCGACGCCGATCATGCGGCGCACCAGGATGAGCTTCGGCCAGTCCGCGACGAAGCGCAGCGGCGTCACCAGCAGCGACAGCAGCAGCAGCCGCACCGACCAGTCGCCGGACTGGTGGATGGCGGAGGTCACGGGCTTCGAGCCGAGCGTCCCCGTCGCCGCCTGGGCAAGGATCCACAGGCCCGGCGCGACGACGCCCAGGAAGATGGTCAGCTTGAGGACGGAGAGGTTCCCCGCCCGGTCGTTCCACGGCAGCATGCAGCATCCCCGGAGGTGGCCGATGTCATGCCATACGCGGCGGGCCCGCAAGGGGTTACATCGGCGCGCCTCACGTTGAAGTGAGAGGGGGGGCGGCGGTAGGCCCCTCACCCTTCCCTCTCCCCGCTCGCGGGGAGAGGGTTCACAGCGCCCGCGGGGTCAAGTGACCTTTGCACCCGGCACGACGGGACGGGTCTTGCGAGACGCCGCCGTGCCCTCTCCCCGCCCGCGGGGAGAGGGAAGGGTGAGGGGCCCAGATGTCAGCGTGACACCAATGGCTTGCTGCCGCCCTACTCCGCCGGGCCGCCGGCGAGCCAGGTCTTGCCGCGCCGGTAGAGCGCCTCGACCTCGGGGCCGCGCAGGCCCGGCATGTCGCGCTTCACGGTGTAGCCGATCTTGGTCTGGATATAGGCGAGGTGCCGGTAGCCCTCCGGAAACTGCGACAGCAGGTCCGCATCGAGGCTCAGCTTCGCATCGGGGAGGACCGGATCGAGCCGGTCCTTCTCGTAGATGGGCTGGCGAAGCACCACGCCCCAGCGGCCGTCCCGCTTCTCGATGAAGTCATAGAAGCGGCCGGTGCAGACGACGTCGCAGAGGACGCCGTCGACGGGGCCGCGCTGCGAGATGGTCATCTTGGTCTGGGCGATGGCGCGGTTGCCCTCGCGGTCGATGGTCGTGCCGCCGAGGAAGTGCAGGATCGACACGCCCTTGGCCCAGCCCTCGCGGCTGGCGCGGATGAAGTCCGCCGCCGGCCCCTGGTACCAGGTCGCCATCATCTTCCCGTCCGAGTGCCAGCAGGTGAGGAAGCGATCCCAATCGCCGGCATCGCGCCACAGGGCCCAGTTCTCCACGAGGTCGCGGATGGCGAGGCGTTCGATGATGTCTTCGGTCATGCGGCAGTCCGATGGTGGGTGGAAAACAGTCGACGCCCAGTCCTATCCGTCATGGCCGGGATTGTCCCGGCCATCCACGAATGCCTGACGCGCGGCGCCTCAGAACGGATAGGGGCGCGGGCCGGTCTGGATGGTGATCCAGCGCAGCTCGGTGAAGGCATCGATGCCGGCCTTGCCGCCGAAGCGGCCATAGCCCGAGGCCTTGGTTCCGCCGAAGGGCATCTGCGGCTCGTCATGCACGGTCGGCGCATTGATGTGGCAGATGCCGCTCTCGATGCGCTTGGCAACGCCGAGGGCGCGGCCGATATCGCGGGAGAAGACCGCGGCGGAGAGGCCGTATTCGGTGTCGTTGGCGATGCGGATCGCCTCCTCGTCGCCGTTGACGCGCACCACGGTCACCACGGGGCCGAAGCTCTCCTCGCCATAGATCCGCATGGACGGCGTCACCTTGTCGAGGATGGTGGCGGGCATCACCGTGCCCTCAAGCGAGCCGCCGGCGGCGAGTGTCGCGCCCTTGGCGGTGGCGTCGTCCACCAGAACCTTCACGCGCTTGGCGGCCTCGGCCGAGACGAGCGAGCCGAGCACGACATTGCCGGAGCGCGGGTCGCCATGGGGCAGCGACTTCGCCTTGGCGGCGAACTTCTCGACGAAGGCATCGGCAACCTTGGCGTCGACGACGATGCGCTCGGTCGACATGCAGATCTGGCCTTGGTTCATGAAGGCGCCGAAGGCCGCGGCCTTCACCGCCTCGTCGAGGTCGGCATCGTCGAGGATGACGAGGGGCGCCTTGCCGCCGAGCTCCAGCAGGGCGGGCTTCAGATAGCGCGCCGCCGTCTCGGCGATGATGCGCCCGACATGGGTCGAACCGGTGAAGTTGACGCGCTTCACCGCGCGGTGGGCGATCAGCGTCTCCACCACCTTGGCGGCGTCCGCCGGGGCATTGGTGACAACATTGACGACGCCGGCCGGCAGGCCCGCGTCGCGCATCACCTGGCCGATGAGCTGGTGGGTCGCCGGGCACTGCTCGGAGGCCTTGAAGACGACGGTGTTGCCGCAGGCGAGCGGCATGGCGATGGCGCGCACGCCGAGGATGACCGGTGCGTTCCACGGCGCGATGCCGAGGATGACGCCGACCGGCTGGCGCACGGCCAGCGCCAGGTTGTTCGGCTTGTCGGTGGGGATGACGTCGCCGGTGATCTGGGTGGTCATGGCGCCGGCCTCGCGGAGCATGCCGGCGGCAAGGCCCACATTGAACAACGCCCAGCCCTTGGTGGAGCCGGTCTCGGTCATCATGGCGGCAGCGAAATCCTCGGCGCGCTGCTGCATCAAGTCGGCGGCGGCGTTCAGCTTGGCGCGGCGCTCGTTCGGGCCAAGCGCCGACCAGGCCGGGAAGGCGGCGGCCGCCGCGTCCACGGCGGCGACAGCATCCGAGACGGTGGCGGCGGCGGCGCGGGTGGCGACCTGGCCGGTGACGGGGTCGAGACGGTCGAAGGTGCGGCCGTCGGCGGCGCCCAGCTCGCGGGCGTCGATCATCAGGTTCACGTGCTTCATGGCGGGGCTCTCCGGGAACGCGGGGGATGGCACGGCCGCTGGGGCCGGCGGGGTGGGACGGGACTGCGGCGGATGCTCGCCCGTCGCCGGCAGGGGCGAGGGCGAGAAGATCGGCGGCGGGGCAAAGGCGGGCGCCGCCGCATCGTCATTGGCGGGCGCGGCACCGCCGAGATAGGCTGCGGCGACCTGCGGGTCGTCGGCGAGCGCGGCGGCAGCGCCCTCGCCGACGATGCGGCCATTGGCGATGAGATAGGCGCGATCGGCGAGCTTCAGGCAGCGCTTGGCGTTCTGCTCGACGATGAGGATCGCCATGCCGCGCGCCTTGATGGCGGCGAGGCCCTTGAAGAGCTCGCCGGTCATCACCGGCGACAGGCCGAGCGAGGGTTCGTCCAGCATCAGGAGGTTCGGCCGGCTCATCAGCGCCCGGCCGATGGCGACCATCTGCTGCTCGCCGCCCGACATGGTGCGGACCTGCTGGGACAGGCGCTCGGCGAGGCGGGGAAAGAGCGTCAGCACGTCGTCCAGCGTCGCCGCCTCATGGGCGCGCGCCCGCTTCGGGAAGGCCCCGAGCATGAGGTTCTCGCGGACGGTGAGGTCGCCGAAAATGCCGCGGCCCTCTGGGACGAGCGCGATGCCCTGCTCGACGATGCGGTGCGGATCGGCAGCCTCGAGGCGGCGGCCCTCGAAAGTGACGCTGGCCTCGGCCGGAACGAGGCCGGCCAGCGCCTTGAGCAGCGTGGTCTTGCCGGCGCCGTTGGCGCCGAGGATGGCAACGGTCTCGCCGCGGCCGACCGTCAGCGTGACGCTGTCGACCGCGCGGTGCGGGCCGTAGGAGGCGGAGAGGCGGGCGACCTCAAGCATCGTCGTCTCCGAGATAGGCCTTGATGACGGCGGGATCGGAGAGCGCCTCCGCGGGCGTGCCCTCCGCGATCTTGGTGCCGGCATTCATCACGACGCAGCGGCTGCACAGGGCGCGGATGGCGTCCATCACATGCTCGACCATGACGATGGTGAGCCCGTCGGCGGCGAGCGCGGCGATGAGGGCGATGCCCTCCTTCAGCTCGGTCGGGTTGAGGCCGGCGAGCCACTCGTCGAGCAGCAGGAGCTGCGGCTCGGCGGCGAGCGCCCGGGCGAGCTCCAGCCGCTTCTGGTCGATATAGGTGAGGCTGCGGGCGCGCTCCTCGGCGCGGGCGGCAAGGCCCACGCGCGCGAGCAGCGGCAGGGCCCGCTCCTGCGCCTCGGCGGGCGAACAGGCGCGGGCGCCAAACATGGCGCCGACGGCGACGTTCTCGGCCAGCGTCAGGCTCGGCATGACGCGCACCAGCTGGAAGGTGCGGGCGATCCCGGCGCGGGTGATGCGATGGGCGGCGGCGCGCTCGATGGGCCGGCCCTCGAAGAGGATCGCGCCGGAATCGGCGGTGAGATTGCCGGTGACGAGGTTGAGCGCGGTGGTCTTGCCGGAGCCGTTGGGTCCGACGAGGCCGACCACCTCGCCGCGGCGGACCGAGGCGGTGAGACCGTCGACGGCGCGCAGACCGCCGAAGGCTTTCGAGACGCCGTGGAGTTCGAGGAGCGGTTGCATCGGATCACTCCGCCGGATGGGCGCGGCGGCGCCCGGCGCGGCCCAGCACGTCGCGGCCCTGGTCGATCAGCCCGACAATGCCGCTGGGCACGAAATAGACGATCACCAGGAAGGCGAGGCCGAGGAGGATGGAGAAGGAATTGGGGAAATTCGCCTGCAGGATCTCGAAGAGGATGGCGAGCGGCACGACGCCGAGGATCGGCCCGTAGAGCCGCGCCGCTCCCCCCAACAGCGCCATGATCAGCACCTGGAAGGAGATGATCGGATTGAAGGCGATGGAGGGGTCGATATAGGTCCAGCGCGGCGCCATGATCGCGCCGACCACCGTCATGAAGGTCGCCGAGATGACGAAGACGGCGACCTTCGACACCGTCGTGTCGATGCCGGCATGGCGGGCCACCGTCTCGTCCTCGCCGATGGCCTTCAGCGCCCAGCCGAGGCGCGAGCGCTGGACGAGGAAGCCGGTGAGCAGCACGAGGACCAGCATCCCCAGCAGCATCCAGTAGATGCCCTGCTGGGTGACGTCGATGAAGACGAAGCGGCCGACCGTGCCGCCATATTTCGCCTCGGCCCAGGTAACGAGCTGGCGGACGAGCTCGGCGAGGCCGAAGGTGAAGATGACGAAATAGACGCCTGACAGGCGCAGCGTCGACAGGCCGACGATGGTGGCGATGACCGCGCCGATCAGCGCCGCCACGGGATAGACCAGCGCCAGCGGCAGCTTCTCGCCGAGGAAGGCCATGGTGTAGGCGCCGAGGCCGAAGAAGGCGGCGGTGGCCAGCGACACGTAATGCGTCGGGCCGGAGAACAGCGCCCAGGCCGTGGCCAGCACCGCATACATCAGCACGTTGACGAGCAGCGCCATCCAGTAGGAGCCGGCGACCAGCGGCAGCGGCGCCAGCACCACCGCTGCAGCGAGGATGGCAAGCGGAACGATCCAGTCCTTGGCGGTCATCGGGCGGCCTTTCCGAACAGGCCGGTCGGCCGGATGAGCAGGATGGCAAGGAAGAGCGCGAAGTTCACCGCCAGCGTCAGGCCGCCATCGAGGAAGGCGGCGGTCAGCGACTCGGCGAGGCCGAGGATGAGGCCGGCGATCAGCGCGCCGAAGATGTTGCCGACGCCGCCCATGATGACGACGATCAGCGCCTTCATGGTGAAGACCACGCCCATGGCGGCGTTGAAGGTGAAGAACATCGAGACGAGCACGCCGGAGGCCGCCACCAGCGCGCCGCCGAGGCCGAAGGCAAAGGCCGCATAGGCTGTCGTGTCGATGCCGACGAGAGGAGCGGCGGCCGGGTTCACCGAGACGGCGCGGATCGCCGTGCCGATGCGGGTGCGCATGAGGAAGAGGGTCAGCGCCAGGGCGATGGCGACCGCAAGGCCGGCGGCGAGGAGGCGGTTCAGCGCCACCGTCGAGCCGATGATCTGCACCGGAACCGCGAGGTAGGAATAGCTCACATAGGAGCCGCCGAAGATCATCAAGAGGATGCCCTGGACGACGAAGAGCAGGCCGAAGGTGGCGAGGATGGAATCGACCTCGAGCGCGCCCGGCGACTTGGCGCGCTTCACCAGCGGCGTCATCAGCACGCGGTAGATCGCCCAGTTGAGGGCGAAGGAGGCGGGCATGGCCACGGCCAGCGCCAGGATCGGGCTCACCCCGGCGAGGGTGAACATCACATAGGCGAGGAAGGAGGCGGCGATGGTGAACTCGCCATAGGCGAGGTTCATGATCCGCGCGACGCCGTACTGGAGCGACAGCCCCATGGCGATCAGCGCATAGATGCCGCCGAGGATCAGTCCCGACAGGATGACGTCGACGAGGAACATACGGGCGTCTCCGGGAGAAGCCGCCGCCCCTCAACGGGGCGGCGGGCCTTGGCGAAGGGGCCTCAGGCGGTGGGCCAGGCGGGCTTGGGGAAGATCGGCGCCTTGGTGCCGCCGACCTTGGTGGGCGCGAGGGCGACGAACTCGCCCTGCTGCCACTGGCCGACCCACCACTGGTCGACCCGCTGGTTGTCGGCGAACTTGATGGGGCCGAGGATCGTGTCGAAGGAATTGGCAGCGATGTCGCGGACGAGCGCCGCCTTGTCGATGCCGACCCGCTCGATCGCCTGGGTGAGGACCTGCAGCGTCGAATAGGTGGTGGTCGAGGCCCAGCGATCGGGCTCGCGGCCAACGATGCGGTTGTGGCGCTCGATGTAGTCCTTGATCCGCGGGTTGGTGACATCGACGCCGCCGATGCCCATGACGCCCTCGGCATTGGCGCCGAAGCGCTGCTTGTAGAGCGGGAAGGCGGTGCCGACGGCGGTGTAGAAGACCTTCGGATTGAGGCCGGCGATGCGCGCCTGCTCGGTCAGCGCCAGGGTGTCCGGCGGATAGGAGAAGGCAAGGAACATGTCGGGCTTGAGCCGCGCCGCCTCGGAGACGATGGGCGCGAGGTCCTGCGTGCCCGGCGGATACTGGCGGTCCATGACGATCTGGAAGCCGGCCCTGGCGATGCCGGCGCGGGCGGCGCTGACGAGCTCGAGGCCGAACTGGTCCTGCACGGAAGCGAGCGCCACGGTGTTGCCGAGGCCCTTGTCCTTCAGCGTCGCCAGGAGGTCGGTCAGCGCGGTGATGGCGGTGGAGGGCCGGTCGAGGAACAGGAACATGTTGTTCCAGCGCTTCACCAGCTCGGGCTGGCGCTCGACGAAGAAGGTCGAGGCGAGGTGCGGGAAGCCGCCGCGGTTGAACGAGGGCGCCACCGCGAGGTTCATCGCCGTGCCCCAGGGCGGCAGCAGCAGGTCGACCTTGTCCTGGTTGACGAGGCGCTCGATGTTGCGCACCGCCTCTTCCGACTGGGAGCGGTCGTCATACTCGACGAACTCGATGGGACGGCGCTGGCCGCCCGGCAGCTTCAGGCCGCCGGCATCGTTCGTCTCCTTCAGCCAGAGCTGGTAGTTCGGCAGGGTCGTGACATTGGCGCCGCCGGCATTGGGACCGGTCTTGGAGATCGAGAAGCCGATCTTGACCGGCCCCGCCTGGGCGCGGACCTGGGGCGCGGCGAGCGCCGCGGCGGCGATGCCGCCGACGACGGCGCGGCGGCTGGGGTGGGTGATGCGCATCATGGGCCTCCTTGGATGTCCCCTCGTCCCGGGGGTGTCGTTGTGGTTGTCATGCCTGCATCAGGACCCGCCCTCCCGCGGGTCCGCCTGTCAGCCACTGATCTTGATGTCGGCGGCCTTGATGACCGGCTCCCAGAGCCGGACCTCCGCCTGCATGGCGGCGGCGAGTTCCTCAGGCGTCGAGCCGACCGGCGTGGTGCCGATCTCGGCCAGCCGCTTCACCACGCCCGGATCGTGCAGCGCTGCCTTCAGGCCCGCCGACAGCCGGGCGATGATCTCCGGCGGCGTGCGGGCGGCGGTGAAGAAGGCGAACCAGGACTGCATCTCGTAGCCCGGCACGGTCGCCGATATGACCGGCACGCCGGGCAGTTCGGCCAGCGGCTCCCTGGTGGAGACGCCGATGGCGCGGATGGTGCCGCCGCGGATCTGCGAGGCGGAGACGGTGAGCGTGTCGAACATGACGTCGAGCCGTCCGCCGATCAGGTCGTTCATGGCGGGGCCGGCGCCGCGATAGGGCGCGTGGACCATGTCGACCTTGGCGAGATACTTGAACAGCTCGCCGGCCATGTGGATCGACGAGCCAATGCCGGCCGAGCCGTAGGTGAGCTTGCCGGGATTGGCGCGGGCGCGGGCGAGGAGGTCGGCCGGGGTGCGGTCTGGCGAGGCCGCCGGCACGACCATGACATTGGGCACGGTGATGCCCATGCCGACGGGCGCCAGGTCCTTGAACGTGTCGAGCGGCATCCGCGCATAGAGCAGGTGGTTGATGGCCACCGCGCTCGAGGTGATGAGCAGCGTGTGGCCATCCGGGTCGGTGCGCGCGACCTCGGCCGAGGCGACGTTGCCGCCGGCGCCGCCGCGGTTCTCAACGACGACCGGCTGGCCCCATTCCTGCGACAGCCGTTCGGTGAGATGGCGGGTGACGATGTCCGCCGCCCCGCCCGGCGGGAAAGCGACGACGATGCGGATGGGCCGGCTCGGCCAGGCCTGGGCCCGGACAAGACCCGGGCTCGCGATCAGCCCTGCGCCAGCGAGGCCGGCGGCGAGCACGTGGCGACGGTTCGGCGATGCATCCTGCGCCATGTCGTTCCTCCCTCATGTTTCCTCTGTCCGTCCGCGGTCGTTTGGCGCCGTCGGATCGGGATCGGGTCGTCAGCCTTCCATCAGATGGGGCAACCATACGTCGAGTACAGCAGCCCTCCTGTCCTGTTTCACCACGCGTAGCGCCTCGGCAACAGCCGCCTCGACCTCGTCGGGATGTCGCACCTGCCGGGCATAGGCGCCGCCGGCAGCTGCGGCGATGCCCGCATAATCCGGCGGCGGGTCGAAGGCGACGCCGATATCGGCGGCGCGGCTCGCCTCGCCCTGCGGATGGACCGCAAGCATCGAGTAGCGCGGGGCGCGCCAGCCGCGGTTGTTGAAGACCACCTGCAGGAAGGGCGTGTCGTAGTGGCGCGCCATCCAGTGGACGGTGGAGGGCTGCGAGAACATGTAGGAGCCGTCGCCGGTCAGGGCGATGACGGTCTTGGCCGGATCGGCGAGCTTGGCGCCGATGGCGGCGCCACCCGTCCAGCCGAGATTGCCGCCGCCGGAGTTCAGCATCTGCCCGGCGCGGGTCGGGGCGATGTGATTCACCACCACGGGATAGTTGGTGATGCCCTCGTTGAGGATGATCGTGTCGGCATCGACATGGGCACGCACGCAGGCCGTGACATATTCCGCCGTCAGACGGTCGCCCATGGGCTTGGCCTCGGCCGAGGCCAGCGCCTGCTTCCGCGCCTCGTGGGCACGGACATAGTGAGCGCGGCGCTCGCCGATGCGGGCAACGTCCAGGCCGATGCGGTCGAGGCCGGCATTGAGCTGGGCGAGCGCGGTCTGGGCGTGGACGCGGAAGACGCGGCGCGCGGGAATCGACCAGAGGGGCATGTCCTGCTTCAGCGGGTCGACATCGAGGTGCCAGATCTTCGCGCCGGGCGCGGGCTTCGAGACCGTGGGGATCCACGGCACGTCGGAATCGATGACGACGACCACGTCGGCGGCGGCAAGATGCGGGTTCTGCCGCGGCTCGTTCCACTGGCAGCCAAGATACATCGGGTCGTCATGCGGCAGGTTCACCGCGTTCGGCACGCTCTCGATCACGCCGATGCCAAGGGGCCCGACGAGGCGCTGGAGCTCGGCCACCGCTTGGGTGTTGCGGCCGAGATAGGAGGTGACGATGAGCGGCCGGCGCGCACCGGCAAGATCGGTCAGCAGGGCGTGGACGGCCTCCTGCGGCAGGGCGGCGGGAGCGATGGGGGCGAAATCCTCGACGGCGAGGCCGGCCTGCGCGGCGGGATCGAGCGTCTCCTCCATCACCTCGCGGGCGCCCATCAGATAGACCGGGCCCTTGGGGTCGGACTGGGCGAATTGCAGGGCGCGCCAGGTCATCTGCTTGATGTTGCGGCCGGTGCGCAGCTCGGCGTCGTAGCGCATGTAGCCGCGGACGATGCCGCGCTGGTCGTGGACGTCCTGGATCCACTGGATGAACTCGTTGCGGCTGCCGGGGAGCTCGCCGAACTGGGTGAAGGGCGAGGCTCCCGCGAAGATCAGCACGGGGACGCGGCCCTTCGAGACGTTGTGCACGGCGCCGGCGAGCGACTGGGTCCCGCATTCGACATGGACGATGACCGCCTGGGCCTTGCCGGAGACCTGCGCGTGGCCCTGCGCCGCGGTCAGCGCCACCATCTCGTTCGGACAGGTGATGACCTTCGGCAGCCGGCGGCCGCTGCGCGCGGCCTCGGCGAGCGCCTCAATCATGGCGGGATGGTCGCTGCCGAAATTGCAGAACAGGTAGTCCACGCCGGCTTCGGCGAGCGCTTCGAGGAAGGCGGTGGACGCTGTGTACATGGCCGGTCCCGAGGATGGGGCGGCAATTAGTTGGATATCCAACAGTTAGAGTCAAGACCATCTTGTGAGGCGGCGGCGGAGCATGTCATGGTCGCGCTCCGCGGCCTCGGCCGCCCTTGTCCGACACCATGGCCGACGCGATCCCGCCCCGTTCCGAGACCGACCGAAGCGACGCGCGCAGCGACGAGGCGCGGCTCGGTCCGCTCGACGATTTCATCGGCTTCCACCTGCGGCTCGCCCAGGAGGCCTCGTTCCGCGCCTTCGCGGCCCGCGTCGGCGATCCCGACCTGAAGCCGCGGCGCTTTGCGGTGCTGACCCTCATCGCCGAGAATCCCGGCATGACCCAAACCGCCCTCGGCAAGGCGGCGGGGCGGGACAAGTCAACCCTCACCACCACGCTCGACGACCTGGTGAAGCGCGGCCTCGTCAGCCGCGAGCGGGCGCCGAACGACCGGCGCAGCTACACGCTCTTCCTCACCGACAAGGGATGTGCGCTGCACCAGAAGCTGATGGCGGCGGCGCGCGCCCATGACGCCGATCTCGACCGGCTGGTCGGCCCGGAGAACAAGGCGCTGTTCCTGGCGCTGCTGCGCCGCATCGCCTGCGAGCTCGGCTGACAGGCCGGCCCACCGGTGGCGCAAGGTCATCTTGCCGGGAAAGTCATGGCTTTTTGCGCGGGAAGCGCCTAGGGAAGGCGCGACAGTCCCCGCCATCCCCTGCCCGCGGCTTGCGTGCCGCCCCTGCCGCGCCCGATCGCCGGCATGCTCTCCCGTCCGAAAGATCCGACCCTTTGACCAAAACGACCATCCCGCCGCAGCTCGCCGCGGCCCTCGCCGCCCGCGACTATACTGACCTGACGCCCGTCCAGACCGCCGTCGTCGCCAAGGAGGCGGCCGACCGCGACCTCCTCGTCTCCGCCCAGACCGGCTCGGGCAAGACCGTCGCCTACGGCCTGGCGCTGGCCACGACGCTGCTCGACGGCGCCGAGCGCATGGGCCCGCCGGCCGATCCCCTCGCCCTCATCGTCGCGCCGACGCGCGAACTCGCCCTGCAGGTCCAGCGCGAATTCCAGTGGCTCTATGCCGAGACCGGCGCGCGCATCGTCGCCTGCGTCGGCGGCATGGATGCGCGGCGTGAGCGCCGCCTGCTGGAAGAGGGCGTCCACATCGTCGTCGGCACGCCGGGCCGCCTGCGCGACCATATCGAGCGCGGGGCGCTCGCACCCTTCGAGGCGCGCGCCGTGGTCCTCGACGAGGCCGACGAGATGCTCGACCTCGGCTTCCGCGACGACCTCGAATTCATCCTCAACGCCACGCCCGAGAACCGCCGCACCCTGCTGTTCTCGGCGACGCTGCCAGCCGGCATCGTGACGCTGGCCAAGCGCTACCAGCATGACGCCCTGCGCATCGAGGCGGGCGGCGGCGAGCGCGGCCACCAGGACATCGCCTATCGCGCCATCCGCGTTTTCCCCAACGAGGCCGAACACGCGGTGGTCAACCTACTGCGCCAGCTCGACCCGCAGACCGCCATCATCTTCGCCAACACCCGCAACGCCGTGCGCCACCTGCACGCGACGCTCGTCGAGCGTGGTTTCTCCGCAGTGTTCCTGTCGGGTGAGCTCGGCCAGCACGAGCGCAACCTCGCCCTCCAGTCGCTGCGTGACGGCCGGGCCCGCATCTGCATCGCGACCGATGTCGCGGCGCGCGGCATCGACCTGCCGAACCTCGCCCTCGTCATCCATGCGGAGCTGCCGCACGACGCCGAGGTCATGCAGCATCGCTCCGGCCGTACCGGCCGCGCCGGCAACAAGGGCGTCAGCGTCCTCGTGGTGCCGACCAACCGCCGCCGCCGCGCCGAGAGCCTGCTGGCGGAAGCCGGCATCCGCGCCGAATGGTCCGGCCCGCCGACGGCCGAGGAAATCCGCGCCCTCGACCGCGAGCGCATCTTCGCCGATCCGGTGCTGACGGTGGCCGCCGACGAGGAGGACAGCCAGATCGCCGAGCTGCTGATGCAGCGTCGCTCGGCCGAGGAGATCGCCGTGGCGCTCGCCCGCGTGCTGCGCTCGCGCCTGCCCGAGCCGGAAGAGGTCTCCGATCCCGGCCATGGCCGCGCCACCGCGCCCATCAAGGGCCGCGAGCCGCGCGACATGCAGGTGAGCGGCGACATGGCCTGGTTCCGCCTCGATGTCGGCCGGTCGAACCGCGCCGATCCGAAGTGGCTCTTGCCGATGCTCTGCCGGCGGGGCGGCGTCACCCGCCAGGATATCGGCGCCATCCGCATCAACGACACCACCACCGAGGTGCAGGTGGCGGCGAGCGTGGCCGAGAAGTTCATCATCAATGCCAGGAAGGGCAATGCCGACGACGTGCACATCGCGCCCATCGAGGAGCGGCACGAGGAACGGCCGCGCCGTCCCGCGCCGCGCCGCGATGACGAGCGCGGCGACAAGCCCGCCGGCGATCGCCCCTTCCGCAAGAGGGGCCCGCCCGGCCCGCCGCGCGGCAAGGCGGAGCGTGGCGGCTTCAAGCACCGCAAGAACCGCGAGCGCCGCTGACCCATGGCGGCGGGCGGCCCGATCACCGTCTTCGTCGACGCCGACGCCTGTCCGGTGAAGGACGAGGTCTATCGCGTCGCGCAGCGCTACGGCCTCGCCGTGAAGGTGGTCGCCAACAGCCCGCTCGGCGTGCCGCGCGAGCCGTGGATCGAGCGGATCGTTGTGAGCGAAGGGCCCGATGTCGCCGACGACTGGATTGCCGAACGCGCCGGGCCGTCGGACATCGTCATTACTGCGGACATTCCGCTGGCGGCGCGCACGGTGAAGGCCGGCGCGACGACGCTGGCGCCCAACGGCCGGCTGTTCGATGCCGGCTCCATCGGCCTGGCGCTGGCAACGCGCAATCTCATGGACGACATCCGCTCGGCCGGCGGCGCGACCCGCGGCCCCGCGCCGTTTTCACCGCGCGACCGCTCGGCCTTCCTGTCGGCGATGGACCTCGCGGTGAACCGGCTGAAGCGGGCAGGGTTCGGAGCTTAGTCGTCATTCGGCCGGAATGAGACATGGCCCCTCACCCTTCCCTCTCCCCGCCTGCGGGGAGAGGGGGCAACAGCGTCGCTCATCAGCCTCCATCGGATCTGCTTGGCAGTGCGGTCGATATGAAGGCGCGACGTCGAAGTCCCCCTGTCCCCGCCTGCGGGGAGAGGGAAGGGTGAGGGGCTGATCACCTCGACACCTGCGGATACCTCAGACGAAATCCTCGCCCATGCCGATGCGGCCGATGGCCGGGAGCTTGATCGCGGGGCGCCGCACATCGACGCCGATCACCGCGCCGAACAGGCTCAGCTCGACGCCCTCGTACCAGCCGACCGCCAGCCCGAGATAGCCGCCGAGGCTCAGGCGGACGCCGAGCCCGCCGGTGGCCAGTGCGATCCAGCGGCCGTCATGGGGATAGTCCTTGCCGATGGCGGTCGGCGGTAGCACGGCCTGAAGCTCCGGTGCCGCCGCAAGAGCTGCCGCGACGAAGGTGTTGGAATTCGGCCCCGGCCAGGCGCGGTAGTCGCCGCGGTTGCGCCAGGCATAGCTGGCGATGGCGGCGCGGATCTTCGGGATGGCGCGCGCGGCGGCCTCGCCATCGGCGGCGAAGATCAGGACGGGTTCGGCGCCGAACCAGCGCGCATCGGGCGGAAAGCCGTTGGTGCGGATCGGGTCGCCCCAGGCCGTGTAGTCGAACCGGTCGTAGCGGGCGGCGCCCGCCTCCTTCACGACGAGCCAGGTATGGGTGGCGAAGATGCCGCGCCAGCGGACGGTGCGGGCGGCATAGACGCGGATGGTCGCGCCCGGCCAGGCTTCCGCCGGCGGCAGGAGCCCGGCGCTGGCGCGGCCCGTGGCTCCCCAGTCCGGCCCCTCGTAGGTCGCGGCATGGTGCGCGGCAGCGATGCCGATCGGCAGGAGGATGGCGAGAAGGACGAGAAGCGGAAGGCGCCGGCGCGGCCTAGAACTCGACATCCAGCTCCTCGATCTCCTCCGGCTCGGCCTTGGCGGCGGCGATCCATTCCTTCATCGGAGCCCAGTCCATGATGGTCCGGCAATAGGCGGCCGCCGGCGCGTCGATGGGCACGTCGTAGGTGTAGAAGCGCATGCAGACCGGCGCATACATGGCGTCGGCCACGGTGGGCTTGGCGCCGAACAGGAACGGCCCGCCATGCTTGGCCAGGCACTCGCCCCAGATGGCGAGGATGCGCTCGATATCGGGCTGCGCGCCGGCCCAGACCTTGAAGCCGGCATAGCGGGCCTTCAGGTTCATCGGCAGGGCCGAGCGCAGGTTGTGGAAGCCGGAATGCATCTCGCCGCAGATCGAGCGGCAATGGGCGCGGGCAATGCGATCGGCAGGGAAGAGCCCCGCCTCCGGATATTTCTCGTTGAGATATTCGGCGATGGCCCAGGTGTCCCAGATCTTGGCGTCCTCGTCGATGAGGGCCGGCACGAGGAAGGAGGGCGAGAGCAGCAGCAGTTCGGCGCGCTGGCCGGGATCGTCGAGGGAGACATGGACCTCGTCGATGGCAAGGCCGGCCAGCTTGCAGATGAGCCAGCCGCGCAGGGACCACGACGAGTAGTTCTTGCTGGAGATCGTCAGCTGGGCCTTGGGCATGGGCATCTCCCCTGCAGGGTCCCTTTCGTGAGGGAAACCCTATGGGAAGAATACTCTCGCAGCGCAGCAAAAAGTGCACTAGCTTTTTTTGGGCGCCGCGCCAGGGGGGCGGGGCAACAGGTTCGGACGGCTCATGATGTATCGTGCCTTCGAATTCCAGGCCCGGATGTTCGAGCCGGTGCGCGATGCGGCAAAGCTGGCGCTCGCTGCCTTCGGCCCGGGGCTGGAAGCGACCGACAGCCGGCTCGGCCGCGAGATGATGGCGACCTGGACCATGGTCGCCCATGCAGGCTTCACCCATGCGCGGCCGGACTACGGCATCCGCACCGTCATGGTCGGCAACCGCGAGGTCGCGGTGACCGAGGAGGTCACCCACCGCACCCCCTTCGGCACGCTGCTGCATTTCCGCAAGGACACCGACGTCGTCCAGCCGAAGGTGCTGCTGGTCGCCCCGCTCTCCGGCCATTTTGCGACCTTGCTGCGCAACACCGCCAAGACGCTGCTGCAGGACCACGACGTCTTCATCACCGACTGGCACAGCGCCCGCGACATTCCCTGGACGGCCGGGCGCTTCGGCTTCGACGAATATGTCGAGCACCTCATCGACTTCGTGCATGTGCTGGGATCCGGCACGCACATCGTCGCGGTGTGCCAGCCCTGCGTGCAGGCGCTGGTGGCGGCCTCGGTCATGGCCCAGGCGGACGATCCCGACCAGCCGCGCAGCCTGACGCTGATGGCCGGCCCCGTGGACGTGCGCATCAACCCGACCAAGGTCAACGAGCTCGCCTTCGAGCACTCATACGAGTGGTTCGAGCAGAACCTCATCCACACGGTGCCCCTGCCCTGCGCCGGCGCCGGCCGGCGGGTCTATCCGGGCTTCCTGCAGGTCATCGCCTTCCTGTCGATGAACAAGGAGCGGCACATCAAGTCGCATCTCGACCTGCACGGCCATCTCGCCCGCGGGGAGACCGAGAAGGCCGAGGCGATCCGCACCTTCTACGACGAGTATTTCGCCGTCCTCGACCTCACCGCCGAGTTCTATCTCGAGACCATCGACAAGGTGTTCCAGCGGGCTCTGCTGCCGAAGGGCGAGCTCACCTACAAGGGCCGGCCGGTGGACCCCTCCGCGATCCGCCGGACGGCGCTGCTCACCGTCGAGGGCGAGCGGGACGACATCTGCTCGCTCGGCCAGACCGTGGCGGCCCACGACCTCGTCACCAAGCTCAAGCCCTTCCGCAAGCGCCACCACATGCAGGCAGGCGTCGGCCATTACGGCGTGTTCAGCGGCCGCAAATGGGAAGGGCAGGTCTATCCCATCGTCCGCAACACCATCCTCGCCAGCGAATAGGCTGCCCTCGTCCGGCCAAGGTGTGTTCCCGGTCGCGGCAGGCTATAGCGGATCACCGGACGCGGCGGTGATTCCGCGCCGCCACGCCCGCAAGGACGCTGCCGCATGACCCTCCCCCGCTTCACCCGCGCTTCGCTCATGGCCGTGCTCGTCGCGCTCGCCCTCGGCGCGGCTGCGCCGGCCGCCTTCGCCGACGATATCGGCGATGCCATCGAGGAGGCGCGCCGCGCCTACCGCGCCAATGACCTTGCCGCTGCCAAGGCGGCCCTCGACGTCGCCTCCCAGCTCATCGCCCAGCGCAGCGCCACGGGCCTCTCCCGCTTCCTGCCGGCAGCGCCCGCCGGCTGGACCGCCGGCGAGGCCGAGACCGACGCCAGCGCCGCGGCCATGTTCGGCGGCGGCCTCATCGCCAAGCGGCGCTATTCCATCGGCAGCCGCGAGGCGACGGTGCAGGTTCTGGCGAACTCGCCGCTCATCGCCCAGATGGCGCCGCTCTTCTCCAATGCCCAGCTGCTCGGCACCATGGGCCGGGTCTTCCGCGTGAAGGGCAAGACGGCCGTGCTGGCCCGCGACGGCAACATCCAGGTGCTGCTCGGACGCACGCTCGTCACCATCGAGGGCTCGGCCAACGAGCAGGAGAAGCGCGCCCTGCTGGATGCGCTGGACCTCGTGGCCATCGAAGGCTTCAACGGCTGAGGAGGCCGCCATGGCGCTCGGGTTCCAGATCCTGCCCAAGACCCTGCCGAACGATCCGGCGCTGAAGGAGCTGCTGGCGGGAATCCCGACGCCGCTCCTCAGCGACAATATGGGCCGGCTCTTCGCCGCCGGACCGGCGTTGAGGCCCATGCATGACGGCACGCCCATGCTCGGCTTCGCCCTGACGGTCCGGACGCGGCCGGGCGACAATCTCCTCGTCCACAAGGCCATCGACATGGCCGAGCCCGGCGACGTCATCGTGGTCGATGCGGGCGGCGACCTCACCAATGCGATCATCGGCGAGATCATGGCGCGGCTCGCCGAGAGCCGCGGTGTCGCCGGCATCGTCATCGACGGCGCCATCCGCGATTCCGATGCGCTGGCCACGATGAGCCTGCCGGTCTTCGCGGCGGGCATCACCCATCGCGGCCCCTACAAGGACGGCCCGGGCGAGATCAACACGGGCGCAGTGGTCGGCGGCCAGTGCATCATGCCCGGCGACCTCATGGTGGGGGATGCGGACGGCGTGCTGGCGGTGCCGCGGGCCGAGGTGGCGGCGGTCGCCGCGCTCGCGCGCAAGCAGCTCGCGGCGGAAGACGCCACGATGAAGGCGATCGCCGAGGGCAGGCTGGACCGCAGCTGGGTGGACAAGACCCTCGCCGCCAAGGGCGCCGATCTCGGCAAGGCCTCGCAGTACTAGGCCGCTGTCTCCGCGGGGCCGCCGATGCGGCGGGCCTCGCCGCCGTCGATGAGCACCTCGACGGCCGCGGGGTGGCTGAGGAAGCCCGCGGGGCTCGCCGTCGGCCCATAGGCGCCCGATTGCAGCACGGCGACGAGATCGCCCTCGGCGAGGGCGGGCATCGCGACCTTGCGGGCGAGCGTGTCCAGCGGCGTGCAGAGCGGCCCGACGACGCTTGCCGGGCCTTCCGCCGCCTGCGCCATGCGCGAGGCGGGCACGACCGGATAATCGCGCTTGATGACCTGCCCGAGATTGCCGGAGGCGGCGAGGTGGTGGTGCATGCCGCCATCGACGACGAGGAAGCGCTGGCCGCGCGAGACCTTCGCCGCCAGGACCGCCGCGAGGTAGAGGCCGGCCTCGCCGACAAGGTAGCGGCCGGGCTCGACCAGGACATGGGCGTCGCGAATGAGCGGGTCGGCGGCTTTCAGCGCCGCAAGATCCGGCACGCCGGCCTTGACGGCGGCGAGGTCCAGAGTCGCGTCTCCGGTGAAATAGGGAATGCCGAGCCCGCCGCCGAGATCGATGGTGCGGAGCGGCCGGCCGAGGCGGGCGGCAAGCCGACTCGCAATGCCGAGGGCGTGCCGCCACTGTCCCAGCAGCACGGCGGCATCGAGGATCTGCGTGCCGGCGAAGAGGTGGACGCCGGACAGGTCGAGATGCGGCATGGCATCGAGGCGGTCGACGATGGCGTCGAGATCCTCCTCGTCGAAGCCGAAGGGCGCGGCCTTGCCGCCCATGCGCATGGCGCCGCCCTGCGCCTCGGCGACCGGATTGACGCGGATGGCGACGGGGACGCGCCGGCCGAGCGCGGCCCCGATGGCCTCCACATGGGCGGCCTCCTCGACGCTTTCGAGATGGATCTCGCCGATGCCACCGGCAATCACCGCCTCCAGCTCCGAGCGGCGCTTGCCGGGTCCGGCAAAGAGCATCTCCGCCGGGGGGACGCCCGCGGCGATGGCGGCGCGGAACTCGCCGAGCGAGGCGATCTCGATGCCCGCACCGGCCTCGTGCAGCACGCGGACGACGGCGGGATTGGGGTTCGCCTTGATGGAATAGTGGATGCCGGCGAAGCCTTCGAGCGCCGAGGCCAGAGCCGCATAGGCGCGGCGGATCAGCGCCGCGTCATAGGCGAAGAGCGGCGTGCCGAAACGTTCGGCGAGCGCGCGGGCGGGGATGCCGCCGACGAGGAGGTCATCGCCCGCAGCGGCGAAGTTCTCGGCGACCAGCCGGTCGGTCAGGCCCGGCTCAGCCATGCGTCCGCTCCCGAACGAGCCCGACATAGTCGACCTTGCCGTTGGGGGTGACGGGCAGGCGCTCCACCAGTTCCAGGGCGCGCGGCACCATGTAGGGCGGCAACTGCTCGGCGGCGGCCTGCATCACCGCCGCAATGTCGACCTCGCGGATCGCCACGGCGACGGCATGGACCTTCTGTCCCGCGAAGGGATCGGGCAGGCCGATCACCGCCACCTGCTGGAAATGGCCCATGGCCATCAGGCATTCCTCGACCTCGGTCGGGCTGATGCGGTGGCCGGAGGATTTGATCATCGCGTCGTTGCGGGCGACGAAATAGAGGAAGCCCTCCTCGTCCTCGGTGACGAGGTCGCCGGAGAAGCAGACGGTCTCGCCGCCCTCGGTCGCCGGGCGGAAGGGATGGGGCCGCAGCACCTCGGCGGTGGCGTCGGGCCGGTTCCAGTAGCCGAGCGAGACGGTCGGCCCGCGGTGGACGAGGATGCCGGCCTCGCCGGGTTTCGCCCGCCGGCCATCGGCGGTGACGACCAGCATCTCGCATTCGGGGATCGCCTTGCCGATGGAGGTCGGCCGGCGGTCGATCTCCTCCGGCGGCAGGTAGGTGGAGCGGAAGGCCTCGGTGAGGCCGTACATCAGGAAGATGCGGGTCTCGGGCAGGAGGATCCGCAGCCGCGACACCGTCTCGGAGGGAACCGCGCCACCGGAATTGGTGATGTAGCGCAGCGTCGGCAGCGGCGTCTTCGCCAGCATCGGCGTCGCGCGGGTGAGGATCGCCCAGATGGTCGGCACGCCGGCAAGGCCGGTGATGCCGTGGGCGACGATGGCCTTCACGATGTCGGCGCCAAACTGGAAGGTCAGCAGCACGATCCGCGCGCCCTGCTCCACGGAGGTCAGCAGCTGGTTCAGCCCGTAGTCGAAGCTGAAGGGCAGGATGGAGAGGATGCGGTCCTCGGCGGTGATGCCGAGATAGGTGCGGACGATGCGCGTGCCGGCGAGCAGGTTGCGGTGGCTCAGCATCACGCCCTTGGGGCGGCCGGTGGAGCCGGAGGTGTAGAGGATGGCGGCGAGGTCCTCGCCGATGCCGCCCCGCGGCAGCGGGAGGTCGGGCGTCAACTCGGCGGCGTCGGCGCCATCGGTGGTGAGGAGGACCGTGTCGAGGCCGGCGAAGGCGTCGCGCAGCTCACCGAGCTGCTCGTCACGGGTGAGAACGATGCGTGCCGCGCAATCGGCGACGATGTGGCGGACCTGGGCCGGCTTCAGCAGGACGTTGACGGGCACGACCACGCCGCCGGCCATGGCGACGGCGAAGATGGCGGCGCATTCCTCGAGGCTCTTCGGCAGCACCACGGCGACGCGGTCGCCGCGCTCGAGGCCGGCGGCGAGGAAGCGGCGCGCGAGATGCCGGGCGGCGGCGTGCAGCTCGCCATAGGTGGCGCTGCGCGCGCCGTCCACGACGGCCATGCTGTACGGGACGGCGGCTGCCGTCGCGTCCAGCAGATGATGGAGGAGATGCGGCTCCGGCCTCACGCGCGCTGGCGCTCCACGAAGGCGGCGAGGGTGCCGACCGTCTCGAAATTGTCGGGGTCGAAATCCTCGTCGCTCAGCTCGATGCCGAAGCGCTCGCCGAGGAAGGCGACAAGGTCGAGGATGCCGAGGGAGTCGATGGCGCCGCTGGCGATCAGCGGTGTCGCAGGCGTCACGCCGCGCGCGGCGAGCACCGGAAAGCGCTCGATCAGGAAGGCGGCGATGTCGTCGGTCACGTCCATGGTCTCAGCCTGCACGGCGGGGGTCCTCCGGGGATGCCATCATCAGATACGCAGGAAAACAAATTCGGAATAGGCGTGGTCGACCGCGGCGGCCGGCGGCGCGCCGCGGAAGAAGGTCGGCCGGGCGCGGCGGGTGAACCAGCCACCCGGCACGCTGTCGCCGGGGTCGGCGGGCATTTCCAAGAGGGCGAGGCCGCGCGCGAGGAGATGGCGGGCCAGCGGGCCGATGGCGGCGCGGACCGCCGCAAGGTCGGTGGCATAGATCAGGCGGGCGACGGGAAGGCCGCGGCGGCTGGCGATGGAGACGACCAGCGGCATCTCGCCGGACGCCGTGACGAGCCGCAGCACAAGGCAGCCGAGCTCCCGATGGCCGGCGAGGAGCGCGGCGTCGGCCGCCTCCGGGACGCCGTCGAGGATGCGGGCGCCGCCGCCCGGGGCGAAAGCCGCCACCGGCAGGGCCACCAGAAGGGCGCCGGCATGGCGCTGGACGAAGCCGAACCGGCCGATCATCTCGGTGACGGCGGGGCTCGGCGTCAGGTCGGTGAAGACATCCGCCGGCTCCTCGAGGACGCGGGTCAGCATGCGCGGGGCGAGGAGGCGGAAGCGCGGGTCGACGTACCAGCTCGACAGGTTGACGACGCTGCGACCATCGGCGCGGCGCGAGCGGATGGTCAGCATGACGCCGGCCGGCTCGCCCTTCATGCGCATGATCTGGCCGATGGGACCGAGGCCGGCGGCGGCGTGGTGGGCCGACAGCCGCTCCAGGCCCTCCGACCAGAAGGCCGGCGAGCGCATGGGAAAGCCCTGCGCCAACAGCGCATGCGCCTCCCCCAGCGTGTCCCGTCCGATCGGCTCCAGCATCGGCATCAGTCTAACCGGTCCCCGCCCGGGTCACAGAACATTGTGAACACATCCTTAATCGCCATCCTTAACTGCTATAATTACGGATTACATAAGGAGATAAGGCGGTATTCGCGTCCGGCGAAAACTTGTGGTGCGCGAGTACTGCATTTGCTTCGGAAACAAGCGGTTACTCAAGCCCGTCTTTCCGCTGTCCCCTGGCTGCGACCAATCGACCCGTGGTCCCGGGCTGAGATGTGGCCCCAGGGCAAAACGTCATCACCCGACATCCGCAGAGGAAAGACTGTGTTCCGCCATCGCGCTGCAAAATGACTTCTGCATCGCAAAATAAATCCATTTAAATTCGCGATGCAGCATGATGTTTTGCGATTGAACACAACGAAATCATCCGCTCATAATCCCCATAGACCCGCGAAAGACGGGCCGCACCGCAGAGTGCACGACAAATCCTGGGAGGATTACGGAGATGGATACCAGGCTCACGCGCCGTCGGGCGCTCGCAGGCATGGGCGCCGCGGCTTTTGTCATCGGCAGCCCCTCGATCCTCAAGGCGCAGGCGCCGATCACCCTGAACGGCGCCGTGCAGTTCAACGACGACCACGCCTTCACCAAGGCGCTGGTCCGCTTTGAGGAGCGGGTGAAGGCGCTCTACGGCAAGCCGATCGCCTTCAACCTGCACAAGAACTCCTCGCTCGGTCTTGAGAAGCAGTATTTCGAGTACATGGCCCAGGGCCGAGCTGTGGACTACGGCATCGTCTCGCCGGCGCATATGTCGACCTTCGCCCGCGCCGCGCCCTTCATCGATGCGCCCTTCGTGTTCCGCGACGTGGACCACATGGGCAAGGTCGTCGCCGCCAAGATGCTGAAGCCCATCGAGGACGAGGTGGAGCGCCGGGCCGGCGTGAGGCTCGTCGGCCATGCCGGCGGCGGCACCCGCAACATCTTCGCCAACAAGCCGATCAAGAACCTCGCGGAGATCCGCGGCCTCAAGATCCGCGTCCAGGGCGCCCCGATCTGGTCGCGCACCTTCTCCGCGGTCGGCATGTCGCCGACGGTCATCGCCTATAACGAGATCTACAACGCCATCCAGAACGGCGTGATCCAGGCGGGCGAGAACGAGGCGGCAGGCGTCGAGGCCATGAAGTTCTTCGAGGTCGCGCCGAACCTCATCATGACGCAGCACGCGGTGTCGATCCGACCGATCTGCTTCTCGATGAAGACGCTGACCAGCCTGCCGAAGGACCTGCAGGACGCCATCCTGCAGGCCGGCGCGGAGGCGGGAGAGTATGGCCGCCAGGTCGAGTCCAGCGAGGACGGGGCCAAGCTCGAGGCGCTGGAGAAGGCGGGCCGTCTCAAGCGCATCGCCTTCGAAGAGCGCGATGCGATGAAGAAGCTCACCGACCCGGTCATGGCGGCCTACGCCAAGGAAGTCGGCGCCGAGGGCATCTTCGGCCAGGTCAGCGGCGTCTGACAGCGGTCACGGGCCCGCCGCAAGCCGGCGGGCCCCCACCCTCATCGCATCCGAAAGCATCCCATGGCGACCGACAGCCCCGCGCAGCCCGTGGCGAGCCTCTGGCGACGCTTCACCGCCGCCTATGCCGCCCTGCTCTCCCATCTGGTGGTCGTGTCGATCGCCATCCTGCTGATCCCGGTCAGCCTGCAGATCTTCTCGCGCCACACCGATCTCATCCCGAGCTACATCTGGACCGAGGAGATGGCGCGGTTCCTGTTCATCTGGGCCATTGCCATCGGCGCGATGATCGGCGTTCGCGAGTCCACCCATTTCGAGGTCGACGTCATGCCGGAACTGCCGCCGCGCGGCGAAGCCGTGGCGCGCTTCGTCGGCCGCATCGGCGTGCTGGTAATGGCCTGCGTCTTCGTCTTCGCCGGCATCAAGTTCACGCAGTTCGCCTGGTTCCGCACCTCGGAACTGGCCGACCTGCCGCTCTGGCTGATCCACCTGCCCTGGCCGCTGATGGGCGTCACCTGGATCGTCTTCCTCGGCGAGCAGATGCTCGATGACATCCTCATCATGACCGGCCGCAAGGCCCCGCCGCAGAAGGCTTCGCTGGCGGATATCGACGCAGGGACGCTCAACCTATGACCGGCTCCGTGCTCACCGCCGGGCAGGCGGCCTTCGTCCTGTTCGGGTCCTTCTTCGCGCTCATCGCGCTGCGCGTGCCGGTCGCCTTCGCGCTCGGCCTCGCCTGCCTGCCGATCCTGCTCATCGAGCCGCGCCTCGACACGGTCACGCTGATGTCGGAGAGCTTCAACGCCTTCAATTCCTTCATCCTCCTGGCGGTGCCGTTCTTCCTGCTCACCGCCAACCTCATGAACATCGGCGGCATCACCGACCGGCTCCTGAAGCTGTCGCGCACCATGGTCGGCCACTGGCCGGGCGGCCTTGCCCAGATCAACGTCGTGCTGTCGCTGTTCTTCGCCGGCATTTCCGGCTCGTCCACGGCGGATGCCGCGAGCCAGTCGAAGATCTTCATCGAGGCCCAGCGCCGCGAGGGCTATGACGACTCCTTCTCGGTGGCGATCACCGCGGTCTCGGCGGTGCTGGCGGTCATCATCCCCCCGTCGATCCTCATGATCGTCTGGGGCGGCATCCTCACCACCTCGGTGGGTGCGCTGTTCCTGGCCGGCATCATCCCCGGCATCCTCATCGCGCTGGCTCAGATGGCGACGGTGCATGTCTATGCGGTGAGGCGGGGCTATCCGACCTATCCGCGCGAGACCTGGCGCGCCTTCATCTGCGCCTGCGCCCATTCCTTCCTCGCGCTGATGACGCCGGGCATCATCATCGGCGGCAAGATCTTCGGCTGGTTCACCGCCACCGAATCCGCCGCGATCGCCGTGCTCTATGCCGGCGTGCTGTCCTTCGTGGTCTATCGCGAGATGGACGCGAAGGGGCTCTATTCGGCCCTGCTCGACACCGGAAAGCTCACCGGCATCATCCTGTTCTGCGTCGGCACGGCGAGCTGCTTCGGCTGGCTGCTGGCCTATTACAAGATCCCCGAGGCGATCCTCGCGGGTGTCTCGGCCTGGAACATGGGCTTCATCGCCACCGGCTTCTTCATCGCCGGCGTGTTCCTGGTGGTCGGCTGCTTCCTCGACGCCATCCCCGCCATCATCATCTGCGGGCCGATCCTCCAGCCGCTGGCCAAGGCGGTGGAGATGGACCCCGTCCATTTCGCGATGATCGGCATCGTGTCGCTGGCCTTCGGGCTGGTGACGCCACCCTACGGGCTCTGTCTGATGATCGCTTGCGCGGTGGCGGGGATGCGCATGCGCGACGCCATCAAGGACACGGTGATCATGCTGATCCCGCTGCTGATGGTGCTGGCGCTGGTCATCGTCTGGCCGAAGGTGACGCTGTTCCTGCCAAGCCTGGTCTCGCCGGAATTCCTGAACTGAGGGGCGAGACCCCTCCCCGACTCGCAAGGAGTGCATCATGGACTTCAACGGCAAGGTGGCCTTCGTCACCGGCGGCGCGTCCGGCATCGGCGAGGCCGCGACGCGCGGCTTCGCGAAGGCCGGGGCGAAGGTCGCCTTCACCTATATTTCCAGCGGCGCCGAGGCGAATGCGTTGGAGCAGGAGATCGCCGCGACCGGGGGCCAGGCCCTCGCCATCAAGGCGGACATGACGCGCGAGGACGAGGTCACGGCGGCCTTCGCCGCGGCGGTCCGCGCCTTCGGCACGGTCGACGTCGTCTTCACCAATGCCGGCGGCATCCTGCAGCGCGTCGGCACGGCGGATTCGACCCTCGACCTGTGGGAGCGGACCTTCGACCTCAACGTGATGTCGACCTACCTGACCTGCCGGGCGGCTGCGGCGATCATGGTGGAGAAGAAGTCCGGCGCCATCGTCACCATGTCGTCGCTGGCGGCGATGAACGGCGGTGGCCCGGGCGCCCTGCACTATGCGGCGTCGAAGGGCGCTATCGTCACCTATACGCGGGGTCTGGCGAAGGAGCTCGGGCCCCACGGCATCCGGGTCAACGGCGTCGCGCCGGGGCTGATCGCCACGCGCTTCCACGTGCAGTTCAACACGCCGGAGGGCCGCAAGGCGGTGGTGGAGCAGACGCCGCTCCGGCGCGAAGGCACGGCGGAGGATGTCGCCAACCTCGTGCTGTTCCTTGCCTCGGACCAGGCCTCGTTCATCACCGGCGAGACGGTGCAGATCAACGGCGGCACGGGGCTGTATTGAGGGCCTGGGGACGAGGCCAAGCCTCGTCCCTCGAGACCGACTCAGATCGTCACGCCACCATCGACCACCAGGCACTGTCCCGTCATGTAGGAGCTCGCCTTCGAGCCGAGATAGACGGCGGCGCCCGCGATCTCGTCGGGGTCGCCGATGCGGCGGAGCGGCGTCTCGCGCTCGCGCGCCTCGCGGGCCTCCTTGTCCTCCCACAGCGCCTTGGCGAAATCGGTCTTGATGAGGCCGGGGGCGATGCAGTTGACGCGGATGTTGTGGCGGCCGTGCTCGTGGGCGAGGTTGCGGGCGAGCTGCATGTCGGCGGCCTTGGAGATGCAATAGGCGCCGATGACCTCCGAGCCGCGCAGGCCGCCGATGGAGGAGACGATGATGATGGAGCCGTCCTTCCGCTCGATCATCTCCGGCACGACCATCGAGATCAGCCAGTTGTTGGCGACGATGTTGTTGGTGAGGATCTTGCCGAAGGCATCGTCCGAGATGCCGGCCATCGGCCCGTAATAGGGGTTCGAGGCGGCGTTGCAGACCAGCACGTCGATGCGGCCGAGCTGGGCGCGCGTCTCGTCGACGAGGCGCTGCAGGTCCTCCTTCGAGGAGATGTTGGCGGGCACGACGATGGCGGTGCCGGCGCCGTGCTTCGCATTGATGGCGTTCGCCACCTCCTCGCAGGGGCCGGCCTTGCGGGAGGAGATGACGACCTTGGCGCCGTGCTCGGCCATGCGCTCGGCGATGGCCCGGCCGATGCCGCGCGAGGAGCCGGTGATGACGGCGACCTTGCCGGTCATGTCGAAGAGATTCATGGCGTGTCCTTCCCAATGTTCTGTGCGGGGAACGGCCCCACCCTCCCCCTCCCCTTGTCGCTCCGCTCCAAGGAGAGGGGGACCACGGCGTCCCGTTCAGGCCGAGACGGCTGGGCCAGGCCCAACCTGTCCAATGACCCGCGCCGTCGAAGTCTCCCTCTCCTCGCGCCAGCGAGGGGAGGGTGCGGGTGGGGCATGAAGCCGGCGACGGCAGCCGGACCGACCGGCCGCCGCCTGCCCATCACCCTCAATGGTTCACGTACTTGCCCATCTCCATGCGCGCGATGGAGCGGTTGTGGACCTCGTCCGGACCATCGGCGAGGCGCAGGGTGCGGATATGGGCATAGGCCTTGGCGAGACCGAAATCGGTGGTCACGCCGCCGCCGCCATGGGCCTGGATGGCGTCGTCGATGACCTTGAGGGCGACGCGCGGCGCCGCCACCTTGATCATGGCGATCTCCAGCTTGGCGACCTTGTTGCCGACCTTGTCCATCATGTCCGCCGCCTTGAGGCAGAGGAGGCGCGTCATCTCGATGTCGATGCGGGCCTCGGCGATGCGCTGCTCCCAGACCGAATGCTCGGACACGCGCTTGCCGAAGGCGACGCGCGACTGGATGCGCTTGATCATCTTCTCCAGCGCCACTTCGGCAACGCCGATGGTGCGCATGCAGTGATGGATCCGGCCCGGGCCGAGGCGCCCTTGCGCGATCTCGAAGCCGCGGCCCTCGCCGAGAATGAGGTTCTCGGCCGGCACGCGAACATTCTCCAGGAGCACCTCGGAATGGCCGTGGGGCGCATCGTCGAAGCCGAAGACCGGCAGGTGGCGCAGGATCTTCACGCCGGGCGCGTCGAGCGGCACGAGGATCTGCGACTGCTGCATGTGCTTGGCCGCGCCCGTGTCGGTCTTGCCCATGACGATGGCGATCTTGCAGCGCGGGTCACCGACGCCGGACGACCACCACTTGCGGCCGTTGATGACGTAGTCGTTGCCGTCGCGGCGGATGGAGGTCTCGATGTTGGTGGCATCCGAGGAGGCGACCGCCGGCTCGGTCATGAGGAAGGCCGAGCGGATCTGGCCGGCCATGAGCGGACGCAGCCAGGTCTCCTTCTGGTAGCGCGAGCCATAGCGGTGCAGCACCTCCATGTTGCCGGTGTCGGGCGCTGAGCAGTTGAAGACCTCGGAGCCGAAGCCGACCCGGCCCATCTGCTCGGAGCACATGGCATATTCGAGGTTGGTGAGGCCGGCGCCGTGGAACTCGTCGTCGTCATGTTCGGCCGAGGGCGGCAGGAAGAGGTTCCACAGGCCTTCCGCCTTGGCCTTGGCCTTCAGCTCCTCCAGCACGGGGACGACCTGCCAGCGGTTGGCGCCAAAACCCTCCATCTGGGCGTCGTAGGTCGGGATCGCCGGATAGACGTGGGCGTCCATGAAGGCGATGACGCGGTCGCGCCAGTAGCGCTGGCGGTCAGACATAGTGAAATCCATGGGGATCCTCCTTTTGGGTTTCTCGTTCAGGTCGGGATGGGGGTGGCGGCGAGGCTGCGCGAGACGAGCCCCAGGAATTCGGCGCGGATGCCGGCGAGGTCGACGCCCTCGGGATCGAGCACCCACTGGGCCATGATGCCGCGCAGCGCTGCGGAGAGGATGAGCGCCTGGGTGCGCGCATCGATATCCGGGCGGATCTCCCCGGCCTCGATGGCGCTGGCGATGAGGCGGCCGAACTCGGTGGCGGAATCGCGGTTGAAGGTGGCGACCGCCTCGGCGAGCGCCGGCTTGTGGGCGGCGCCCATGAGCACAGCAATATAGGCGCGCATCTTGGTGAGGCCGACGGCGGGCCGGGCGAAGGAGGCATCGATCGTCGCGACGAGGCGGGCAAGGCCGCTGGTGCCGCGCAGCCGCTCGCGGCGCTGCTGGGTGAACTCGTCGTGGATGGCCTCGGCCATGGCGGCGAGGAGCTCGTCCTTGGAGCGGAAATAGTGGCCGGCAAGGCCGCGGCTGTAGCCGGCGCGCTCGCCCGCCTCGGCCAGAGTCAGGCCATCGACGCCCTTCTCGGCGACGATCTCGGCGGCCGCCGACAGCATGCGGCTCTCGGCCTCGGCGCGGCGTTCGGCCTGGGTGCGGCGGCGGCGGATCGCGACGGGCTCGGCGGCGGCGATGACCGCCTCCCCTGCCCCGATCGCCTTGCGCGGCACCGCGCCCATCCCGTCATCCCGCCGTCATGTTATTTGCTTGCTCGCAAACAAATAACATTGCCGTGCCCGGGTCAATCGGGAAGGACGCGATCGGCCGTTTGGGGGAGGCTCAGCCGAAGCGGCGGGGGCGCAGGCCCTGATGCAGCCAGGTGATGAGCGAATAGACGTCGAAGACCGGCAGGCCCAGTTCGGCGCTGAGGGCGCTCGCATAGGGCGGCATGTTCGTGCATTCGAGCACGATGGCGCCGACCTCCGGATGGCGGGCGAGCAGGTCGCGGCCGGCGGCAAGGATGTCGGCTTCCGCCAGCGCCGTGTCGAGGTCGTGCTTCTCCGCCTTCACCAGCACGCGGAAGAGCTCGCGCCCGCCCTCGATCCCGGCGACGGGCGTGTCGGCGGGGGCGCCGACGGCGGCGAAATGCGCGGGGGTCAGCGACGGCGCGCTGACCGTGATGACGCCGACGCGGCGGCCCGGCGGCAGCGTCGCCTGCACCCAGGGGATCTGCATCAGTGCGGAGGTCGCGACTGGCACGGCAACCGCTGCCGCCAGCTCGCGCTGGAAGAGGCTGAGGAACCCGCAGGTCGTGGTGATGGCCTCGGCGCCCTCGTCGACGAGCTCGCGGGCGGCAGCGATGAAGGCGGGAAGCAGGCCCTTCGCCCCGTCCAGCACGACGCGCTCGGCAGAGGCGCCGCGCACCACGCGGTAGAGGACGGGGAAGGGCCAGGTGGTGGCATTGCCCATGTCGCCCGGCACGCGGGCGAAACGGGTCTCCAGCATGAGAATGCCGAGGGGCGCGCCGTGGACGGCCTTGCCGCCGCGGGCGATGCTCCCCCCGGCCATCGTCACGCTCACATCAGGTCGAAGCGGATGGGCTGGGCGCCTTTCAGCAGCACCATGCGGCCGAGCGGATGGACGTTCTCCATCCCCTCGATGATCGACAGGAAATGGTTGCCGGCGAGCGGGCCGGCCTTGGAGGCGAAGGAGACCGGGCCATAGGCCATGAGGATCTCGGTCTCCGAGACGCCGCCGGGATAGAGGATGATCTGGCCGGGCGCGGGGTGGCTCGTGGCGTTCTCATAGCCGACGCCGAAATCGAGGTCGCCAAGCGGCATCCAAACGCCCTCGCCGCTCCAGCGCACGTGGATGATCTCCGAGATGAAGGGCAGGGCCTTCAGGAAAGCGGCGCAGGTCTTGGGGGCGGCCTCTGTCTCCAGCTTGGCGACGAAGGTGTAGGGGCCGGCGGTGATCTTCAGCTTGGTCATGAGGGGCTCCGAAAGGCCCGCGATATGTGCATGGGCCGCGGGGCTTAAGCAAGCGCCCCAGCGGAAGGCTGGCCGGCCGCAAAGCGTTTTCAACCCGGCGGCAAATCGCCCACACTCGCGCCAAGCCGCCGGCACGCGCGGCAGGATCAGGGCAGGACATCCATGGCGCGCATCCGCATCGGCATCATCGGCCTCGGCAATGCGGTGGAGCCGCATGCGAAAAGCCTTCTCGACCTCAAGGACCGCGTCGAGGTGGTGGCAGCCGCCTCCCGCAGCGAGGAGCGGATGAAGGCCTTCGCTGGCCGCTTCCCCTTCCCCGTGACGACGGACATCGAGGGCGTGCTAGGCGCGAGCGACGTCGACGCGGTGTGGATCCTCACACCCCCGAACTCCCATCTGGAGCTGGTCAGGGAGGCGGCCCGCGGGCGCAAGCACGTGCTGTTGGAAAAGCCGCTCGACATCAGTCTCGACCGGGCGGAGGCCATCGTTGCGGGCATGCGCGGGGCGGGCCTCACCCTCGGTGTGACGCTGCAGCATCGCTTCCGGCCGGCCTCGCTCAGGCTCAAGGCGCTGCTGGACGAGGGCGCGCTGGGGCGGATCGGGGCGGCGAGCTGCACCGTGCCGTGGTGGCGGCCGCAGGCCTATTACGACCAGCCGGGCCGCTGCACCCTCGCCCGCGACGGCGGCGGCGTGCTGATCACCCAGGCGATCCATACGCTGGACCTGTTCCGCTCGCTGGTCGGCGACATGACGGTGACGGCGGCGACCGCAGCGACCACGCCGGTTCACCGGATGGAGACGGAGGATTTCGCCGCGGCGCTGGTACGGCTCGACAACGGTGCGCCGGGCGTCATCCAGGCGACGACGGCGGCCTTTCCGGGCGGCGAGGAGCGCATCGAGATCATGGGCACGCTCGGCACCGCCTGGCTCGCCGGCGGCACTTTGCGCGCCGCCTTCATCGACGGGCGGGAGGAGATCGTGGTGCGGCATGAGGGAGCGACCGGCGGCGGCGCCAATGTCATGGACTTCCCGCACGACTGGCACCGGTCGCTGATCGGCGACTTCCTCGACGCGATCAAGGAGGGCCGGGATCCCGTGGTGTCGGGGGCGGAGGCCTTGAAGAGCCAGCAGCTGATCGCGGCGATCCTCGACAAGGCGGGCTGGCGGACGGAGGGGTAAGCGGCGCGCCGCCCTCACCTCTCCCCGGCGGGGAGAGGTCGACGAGCGCAGCGAGGCGGGAGAGGGGGAGCCTTCGCGGAAACGAACAGCCCCCTCTCCCGGCCTTCGGCCGACCTCTCCCCGCCGGGGAGAGGTGAAGGTCGCTCCTCGCAGCGGACGCCGTGACAGGTGGGACTCTTAGCCTCCCCTCACTTCCAGTCGCGGAAGCCCTTGCCCTCGGCCACCAGCTTTTCCAGCAGCGCAGAGGGCTTGAAGTCGGCGCCGTGCAGGTCCTCGAAGCCCTTCATGACCTTCAGCACCTCGGCGAGCCCGATCGTGTCGCCGTAGAACATCGGCCCGCCGCGATAGACCGGCCAGCCATAGCCATTGACCCAGACCGTATCGATGTCGGAGGCGCGGATGGCCTTGCCCTCCTCGAGGATCTTCGCGCCCTCGTTGATCATCGGATAGATGCAGCGCTGCAGGATCTCCTCGTCCGAGATCGGCCGGCGGTTGTTGCCCTTCTTCGCCGCGAGGTCGAGGATGACCTTCTCGGTGATCTCGGAGGGCTTGGCGTTGCGCGCCTCGTCATAGTCGTAGAAGCCGGCGCCGGTCTTCTGGCCGCGACGGTCCATCTCGCAGAGGATCTCGCGCACCGTCTCGCCCTTCGAGGTCTCGCGCGACCAGCCGATGTCGAGGCCGGCAAGGTCGCTCATGGCGAAGGGGCCCATGGGCAGGCCGAAATCGTAGAGCACGCGGTCGACATCCCAGGGCATGGCGCCCTCGAGGATGAGCTTCGTCGCCTCACGCTGGCGCTGCGCCAGCATGCGGTTGCCGACGAAGCCGTGGCAGACGCCGACGAGGACGCCGACCTTGCCGATGGTCTTGGCGAGGCCCATGGCGGTGGCGATGACGTCCTTCGCCGTCCTGTCGCCGCGCACCACTTCGAGGAGGCGCATGACGTTGGCGGGGGAGAAGAAGTGCATGCCGATGACGTCCTCGGGCCGCGAGGTCGCGGCGGCGATCTCGTTGACGTCGAGATAGGAGGTGTTGGTGGCGAGGATCGCTCCCTTCTTCACGATGGCGTCGAGCTTGCCGAAGACCTCCTTCTTGATCGCCATGTTCTCGAAGACCGCCTCGATGACGAGGTCGCAATCGGCCAGCGCCGCGAAGTCCATCGAGGGCGTGAAGCGGCCCATCCGCGTCTCGACATCCGCCATGGAGAGGCGGCCGCGCTTGGCGGTGTTCTCGTAGTTCTTCCGGATCACCGAGAGGCCGCAGTCGAGGGCCTCCTGCTTGGCCTCGACGATGGTGACGGGGATGCCGACATTGACAAAGTTCATGGCGATACCGCCGCCCATGGTGCCGGCGCCGATGATGCCGACCTTGGCGATCTTCCGGGTCGGCGTGTCGTCCGGCACGTCGGGGATCTTGGCGGCCTGGCGCTCGGCGAAGAAGACATGGCGCTGGGCGAGCGACTGGGTGCCGACCATCAGCCGCATGATCGTGTCGCGCTCGAACTTGAGGCCGGCATCGAAGGGCATGGAGACCGCCGCCTCGACGCACTGGATGCAGGCCTCGGGCGCCTCGAAGCCGCGGAACTTGCGGGCATTGGCCTTGCGGAAGGCGGCGAAGACGCTCGCATCCGCCGTCAGCTTCTCGGAGCGGTCGCGCACCTTCTTCAAGGGCGCGGCCTCGGCGACCAGCTTCTGCGCGAAGGCGATGGCGTCGGCGCGGAGCGCGCCCTCGCCGACCACGGCATCGACGAGGCCGTGGGTCGCGGCCTCGGCTGCCTTCATCGGCTCACCGAAGGCGATGACCTCGAGCGCCCGCTCGATGCCGACGAGGCGCGGCAGGCGCTGGGTGCCGCCGGCGCCGGGCACGAGGCCGAGCTTCACCTCAGGGAGCCCGAGCTTCGCCGAGGGCACGGCGACGCGGTAGTGGCAGGAGAGCGCCAGTTCGAGGCCGCCGCCGAGCGCCGTGCCGTGGATCGCCGCGACCACCGGCTTCGGGCAGGCCTCCAGGATCGCGTTGACCTCGTTCAGCGGCACGCCCTTCGGCGGCTTGCCGAACTCGGTGATGTCGGCGCCGGCGATGAAGGTGCGCCCGGCGCAGTGGATGACCACCGCCTTCACGGCCGCATCGGCGCCGGCCTTCTGCACCGCCTCGGCAATGCCGGTGCGGACATTGGCCGAGAGCGCGTTCACCGGCGGCGAATTGACGGTGACGACGGCGATGGCGCCTTCGGTGGCGAGATCGACGACTTCGTTGATGGCGGTCACGGGCGAACTCCTGATGAAGACTAAGTCAGCGCGGGCGCTGGCCGGCGAAGGGAAGCGTGGAGGACAGGCCGCCATCGACGGGGAAGGCCTGGCCGTTGACGTAGCTCGCCTCGTCGCTGGCGAGGAAACAGGCCATGGCGGCGATCTCCTCGGGCTGGCCAGGGCGGTTCAGCGGGTTGAGCTGGCCGAGCTTGCCCTCGCTGCCGCGCTTGCGGGCGTGCTCGAAGATCGGGACGGTCATGCCGGTCTCGATAAGGCCGGGGCAGACCGCGTTGACGCGAACGCCGGTGCCGTAGAAGGCGTTGGCCGCCGTCTGGACGAGGCTGACAACGCCGGCCTTGGAGGCGGAATAGGGCGCGCCGCCGGCATTGGCCTTGAGGCCCGCGACCGAGGCCGTGCAGACGATGGCGCCATGGCCTTGCGCGATCATCAGCGGCGCGACCTCGCGGATGGCGAGGAAGGGCCCGATCAGGTTGACGCGCAGGATCTCCTGCCAGCTCTCTACCGTCAGGTCGAAGAAGGGCGTCAGGCCGCCGGAAATGCCGGCATTGGCATAGATGGCGTCGATGCCGCCGAAGGCCTTCACGGCCTCGGCGACATAAGCCTTCACGTCGGCCTCGGAGCCCGCATCGGCGGCCATGGAGCGCGCCGTCGCGCCGGTGGCGCGGATCTCGGCGGCGACCGCCTCCACCGCCTCCGCCGAGCGGTCGACGAGGAGAACGGAGGCGCCCTCCCTGGCGAAGAGCCGGGCGCTCGCCCGGCCGATGCCACTCGCCGCACCGGTGACGATGGTGCGCTTGCCCTGAAGCCTGCCCATGCGGGTCCTCCCGAGACCTTCTTCGCCCTGTTACCGGGCCTTGTCGTTGGCGTCCCAGGCCGAGATCACCGCGCGCATCGTGGTGACGAGCGCCAGCGGCTGGTCGATCAGCACGTGGTGCTGCGCCTCCGGGATCTCGACGAAGAGGGTGCCGGCCGGCGCCTGTTGGCGCACATACGTCTTGATCTCGTCGGGGAAGAGCACCGAGCGCGAGCCCCAGGTGATGGCGAGGCGGCATTTCGCGGCGGCAAGGTCCTCGGCCGGATCGCGGCGGGTCATGCGCGACCACATGAAGGGGTCGAAGCGCCAGGTCCACCCCGACGAGCCGTCCGGTTTCTTCACTTCGCGCAGCGAGTGACGGGCGATGTTGTCGACGATGTAGAGGTTCTCCGCCGTCTGCGCCGGCATGAGGCGGAAGCGGGCGAGCGCCTGTTCGAAGCTGTCATAGACTAGCGTGTCGCGCGGCTCGCGGGAGGGCGGCCGGCCGAAATCGCGCTTGGCCCGCATCTCCTTCGACAGGAAGGGCGAGTCGATGGTGATGAGCCCGCCGATGCGCTCACCATGGACGGCGGCGAAGGCCATGCCGGGGAAGCTGCCGAAGGAATGGGAGGCGACGATGGGCTTCACCGGCCCTTCCTCGAGGCCGGTCGCCTCCAGCGTCGCGAGCATCTCGCCCATCAGGTCGTCCATGGAATAGGCGGGACGCCAGTCGGTGCCGCCCATGCCCGACCAGGAAGTGGCGACGACACGGTGGGTGGACGCGAAGAAGGGCGCGAGGTGGCTCCACCAGTCGGCATGGGCGGAGCCGCCGTGGAGCAGGAGCAGGCCGGGCTTGCCGCGCTCGCCCCATGCGAGCGTCTCGATGGTGACGCCGGCGCCCTGGTGCGTGGTGCGCTCCGGCGCCACGGCCAGGGCGTCCGTGAACCAGGCGGGGGCCGGCGGCCTTTCGCCGGCGAAGGCGACCAGTGGTGCGGGGATCGGCTCACTGGCCATGCGGAAGTCCCGGTGGATGCGACGGGCGGAAGCATTCACCCCGCTCCCGCCCCTCGCAATAGGCCGAACGGCAGGAGCGCGGGTGGATTGCTGCCGTCAGCCGGCCTTCTTCAGATGGCCGAACATGACCTTGCGGGCCTCGTCGTCCATCTGCGCCTTGAAGGTGAAGCGGTCCTTCAGGGCGACGGCGCGGCCGGCGGCGGGACGGGCCGAGACGGCGTCGCACAGGCGCTTGACGTTCGGATAGCGGTCGAAGGCGCCTTCGCCGAGGACGAAGGGCAGCATGCGGATCCAGCCCCACAGCGCCATGTCGACGATGGAATAGGCATTGCCCACCATCCAGTCGCGGCCGGCGAGGTGGCCCTCGACCACCTTGAGGTGGCGGTCCGCCTCGTACTGGTAGCGCTCATGGGCATAGGGCACCGGCTCCGGCGCGAAATGTTTGAAGTGCACGGCCTGGCCGAAGAAGGGACCGATGCCGGTGGCGACGAACATCAGCCAGGAGAGGAGCTCGCCGCGGGCCTTGGCATCGCCTGCGGGGGGCAGGAACTGGCCGGACTTCTCGGCGAGGTAGAGCAGGATGGCGTTCGAATCGAAAACCACCGTGTCGCCGTCGGTGATGGCGGGCACCTTGCCGTTCGGGTTGATCGCGAGGAACTCCGGCGCGAACTGCGCGCCGGTGCGGGTGTCGACGGCGATGGGCTCGTAGGGCAGACCCGTCTCCTCGAGGAGCAGGGCGACCTTGGTCGGGTTGGGCGAGCCGTTGAAGTAGAAGCGGATCATCGGGGGACCTTTCGGGCGTTCAGCCGGCGGACATGGTGAGGGGCGGACCGATCTCGTCGGGGATCGGACAGACGTAGGGGGTCGCGGCGGTGCGGCGGGCGAGGTCCGCCTTGGCCGCGGCCATGAGCTCGGGGTTCGACAGGACCGCGGCGCCGGTGGCGGCCATGGCCTTGGCCACCTGCACCATGGCCTTGTGGGCGGCCGGCATCTTGCCCTGCGCCACCACCTGCCAGGTGTGGAAGGGCGTGCCGATGGCGACGGTGGGCGCATGGGCCTGGACGGTCGGCACGACCCAGCTGACATCGCCGACATCGGTCGAGCCGATGAGCGGGTTGCGCTTGGCATCGAGCGGCACGGTGAAATCGGCGAGCGGCCGGTCCTCCGGCTCCATGCCGATCGTGTGATAGACGCTGGCAATGTCTTGCGGCGTCAGGGTCGCCTGGATCTTGCGGGCGAAGTCGCGGTCCGCGTCATCGAAATGCGGGGGACCGAGATCCTCAAGTACCGTCTGCAGCGCCTTCTCCAGCGGCGTGTTGCCGAGGATGTTGGAGACGGCGGAGATGATCTTCACCTCGACCTTGGTCTCGGTCATCAGCGCGGCGCCTTGGGCGATCTTCTTCACGCGCTCGACGAGCTCGAGCATGCCCGGCAGGTCGCGGGCGCGGATCGAATAGCGAACCCTGGCATGGGCCTGCACGACGTTCGGGGCGATGCCGCCGGTGTCGAGAAGGGCGTAGTGGACGCGGGCGTCGGAGGGCATGTGCTCGCGCATGTAGTTGACGCCGACATTCATCAGCTCGACCGCGTCGAGGGCCGAGCGGCCGAGATGCGGCGAGGCGGCGGCATGCGAGGCCTTGCCGGTGAAGATGAAGTCGGCGCGGGTGTTGGCGAGCGACAGCGGCGGGGCCACCTCCCACCAGCTCGACGGATGCCAGGTGATGGCGACGTCGGCATCCTTGAAGGCGCCGGCGCGGACCATGAAGGCCTTGGCCGCGCCGCCCTCTTCGGCCGGGCAGCCATAGTAGCGCACGCGGCCGGGCGTGCCGGTCTCGGCAAGCCAGTTCTTCATGGCGGTGGCGGCCAGAAGGGCCGCCGAGCCGAGGAGGTTGTGGCCGCAGCCATGGCCGTGGCCGCCGGTCTCGACCGGGCGATGCTCGGCGACGCCGGCCTCCTGGCTGAGGCCCGGCAGGGCGTCATATTCGCCGAGGAAGCAGATGACCGGCCCGCCCTCGCCCGCCTCGCCCATGACGGCGGTCGGAATGCCCGCGAGGTTCTCGGTGACACGGAAGCCCTCGGCCTTCAGCTGCGCGGTGTGCTCGGCGCAGGAGCGGACTTCGGTGTAGCAGACCTCGGGCATGCCCCAGACGCGGTCGGAAAGTTCGATGAGACGGCCTGATGCCGCGTCCACCTGCCGCCACAGGTCGCTTCGGTTATCCATGATGTCCTCGGGATAGGCTGCGAAGGGCGCATATCACTGCCGCACCGCGGCGAAGTCCAGCGCGGCGGTGCATGGGTGGGTCATCGGGGGAGGGCTAGCTGCAGAGCGGAAGTGCGTCCTTCGAGGCTCGCCATAGCATCGGGCGAACGCAAGATGCGTTCGCCTCTCGCTCAAGGCTCGCACCTCAGGATGAGGGAGGTTGGGCATGGCATCAGCGGCACTCAGGCCATGCGTCAGCCAAGCTGCCAGGCACCCACCACCCTCATCCTGAGGTGCGAGCCCCGGCGATGCGCCAGCATCGTCCGGCGGCGAGCCTCGAAGGACGCACTTGCCCGATGCAGGTCGCCCCACGCGTCAATCCGCAAAGCGCGGCGGGCGCCTCTCCATGTTGGCGGCAATCGCCTCGACCTGGTTGGGCGAACCCAGGATGGCCTGCTGCTCCACCGATTCCATCATCAGCCCCTCGGCCGGGGAGATGACCGACGCGGCGTTGAGCAGGCGCTTGGCGGCGCGGATGGCGGCGGGGTTCTTCGCCGCGATGTCCCGCGCCGCGGCGAGCGCAGCCGCCCGCGGGTCCGCCTCGATGCGGGTGACGAGGCCGAGGGCGAGGGCCTCCTCGCCGGTGACGACGCGACCGGTATAGGTGAGGTCGCGCACCACGTCGTCGCGGCAGAGGTGCCTGAGGAGCTGCGTGCCGGCGACATCGGGCACGAGGCCCCACTTGATCTCCATGACCGAGAGCTTGGCGTCTGCCGTCGCGAAGCGCAGGTCGGCGCCGAGCGCAACCTGCAGCCCGCCGCCATAGGCGACGCCATGCACGGCGCAGATGACCGGCACGGGCAGCTCGCGCCAGCACCAGGCGGCGAATTGTGGCCGGTTGGCGATACCGTGGGTGCGCGGCACGAGATCGGAGAGGCTGCGGTCGCCGCCCGCCTGCATGGCCGCGAAGGAGCCGAAGTCGAGGCCGGCGCAGAAGGCGCGGCCCTCGCCGGAGAGCGCGACGGCGCGCACGCTTTTCGTGTCGCGCACCAGCGCCGCCGCCTCGATCAGCGCGTCGAACATGGCGGGATCGAGCGCGTTCATCTTGTCGGGACGGTCGAGGCGGATGTCGGCGACGCCTCCCTCGATGGTCACGGCGATGCGGTCGCGGATGCGGGTGGCGGTCATGGGCAAGCTCTCCTTCCGGCATGATGGGAGAGGCGCCGGGGCGGGTGAAGACCGCCGTTCGGGAGTGAGACGGTCGCTCCCGCCCCTCACCCTTCCCTCTCCCCGCCAGCGGGGAGAGGGGGACTTCGACGTCGCGCCAGTCCTTCGGTCGTGATGCCACGCGGGACGGTTCCGATGAGACGCAACGCTGTTGCCCCCCTTTCCCCGCTGGCGGGGAGAGGGAAGGGTGAGGGGCATGATCCAGACGCTATGCCAAGACGGCAGCGCCTTCAGCCAACCTCACGCGCCAATGCCGCCGCCAGATCGCCTCTGGGCATGACCTGCACATCCGCCAATCCGAGCCAGCGCGCCATCAGCAGCAGCTCCTCCGCCAGCGGGGCGGCGACATCGTCGCCCGCGCCCTCCTCGCGATGAGCCGCTTGCACCACCAGCGCGGAACCCGCGCGGTCGGCCTTGAGGTCGACCTTTGCCACCAGCCTGTCGCCGAGCAGGAAGGGCAACACGTAGTAGCCGTGGGTGCGCTTCTCGGCGGGGGTGTAGATCTCCAGCCGAATGCGGGCGCCGAAGAGCCCCTCGGTGCGCTCGCGCTGCCAGACGAGGGGGTCGAAGGGCGCGAGCAGGGCGCGGGCCTCGACCCTGCGGGGGATGCGGGCGCCGGCCGCGAGATAGGCCGGATTGCGGAAGCCCTCGACCGTGACCGGCACGAGGTCGCCGGCCTCGACCAGCTCCGCCACCGCCTGCCGCGTCTCGGCGACCCCGAGGCGGTAGTAGTCGCGCAGGCAGCGCTCCGTGCCGATGCCGAGGGCGATGGCCGAACGGCGCACCAGCTCGCGATGGGCCGTCGCCATATCGGGCGTCGGCGCGTCGACCACGGCGCGCGGCAGCACCCGTTCGGTGAGGTCGTAGATCCGCTCGAAGGCGCCGCGCCGCGTCGCGGTGGTGACGATGCCCGCCCAGAACAGCCATTCGATGGCGCGCTTGCCCTCCGACCAGCCCCACCAGCCGCCCTCGCCGCGATGGTCGTGGGAGAGCTCGCCGGCCGCCTTTGGGCCGTCGGTTTCGATTTCGCGGCGCACGGCCGCGATGAGGTCGGCCCGCTCGCGGCCAAAACTCGCGAGGCCCGTATAGATCCCCTCGCCGCGCCTCGCCCGCTCCATCCGCCAGCGGAACAGCGGCTGCAGGGCGACCGGCAGGTAGGAGGCCTCGTGGCCCCAATATTCGAAGAGGGCGCGGCGGCGGCCGCCATAGGCCAGCGCATCGAGGTCGGCAGGATCGTAGAGGCCGAGGCGGGAAAAGCCCGGCAGGGTATGGGCGCGGGCCACCACGTTGACGGAATCGATCTGGATGACGCCGAGTTCCTCCGCCATGCGCTTCAGGTGACGCCGCCCGGCCGGCGACGCGCCGCGTCCCTCGCCGTGGCCCGCAAGGTCGAAACCCTGGGCGGCGATGGCGATGCGGCGGGCTTGGCGAAGCGAAAGGCTGTCGGAACGGCGGGGCATGGGGTGCTGGCGAGGCTAGCGCGAGGGATAAGTCGGACACCACCCGAAAGCTGTCAGCATTTTTCCCGGCCCGCAAAGCCCCGCCGCCGCTTGCCCGGCAGCGCTGCGCGGCTGCCATGCCGGAATAAAAACGGCGGCCACTTGTCCCCAGGGCGGGGAGCCGGGCTAATCTCGCCGCCCGTCCATCAGAAGGCCCCGAGGAGACACCCATGACGCCGCGCCAGCCCCCGACCAAGCGCCCGCTCGGCCGTACCGGCCTCTCCATCGCCCCGCTGGTCTTCGGCGGCAATGTCTTCGGCTGGACGGCCGATGAGACCACCTCCTTCGCCCTGCTTGACGCCTTCGTCGAGGCCGGTTTCGACGCGGTGGATACGGCCGACGTCTATTCCGCCTGGGCGCCCGGCAATTCAGGCGGCGAGAGCGAGACGATCATCGGCCGCTGGATGAAGGCGCGCGGCGCGCGCTCGAAGATCACCCTCATCACCAAGGTCGGCTCGCCCATGGGCGAGGGCAAGAAGGGCCTGTCGGCGCGCTACATCGCGGAGGCCGTGGAGGCCTCGCTGAAGCGCCTGCAGACCGACGTGATCGACCTCTACCTGTCGCACTGGCCGGACCCGGAGACGCCCCACGAGGAGTCGCTGGCGGCCTATGACAAGCTCCTCAAGGCCGGCAAGGTGCGCGCCATCGGCTGCTCCAACCTCGACGCGACCCAGCTTGCAGCCTCACTCGATGCCGCCAAGGCGCATGGCCTGCCGCGCTACGACGTGCTGCAGCCCGAGTACAATCTGCATGACCGCGCCAAGTTCGAGGGGCCGCTGGCGGATCTCTGCGTCAAGGAGGAGATCGGCGTCATCACCTATTTCTCGCTCGCCAAGGGTTTCCTGTCGGGCAAGTACCGGTCGGAAGCGGATCTGGGTAAGAGCCCGCGCGGCGAGCGCGGTGTGCGGCCCTACCTGACCGATCGCGGCTTCCGCATCCTCGCCGCGCTCGATGCGGTGGCGGCGGCCCATGCCTGCAAGCCCGCCGAGGTGGCGCTGGCCTGGCTCATGCGCAAGCGGGGCGTCACCGCGCCCATCGCCAGCGCCACGACGCTGGAGCAGATGGACAGCCTGCTGCGCTCGGCGGCGCTGCGCCTGACGGACAGCGACATGCGCACGCTCGATGCCGCAGGGGCGTGAGAGCCGGTACCTGGCTCCCGCATCCGGCGCCAACCGTTGCGAATAACTCGCAACGTCTTGTTTCTCCGCGCGATGACGTGCACAGATGCGGCACTTCGCCCTTTGGGCGAAGCACCCCTCACGCCCGCTACGACCGCGGACCCTCCTTGCGATGACGACCGCCCTTGCCGCCGGCCTCGCCTGTCTCGGTGCCATCGCCCTGGCGCCGGAGAGCGCCCACGCCCAGTGGCGGGTGCGTGAGTACCAGGAGCCAGCCCACGGGGCCCCGGCGATCGAGATCACCTATCGCAGTTCCGGTGAAAGGCTCACCGTGCTGTGCAGCGCCGGCACGGCCTTCGTCTCCTTCGCGCCGGGCTATCGCCTCCCGGTGTCGGATGCGGTGGTGGACGGGCGCTACAGCGTCGATGGCCGGCCGCCGAAGCCGGTCCGCTGGCAGGTGACGCGCAACTCGGCCTTCATCACCGCGGGCTTCGCCACCAGCTTCGTTGCCGACATCACCGGCGCAGCGCAGCTCTCCATCGCCTTCCCGGCGGTCGAACAGACCTATGATCTCTCCCCGCTGCGGCCTCACGCCGCCCGACTCAGGGCCGTTTGCGGGGCCGCAAGCTGAGCGCCTTGCGTCGGGGGTTCCGTCAGGGAAATCGTTTACCCCATCCCGGATTTACCCTGTTTCCGCTTGCATTTTAGGGTTTTCTTGAAGGCCGTTCCGTATCGCTGTGTGTCAGAAGCACCCGATCCGGAAGCCTGACATGACCCCCGCCAGACTGTGCCGTGACATCCTCGCCTTCCTGCACCGCGCCGGCCGCGACACCTCCGGCGTGACGGCGATGCTCTTCGCCATCTGCGCCGTCCCGGTGCTGCTGGTGGTCGGCGCCGGGGTCGACTTCTCCCGCGTCTCGGCGGCCCGCACCGCCGCCCAGTCGGCCGCCGATGCAGCGGCGCTCGCCGCGGCCTCCTCGAAACTCGATGTCGAGGCGGCGATGCGGCTCGTCGCCGACAACCATGCCAATGCCAACCTGCGCGAGACCAACGCCAGCGGCTCCAAGATCACCGAGTTCGCCTATAACGGCACCACCCGCGAGGTGCGGCTGAAGATCACCGGCTCGGTGAAGTCGACCTTCATGGCGCTGGCGGGCTGGCAGACCCTGCCCTACGAGGCCGAGGCCAAGGCGGTGCGGGGCCTCAACGGCACGACCGAGCTGGTTCTCGTGCTCGACAACACCTGGTCCATGGCCGGCGACAAGCTGGTGGCGCTGAAGGCCGCGGCCGAGGATCTCGTCGTCCAGCTGCGCCAGGACCCCAATGCCGACGTGAAGATCGGCGTGGTCCCCTATGCCGACTACGTCAATGTCGGCGTGAACAACCGCAATTCCGGCTGGGTCGACGTTCCCGCCGACTACAGCACCACCTCGGCGCGCACCTGCACCACGCTGACGACGCGGCAGACCTGCACGCGCGGCGCCGCGCGGACCTGCACCCGCGTCGTCGACGGCCGCTCCGAGACCTATGACTGCACGCCCTCGACCTGCACGACGCAGACCGTGCCGCCCTACGAGTCCTGCTCGGGCGGCAACACCACCTGGTATCGCTGGTATGGCTGCGTCGGCTCGCGCCGCGCCGCCAACCTGCGCCTCAACGACACCACGCCCTCCGAGCGCTATCCCGGCTACCTCGCCACCAGCCAGAACTGCCTCAACCCGATCGTGCCGCTGACCTCGAACCAGGCCACGGTCATCTCGGCCATCCGCGGCATGGTGGTGAATATCGGCGGCTACCGGCCCTCCACCTATATCCCGGCCGGGCTCATCTGGGGCGTCAACGTCCTGTCGCCGACCGCCCCCTTCTCGGAGGGCGCCGCCTATGACCCGACCAACCGCCGCCCGCGCAAGGTCATGGTGCTGATGACGGACGGCGAGAACACGCTGGTCTTCCGGTCCGCCGACGGCCGGCACATCGCCCCGAGCGGCAATGCCACAGCCCAGGCGGCGCAGCTGAAGCAGACCTATGACGACATGAACGACATCTGCACCTACGCGAAGTCGAAGCAGATCGAGGTCTTCACCGTCGCCTTCGACATCACCGACACGACGGCGATCTCGGCCATGCGCAACTGCGCCAGCTCGTCCGCACATTACTTCGACGCCAAGGACCGCCAGGGCCTCGCGGACGCCTTCAAGGCCATCGCCCTGTCGCTACAGAACGTCCGCATCACCCAGTGACGCGATGGGGGCGGCGGGCCGCCGCCCCTCTCCTCGGGACGGGGTGACGATCCGCGGGAAGGCGAGGAGCAGGCCCGCGAGCAGCGCGAGATTGCCGGTCATGGCGAGCCAGTGAAGCTGGCGCAGCCGCTCGACGCCCGCAGCATCGCCCGCCTCGCGCCGGGCAATGCCGGTATCGAAGGCCGAGAGGAGGGCGGAGCGGGCGAGGATCGCCCCGCCGCCGACCGCCACCGGCACCAGCGCCACGGCGAAGCGGCCGCTCAGTGCGAAGGCCAGCGCCGAGGCCCCTGCCGCCATCTGCAACAGGCGCAGGTAGAAGCCGAAGAGCACGCGCAGCAGCACCGTCACGCCCGGAATGGTCAGCGAGACGAAGAGGAAGCTCGGCGAGGCGAAGAGAAAATAGGCCTGCGGCAGCAGCAGGACGACGACCGCGAGGATCGCCAGCGGATCGGGAATCATGGGCGCGGCTCGGCAAGCGGGACGTGTCAGCCTAGGGCCCGCGCGACGGTCCGTCGCCTGCGGAAAAACACCGGTATGAAAGGGGTTTATTGGCGCCGGGACAGCAGGGACCGTTGGTCGCCAGCCCCATGGCGCGGATGCGACGAAACCTTGCCCCATCTCTTAATGATCAAATAACCAGCCGCGGAAGATGCGCTGCAAAACGTCTCAATCCACAACTCGTCTTAGGAAATTCCCGCGTATGTAACGCAAGGTTTCCCTGCGAGGTCAGAGCGATGACGACGCTGCTTCAGCATCTGCGAGACTTCCGCCGCGATACGGGCGGCACGATCGCCATTCTCTTCGCCTTCTCGGCTGTTCCGGTCTTCGGCATTTCAGGCGGCGCCGTCGATTACGTTCGGGCAACCCGCGATTCCAGCCAGCTCCAGGCCATCTTCGACGCTGCCGCCATGGCGGCCGCGCGGCAGGCCCAGCTGGGGAAGGCCGCGGTGGAACTGACCGCCACCAACCATGTGCGGGCCCATCTCGACAGCCGCCTGTCGAGCTATCCGATCTCCATCACGGCGACCGCCGACGGCACGACGATCGAGATCAAGACCAACGGCGCGACGATGCAGACGTCGTTCCTCGGCATCGTCGGCATCAACTCGCTGAATGTGGTGGCGCGCACCAAGGCGATCTCGACCTATATCGAGACGATCACCCAGAACAAGCCGGTGACGGCCCAGCTCGACCCAGAGGCGGGCGACTACAATCGCATGTATGTCTATTGCTACGACGACAGCCGCCGGAACCAGACCGATCGCGGGCGCTCGCAGATGACGGCCATCGCCGACAATGCCGGCACCACCTACAATTTCACCATGCCGAGCTGCAAGGCGAACGAGACCTTCTCGTACCGGCTCTACAATGTGCGCAACGCCCGCACCCAGCCCTGGCTCTGGGACACGGCGAGCCCCGGCACGCTGATTGCCAACAACCCGGCCGACTGGGCGAACCCCTGGGGCAACAACGCCTCCTACAACTACTATTCCGACACGCGCCTGTCGGGCGGCGTTCCCGTGCACCAGTTCGCGAACAACGTGCCGATCCTCGAGACGGTGATCTGCCAGAACCTCAACCAGTGCAAACCGAAGTCGCAGGGCGGGATCCTGCCGAGCGGCCCGAACCGCACGCCGCAGCAGGCCGACCAGGCCTGCTCACCCGGCAAGTACATCTATTTCGGCTGGGAAGACCGCCCGCCGGGCTATGGTTGGACCGACAGCGACTATGACGACATCCGCGTCGTCGTCGAATGCCCGTCCACCACGACGACGCGCAAGACGGTCGTCCGCCTCATCGAGTGACCGCGGGGGGCTTTTGCGGGATCGGGGCCTCAGCGACGGACGAGGTCTGCGAGGCGGCGCCGAACCTTCAGGAGGAACCGCTCCGGACGGGTCAGCCGGCGCAGCCTGATCCGCGAATCCACCGCATCAAACGCGACATGGCGAAGGCTGACCACCGGCGCCTCGCCGGTGACCGGGCCCATGACCTCGACGCCGCCCCGGACGACGAAGCGCCGCAGCCGGCCCCGGTCCGGCACGACCGCCAGAGCATGGCGCTGGATCTTCGGCGCGGCCGCCAGATAGCGGGTGATCCGCTCCACGGTCTGGTCGGGCCCTGCATGGAGCGGGACGTCGCGCGCGGAATGGTAGCTTCCCGAGCCGGCGACCTGCGGTTCGGCCTCTCGGCGACCGGCGAGATAGGCCCCGAGGTCGTCCGCCAGGAGCGGCTTCATGGCCGCCAACACGGCCGCCTGCCATTGGCGCGCCGAGCCGTGATCACCCAGGGCGACGCGCCTCTGGCCGATGATCGGCCCGCCATCGATCTCTCCGGTCAATGCGTGGAGGGTCATTCCGCCATAGCGGTCGGCCATGCCGTCGATCAGCATGGCATGGATGGGCAAGGGACCGCGGTAGTGGGGGAGCAGCGCCGGATGGAGGTTGACGGCGCGGCCCTGCAGCCGGTCGAGAAAGGCCTGGGGGAAGATGATGTAGGAGCCGGCGCAGACGAGGATGTCGAAAGGCCCTGCAGCATCGAGTGCGCGGTCGAGCCCCGCGGCCCAGGGGCGGGCGATGGTCCGGACGGGTACGCCCGCCTTCGCCAGGATGCGCCGGGCGCGACGCTCGCGGCGAGAGGCAAGGGACGCAATGCTGCCCAGGGGACCGCGCGGTCTCTCCTGCCCGGATATCCAGATCTCGATGATCCTGTAGCCACCGGCCTGGAGGGCGTCGATGGCCATCGCCCCCATCGCATCGGGATGGGTGACCAGGATACAGCCGATTGGTGCGTCGGACATGACGGTCGAGGAGCTCACCGCCGCCGCTATGCGCCCGGCGCCGCGGTTCAATCAACCGGTTTTCCCGGATACCGGGACAACCGCCGTGATGGCCGTGAGGGGCTGGCGCCTGGCCGCAGCAGCCTTGGTGTAGGCTTTCTTCACGGTCATCTCCTCCTGGCTGTCATGGCGGGTCAGCGATCCGCCTGGTCAGACGGGTCGCGTCAAGCGGGAGTCTTTCCCGAAGCCACCTGAGCCGTCACGTGCGCCAGGGGCTGGCGCTTCGCCACCGAAGCTTTGCTGTAGGGCTTCTTCATTGTCGTCTCCAAGAACCCGGGACGCATCGCGCTGGCATCACTCAGGAGTGGGTGGGCTGGACACGGCCTCGGCCGCGACGGCCGCGACGGCCTTGGTGCAAGGCGTCCTCATCGCGGCGCGCCCACGGCGATCGGGGCGGACGGACAAGCGCCTCAGGTTTGATTCTGCACGCCCGAAACCGGCTTGATCGCCGTCACTGCGGCAAGCGCCTCGCGCTTGAGAACTGCCGGCTTCTGGTAGGGCTTCTTCACGGCCAGAGACTCCATTCATCCGATCCTTGTCGTGGATTGCAGTCGGCGATGGCATTGTCAATGTGACTCTTCCCCCGGGGCACATGCCGGACCGGTTCGTGTGACACATGCAGCACGTCGCTATAGTCCCGGCAGTATCCCGATCGCCGAAGGCCCGGCCCGCATGACTGATCTCCGCCTCGATCCGCGCCAGCAGGCGGTGCTCTGCGATCTGGCTGATCCAGAGACGCTGGCGCCGCCAGCCGAGTCCATCGCCTGCTTCGCGCCGGACGACCTGCTCGACCTTGCCCGCTACCACGCGGTCGAAGCAGTCCTGTGGCGCAAGCTCGCCCCTGTCTCCGGTCGCCTGGGCGCCCCCTGGCCTGCGATGATCGCCGAACTCACCGAGCGCGTGCGGATCGCCACGGGCGTGACCATGCTGCTCGAGGCGCATGCGACGCGCATCGTCCGGGAACTGAACGCGCGCGGCCTGCCGCACAGGCTGGTCAAGGGTGCGGCCTTCGCCGCCAGCCTCTATCCGGAGGTGTCGGACCGCCCCTATACCGATGTCGATATTCTCGTGCCCGCCGAAAACCTCGGCGATGTCGAGGAGGTCATGCGCGCGGCCGGATTCACCATGGCGATCCTGCCGCGACCGGAGAAAACCGAGCTTTATCGTGAGCAGAAATGGATCCGGGAGGGCGAGCCGCACCTGCTCGTGGAAGTCCATACCGACCTCGTCCACCTGCCGACGTTGCGCCAGCGTGTGACCTTCGGGTTTCGCGAGGCGGAGATCGCCGACCATGGCGGCACGGCCCCGGCCTCCGGCCATTTGCTCACCGCCGTGGTCCACGGGGCCATCGGGCACAAGTTCCACCAGCTGAAGCTGGCCGTCGACGTGCTCCAGTCGATCCGCAGGCTTGGCGCTTCGACGCCTCTCGCCATCGAGGCCGCGCGCCGCCTGAACCTCACCTTCGAAGTCGCCGCCGCGGCCAGTCTGGTCGGCCGGCTGTTTCCGGGTGCGGCAGAGGACCCGCGCATCGCGGAGCTCGGCGCCCTGGTCGAAACCCCGCTATGGCTCGACCGCGACACGATCACCAATGCGCATCTGCGCGGCGATATCCGCTCGCGCTTCCGGCGGTTCGCCTTTCGCTGGCAGCAGAAGCGGCGCGCAGGGGCGTAGGATCAGTAGCCCAGCGCCGCGGCGATGGTGGCCGCGACCTCGGAGGGATGGCCACGCACCGGGACACGCAAGCATCTGGCGGCGGTGACGAGCGAGGAGAAGATGTCGAAGCGTGCCTCCTGGCCCGGAAAGAAGCCATCGGGATGGGGGCTGATATTGTCCCGCATCAGCGCATCGAGTGCATCGAAGGCCCCCTGAGCCACGACGGGGGCGGCCCCGTCGTCCGCATGCGCCAGGGAGACGACGCCAATGACTGGCAGCGGGCCGACGCGCGTGGCAAGGCCCGCGCCATGCAGCGCGGTCCGATCGATCATCTGTTCGCCATGGCGATCCCATGCGGCATCGCTCACGAGATCACGCAAGGCCGGCAGCATGTCGACCGTGCGGCGATGGACCTTGGCGCCGCGCGGCAGGCCCCAGGCGAGGAGCCGTCCTGATTCGGCGGGCGCAAGAAGAGCCGTCGTGTCATCGCCCGACAGGCGGAAGCCAGCCAGGGCCAGCGCCATCGCGGTCGTTGTCTTTCCGGTTCCGCTGGCGGCATGGAGCATGACCATGCCGCTGCCGTCGGGCGTCGCCAGGCAGGCGGCATGAGCAAGGCATTGTCCGTGGGACGACAGCGCGTGGTCGAGCGCGAAGATCATCGCATCGCCGAGGGCCGGTCGAACCCGGTCCGCCTGGAGCGCCGCCTCGGCGAGGCTATGCCCTCCCGGGAGCAGCGCCAGGCAGGCTGCGTCGTCCATGACCAGGACGTGGTGCCCCTCGGCGGCACGGCCGGCCCGAAGGCGTCCCTCTCCGACGACAGGTTTCTCGACGAGCCCCGCCGGCACGGCCAGGCCCTCTTTGCCCGCCGGGCGGATGGTCAGCCGGGCCTGCGGCAGGTTGCCGGGCATCTCGATCCGCCGCTCGCCCACCAGCCAGTCCAGGGACGCCGCATTGGCGACATCGGGGGGGAGGTCCTCGTGGAGGCAGATCAGTTCCACGGTGTGAAGATCGAAACGTGCCTCGGGGCCGATCATGCGGGACGCCAGACGTGCAGCGGTTCCATGTCCGCGAGGATGTCGTTGAGGACCGGCCGTCCAGCGAGGACGACCCAGCAATGGGCGGCGACCGCGGGTCCCGAGAGGGACCGCCGGTCGATCCCGAAATGCAGCTCCGGATCGTGCCCGGCGAGGCGCATGAAGCGCATGCCCAGCAGGCCCTGGCGCAGGCACCGGCGCTTGCGCATCAGCCAGGGCCTGCGGGTGGCGGCCATCACCCACGCGGCGATCGCCTCGGCGGGAAGGCCGGCGAAGGCCGGGTCGGGCCGGACATCCGCATAGCGCAGGACCGTCTTCAGATCGCGATGCCCGACGATGGCGGGCAGCATCCGGGCGTGCCACCAGATCAGGCGACGCATCCGCGCCGCCCGGCCGGCGTCAGGCCCGTCCGTCAGGCGGTCAGGAGGCAGCAGTGACGACAACCCCTTCCGCCTCCAGGAAAGCGACCAGTTCTTCCAGGTCGGCAAGGAGCACATCCTCCTGGACGTCAAACTCGTCCAGCACGGCGCTGACGGCTTCAGCCACCGACCGGCCCACGGTGATCTGACGGATGAAGGCCGTGCCGCTGGGATTGGTCGAGTAGATCTGTCCGCTATCCGTCATGAGGATCACGCCCTCATCCCCCATGGCCCGGAAGGCGGCGGTGGGAGACAGCTTCACGCTCTTCGTCCTGATATCCACGGATTGTGTCGCTCTGTCCGTATTGTTCGGGGACCTGCAGCCCAGCCCGCCATGGGGCCGGGCAGGTGATGGCTTGGCGGACTGGTCCCAGGAGCCTCGACAAGGGGGCGGTCCGCAGTCCCGATCATCCGGACCACCCTCTGGATACCGATAGCCAACCAGCGCCTGCGCCACAATTCGAATCGCTGCTGGCGCGACACTTGCGCCCTCGCGACGCATCACTTGGGGTTCGGACCCGTCATCTCCGCGCCGCGCCGGGGTGCGGACAGGCGGAGGGGGCGCCGTCTTCGGCGCCCGACCTGGACGGGGCGAGCATTGCATCCCCGGCGAGGACGATGTCGAATGGGGCCTCGCTCATTGCTCCCCCTCACCACACGATCCCTTTGCCCCGCACGAGGCTCGCCATGGCATCACCCTTCAATCTCTCGGGAGTTCGGGGTTCGAGGTGATCGGTTCAGTGCTGGACCGGGACGGAGCTTTGCGCCGCTGGGGCCGGTTGTTTGAACGAACCCTGCGACGCACCTTGCGTTTTGCCGGAGCCCTGGCCAACCGGCGCCTCGCGACCGCGACCTCGATTGCGGTGACCGGAAGCTCGGCCAAATCAACAACGACGCTTCTCCTGTCTCACATTCTCAAGGGTCAGGGGAGCGTTGAGACGCTGGTGCAGGCTGTCGATACGAGCGACATCGTGAAGTCTGTCGCGCGCCTCAGGCGCAGGACGCAGTACTATGTCGCCGAACTGAGCGTGGGCCGGAAAGGTCATCTCGCACATGTCGTGAAGATGGTGCAGCCGGATGTCGCCATCGTCACCTTCATCGGCATCGAGCACTACAAGGAGTATCGGACCCGCGAGAACATCGCGGCCGAAAAGGGCCTGCTGGTGGAAGCGCTGCCAGGCAGCGGGTTGGCGGTCCTCAATGCCGATGACGACCTGACGCTGGCCATGCGGGACAGGACCACCGCCCGTACCGTCACGTTCGGGCGAGGACCGGATGCCGACTTCAGGGCGACAGCCATATCGTCACGCTATCCGGAGTGCCTTCGCCTTGAGGTCGCGTGGAAGGGCCATGTCACGCCCCTCAAGACGCGGATCCTCGGTGAGCACTTCTGGCTCCCCGTAACGGCTGCCTTCGCAACCGCCATCGAACTGGGCGTTCCCGTCGAAGCGGCCCAGGAGATGATCGCGAGCTTCGATCCCATACCCGACCGGTGCCAGCCCTTCACCACGCGCGCCGGGCCCGTCTTCATCCTCGACACCTGGAAGGCGCCCTGGCAGACGCTGGGACTGGCATTCGACGTGGTCCGACAGGCGGAGGCCAAGCGCCGTCGCATCGTCCTGGGAATGCTGTCGGACTATACGGGCAGTCCGAAGGCCCGGTATCGCGACGCATACCGGGATGCGCGCGAAGCCGCCGATCAGGTGATCTTCGTCGGCGACCACGCACACCGGTCCATGGCGAGCCAGACCGATATCGAAACCGGACGTTTCGTCGAGGGCGGGTCGGTCAAGGCCGTGGCGGACCTGATCTGCCAACAGGCGGGCGCTGACGAGCTGATCCTGCTGAAGGGCTCGCGCAACCTGCACCTCGAGCGCATTGCCCTCGCCTTCGACCATCGGGTCAGGTGCTGGGAGGACCGCTGCGGACTGGAGATCAGTTGCTTCGACTGCGGCCTGTTCGAGCATCCGTTCGACGAGCATGCCGGCCTTCGGAACAGCCGAAGGCGCTAGCTCCCCGATTTATCGTCCCTGAAGGGGCGGGCACCACTTGCCAACTGCGTTGCAGCGGGGCGCCGGGCACCGTTCCGGCGTCGAAGGGGCGTTCCCGTGAAAGGCCCCAACGCCGCGTCGGCGTCAGTCCACGGTCTTCTTCGATGCCACCTGTGCCGTGACGGCCGCGAGCGGCTGACGCTTGGCGGCGTTCGCCTTGGTATAGGCCTTCTTCATCGGACATCCCCCGCATGGGGTTCCTGCGACCCCTTGGCGGGAGTCCTTAGCCCATTTCCAGCAATCCCGGAAGGTAAAGATGCCGTCCCCGGAGGTGGTGCAAGGACTTCATCAACAAGGATCTGCCGCGGGCGGGACACGAGCCTTGCACTACCGGGACATGATGGACGCTGACTTAAGAAAAAATGGTGCCCGGGGGCGGAATCGAACCACCGACACTGCGATTTTCAGTCGCATGCTCTACCAACTGAGCTACCCGGGCGACCGCGGGGCGTGACCGTTCGGTGACGATCCGCTGCAGCGCGGGGCGGCTTATAGAGGCAAGCGCGGGGGCTGTCCACCCTCCTTGCGCGGTTTGATCCACAGGCGCGGCGCACGGTCGCGAAACCGGCCGGCCGGGCCCTGCCCTTCTCCCCCCACCCGCACAAGAAAAGGCCCCGATGGCGGGGCCATCGGGGCGAGGTGTGAGGTCAGGCAGGCATGCACGGCGAAGAGGGAAGCAATCAGCGCAGGACGACGACCCGGGTGCCGACGCGGACGCGGTCGTAGAGGTCGACGACGTCCTCGTTGGTCATGCGGATGCAGCCGGAGGACACTGCCTGGCCGATCGTGTGCGGCTCGTTGGAGCCGTGGATGCGGTAGAGCGAGGAGCCCAGATACATGGCGCGGGCGCCGAGCGGGTTGTCCGGGCCGCCGGGCATGTAGCGCGGCAGGTCGGGGCGGCGCTGCAGCATCTGCACGGGCGGGCGCCAGTCCGGCCACTCGGCCTTGCGGGTGATGGTCTGCGAACCGCCCCACTCGAAGCCGGGGCGGCCGACGCCGATGCCGTAGCGCATGGCCTGGCCACCGGGCATGACGAAGTAGAGGCGGCGGGCATTGGTGTCGACCACCACGGTGCCGGGGGCCTCGGCGCCGTGATAGGCGACGATCTCGCGCGGGATGGCGTTGGCCTGGGCGACGGCCGCATGCGGGCGGGCGATGAGCGGCTCGCGGGTGTCGGGGTCGAACATCACCACATTGGCGAAGGGATTGGCCGAGGCGGCCGTGGCGGCGGCGGTGGCGGCGGCGGCGATGCCGGCGGAGAGGAAGAAGCGGCGGTTCATGGTCGTGGTGTCCGGATGGAGGGAGCGGGGGCGATCAGTTGGTGGTCTGATCGAGGGCGACGGTGCGGATCTGGCGCAGATGGCCGCCGGAGGCGGAGGTCTGGCAGGCCTGCGGGATGTAGGGCCAGGTGTGGCGGGCGCAGTCGGCGCGCTCGCCGCGGATGGCGGCCTGTTTGCCGGCGGCCTCGTCCTGCCGCGGCGCCTGGTCGAGGCGGTTGCGGAAGGTGTCGAAGGCGCCGTGGGCATGGTCGAGGTCGGCCGAGGAGGGGCTGACATGCAGCACCGGACCCGAGACCGAGGCGCGGCCATCGGGCATCGCGACGAGGCCCATGGCGAGGCCGCAGCCGGCGACCAGAGCGAAGCCGAGAAGTTTCGACATCCTGTTCATCTGCGATCCCCTTTTTGCAGCGCCCTTCGTGGGCCGGTCTCCCTCTCAGTCGCAGCGGGAGCGAAAAAGGTTCAGGGCCTTGTCGCGCCGCCCGTCTCATCGGGACAGTGACGTTTTAGGGAACGGGATTTTCGCAGGCGTGTTGCGGTGTTTCTCCGCGCGTTTCAGCGGAGGCGCGAAGGTTTCAAGCCTTGCGGGAGGGTGTCGCGGCGGGGACGCCGATGTTTCGCGAGAGGGCCGAATGTTGCGTCGGCGCGACGGACAGGGCCGCCTCAGCCGGCCTCGCCCTCGGGCATGAACATGTAGCCGGCGCCGCGCACGGTCTTGATATAGGCGGGGCGGTCCGCATCCGGCTCGATCTTGCGGCGGATGCGGGTGATGCGCACGTCGATGGCGCGGTCGAAGGCTTCCGGGTCGCGGGCGCCGGCAAGGTCGAGGAGCTTGTCGCGCGACAGAACCCGGCGGGGATTGTCGGCGAAGGCCTTCAGCAGCGCGAATTCGGAAGCGGTCAGCGGGTGGTCCCGGCCCTCGGCATCGCGCAGCACATGGGCGGAGAGGTCCAGCACCTTGGTGCCGAAGGGCACCTGCTCGCGGCCGCCGGGAAGGCCCGCCGTCTCGGACGGCGTGGCGGCGCGGCGCAGCTGGGCGCGGACGCGGGCGAGAAGCTCGCGCAGCTCGCAGGGCTTGGCGAGATAGTCGTCGGCGCCGATCTCCAGCCCGGTGATGCGGTCATCGGGGCTCGCCGTGGCCGTGAGCATGATCACGGGAATGGTCGTGCGCCCTTTGAGGTCGCGCACCACCGAGAGGCCGTCCTCGCCGGGCATGTTGAGGTCGAGCACCACGAGGGCCGGGCGTTCGGCCGCCATGGCCGCGCGCAGGGCCTCGCCGCCGTCGCAGAGCACGGTGCGGAAGCCATGCAGCGTCAGGTAGTCGCCGACCAGCTCGCGGGCGGGCGCCTCGTCGTCGACGACGGCGATGAGCTCGCCCGCCATCAGGAGGGCCCTCCGGCGGTGGCCGGCGGCAGCACGATGGTGAAGGTGGCGCCGCGGCCTGGCGCCGCATTGGCGGCGGTGATGCGGCCGCCATGCAGTTCGACGATGCGGCGGCAGATGAACAGGCCGAGGCCGGTGGAGCTCTCGCCGCCCGTCGGCGTGGCGGAGAGGCGCTGGAAGCGGCCGAAGAGGCGCTGCTGGTCCTCGGGCGTCAGGCCCGGCCCGCTATCGGTCACGGCGATGGAATGGCCCGCCTCCGAGCCGGAGAGCGTCACGGTGATGCGCCCGCCGGGCGGCGAATATTTCACGGCGTTGGAGACGAGGTTGTCGATGGCCTCGCGCAGGCGGTCGGGGTCGCCGCGGCCGGTGAGGCTGTCGGGGCCGTGATAGAGCAGCAGCTGGCCCTTGCGGTCGGCGAGCGGCACGTTGGCGTCGAGGACGGCGCCGACGATGGCGGCCGTGTCGATATCGGCAAAGCGCAGCTGCACGTCCTCGGCATCGAGCATGGCGTCGGCGAGGAGCTCGTCGACCATCGAGGTCATACGGGCGACCGAGGAGCGGATCTGCTCGATCTGGCCGCGGGCGCGGTCGATGTTCGGCGGGCTCAGCGCCAGGAGCTCGTTCATCATCTCGGAGCGGCCGAGGATGACGCCGAGCGGGTTCTTCAGGTCATGGGCGACCGTGCCGAGCACCTCGGCCTTGTGGTCGTTGGTGCGCTTCAGCCGCTGCCACTGCGCCTTCAGCCGCTCGTTGGCGGCGGTGAGCTGGCGGGTGCGGTCGGCGACGCGCTTTTCCAGCGTGGCATTGGCAGCCTGGAGCTGCTCGTAGAGCAGAACCGTGTCGAAGGCCGCCGGCAGGCTGCCGCAGAAGACGCCGAGGAGCGCGGCCTGCGTCTCGGTCGGCGGCTCCTCGCAGACCAAGGCGACGACGACGTCGCGGCCGCCCGCCGTGTGCAGCATGACGCCGACATCGTGGCCGCCGGCGAGCGAGGCCCCGGCAGCGAAGGTACGGGCGACGAGATCATCGACGCGGCCGGGCAGGACGCGGCCGGAGAGCTCGCCCATGGCGTTGCGGGCGGCAAGGACGCGGGTCGCGCCGGCCTCGCGCATCACCACGGCGCCCTCGCCGCACTGGCCGACGAGGGCTGCGGCTTCGGCGAGGACGGCGGCGGCGAGGCGCTCGCTGCCGGGCAGGCCGTAGATGCGGGCGGAAGCGCCGACGATGGCCTCGAGGCCGCGGCGCATCTCGGTGAGGCGGATCAGCTGCTGGTGGCTGCGCAGGGCGGCGGTGAGCGAGGTGAAGAGCTTGTCGCCGGTGAGCTCGGTCTTCGCCTTGTAGTCGTTGATGTCATAGTCGACGATGACCTGCCGCTCCGGCGCCTGGCCGGGCTGGCCGGTGCGCAGGATGATGCGGACCGTGTCGTTGCCGAGCTCCTTGCGGATGTATTCGACGAGGTCGAGGCCGGCGCCGTCGCTCTCCATCACCACGTCGAGCAGCACCACCGCCATGTCGGGATGGCGGGCGAGGAGACTGCGGCCCTCGGCGGCGGAGAAGGCGGAATGGAGGTCGAGGCGGTGGCCGGCGAGCTGGTAGTCGGACAGCGCGTATTTGGTGCCGGAATGGACCGCCGGATCATCATCGATGATGGCGACCTTCCAGCGGCCCGCGACGGCCACGTCGGCGACGGGTCCGTCCTCGAAGATGGCGACGAGATCGTCATCCTCGGGCGTCATGCGCGTCTCGGCGTCGTTCTCGGACGTCATGCGGGGTCCTGACGGTCGGGCTCCTGCGGCGCGACCAGCGGCAGGACGATGCGGAAGGTCGTGCCGGCGCCGGGCGTCGAGGACAGGGCAATACGCCCGCCGAGCCGGCGTGTCACGATGTTGAAGACGATGTTGAGGCCGAGGCCCGTGCCGCCCTCGCCGCGCTTGGTGGTGAAGAACGGATCATAGGCCTGCCGCTGCACCTCGGCAGACATGCCGATGCCGTCGTCGCGGAAGGTGATGACGACATTGTCGCCCTCCTGCACCGCGTCGATGGCGAAGGTGCCGCTGCGCCCGTCCGGGAAGGCGTGGGTGAGTGCATTGATGAAGAGGTTGGTGACGACCTGCCCGTAGGGGCCGGGATAGCTGTCGAGGACGATGCCGGCGGGCACCGAGACCGCGAGTTGCACGGGCGCGCGGCGCAGCGTCGGCCGGAGGCTGGCGACGATCTGGTCGGTCGCCTCGGCGAGGTCAAAGGCGCGGCGGTCGGCATGGCTGCGGTCCACCGCCACCTGCTTGAAGGCCTGGATCATCTCGCCGGCGCGCTGGAGGTTGAGCGAGAGCTGGTTCGCCGCCTCGCGGCTGCCCTGCACGAATTCGGTGAGGCGCGAGCGGCGCAACTCGCCGCGCTCCACGTCGGCGGCGAAATCGTCGACGCGGCGGGCGAGCGTCGAGGCGACGGTGAGCGAGATGCCGATGGGGTTGTTCACCTCGTGGGCGACGCCGGCGACGAGGCCGCCGAGGGCCGCGAGCTTCTCGGCCTCAACCAGGCTCTGCTGCGTGTCGCGCAGCTCCGACAGTGCCGTCTCGGCGCGGTTCTTGGCGGCGACCAGGTCGCGCTCGGCCTTCTGCTTCTCGATGGCATTCTGGCGGAAGACCTCGACGGCGCGGGCCATGCGGCCGAGATCGTCGGAGGCGGAGAGGCCGGAGGGTTGGCGGGCGAGGTCGCCGGCGACGATGGCGTTCATGCTGCCGGCCAGGTCATCGAGCGGCACGCGGATGGAGCGGGCGATGAGCGTCCAGATCACCGCGACGATGGCGAGGAAGATGCCGGCAATGCCCACCGCCTGGACGAAGACGATCCGCAACGTCTCGTCGAGCCGGGCCTGGGCGGCGTCCTCCTTGGCGCGGACGCGCTCGGCGACCTCCTGGATGACGGTGGCCATGACCGCCTGGTTGCCGTCGATCTCCACCTGCAGCAGGCGGTTCTGCATGCCGAGGACCTGGATCATCCGGCCGAAGCCCGCCCGCAGCGCCGTGGTGCGCTCGAGCAGCGTCTTCAGCGCCGCACGCTGGAACTCGGTCTCGGCGAGGTCGACCATGACCGGCGCGGTGGCTTGGATCACCTCGATGGAGCGGGAGGCCTCGCGCTGCGCCTGCACCGACTGGGTGAGGTAATAGTCGTTGATGGCGACGAGGAAGATCGAGAAGGCCTCGCGCGACTTGCCGAGCGACGGGGCGATCAGGGCGGCGCGGTCGTTCATGGCCGTCTCGACCACGGCATAGAGCTGCGAGAGCTCGCTGGCGGGCCTGCGGATCTCGTTCTCGTAGATGGAGGAAATGGTCTCGCGCACCGAGCGCAGCTCGTCGAAGCCGAGCATGAAGCGCTCGGTGACGGAGGAGACGGAGCGCGCCGGGTTCTGCAGGGCGAGGTCGATCTCCTGCTCGATGGCGAGCTTAGCCAGGAGCGCCTTGCGCCTCTGCTCGATCTCGTTCAGCACCGTCTCGTTCGGCAGGGCGAAGTAGCGGTGGATCAGGGTCTGCAGCCGGCCCGCATCATTCTCGATGGAGGCGAGGAGGCGGTCGATGCGGCGGGCCTCCTGCAGGTCGTCCCAGGCCGAGCGGATGGCCCGCGCGCCCGAGGCGATGAGCAGCATCAGGAGGGTGATGAAGGCGAGGTTGAGGATGACGATGGTGGCGATGCGCCAGCGCACGGGGATGCGGCGGAACTGCTCCGACGCCCAGTCGAGCCGGCCGCTGATGCTGCGCTTGGCTGGTCCTGCCTGCACTGTCGCACCGCTCACCGCCATCAGCGGGCCTGGCGGATGCGGGCGACCAGGGCGGCGAGCGAGGGCTCGCTGGCATAGCGCTCGACGATGGGGCGCACCGCCGCCTCGAAACCGCTGCGGTCCTGCAGCGTGACGACGGAGACGCCCTGCGCCTCGGCCTCGCGGCGGGAGGTCGCCTCGAGCTTCTGCCACTCGCTGCGCATGGCGAGGGCCGATTCCCGCGCCGCGGCGCGGAAGATGGCCTGTTCCTCGGCCGTCAGCTCCTCCCAGCACTTCTTCGACACGACCAGCACCTCGGGGCTCATCGTGTGCTCGGTGAGGGTGATGTGGCGGGCGGCGCGGAAATGGTCGGTGGTCACATAGGAGGGCCAGTTGTTCTCGGCGCCATGGATGAGGCCGGTGGTGAGGCTCACCGTCACCTGGCCATAGGGCAATGCCACCGGCTCGGCGCCCAGCGCCCGCATCATCTCCACCATCATGTCGGACTGCTGGACGCGGATGCGCAGGCCCTTGAGGTCCTCGACGCGGCGGATGGGGCGGGACGAATTGTAGATGGAGCGCGCGCCGGAATCGTAGAAGGCGAGGCCGATCAGGCCGTAGCGCTCGAAGCTCGCGAGGATGTCGTCGCCGACCGGCCCATCGAGCACGGCATGGAGATGGTCCACCGAGCGGAAGAGGAACGGCAGGGCGAGGATGTTCGCCTCGGGGATGAAGCTCGCCAGCGGGGCGACATTGGTGCGGTTGATGTCGATGGCGCCGATGCGGGTCTGCTCGATCGTTTCCTTCTCCTCGCCGAGCTGGCGCGAATGAAAGATGCGGAGCGTGTGGCGGCCGCTCGTGCGCTCGGTGATGAGGCGGCCCATCAGCTCCAGCGCCTTCACCGTCGGATAGTCGGCGGGCTGGGTATCGGCGACGCGGAATTCGCGCGCCGCGACGGGCGCCATGGCCAGTACTGCCAGCATCGCGGCAGCCGCAAGGCGTGACAGCCAGCGTTCCATCCCCTGCCTCCCCCATCCGGCCCTGCGGCCTTTGCCGATCAGCATGCCATAGAAGCGGCGGTCCTCGCCACGGTCCCGCTCATCCGCCCGGCTGCTTTGGAACAGGCGGCTGTTTCAGCGGCGCGACGGCCGGCTGAAAACTGCGCAACGTCGGGGCTGGCAGGCGGCATGCCGGAGAAACCGACGGGACGGAAAGGTCCGCCCCGTCGCGGAGCCCTCGGGCGCCGCTCCCACAAGGACATGATCAATGCGCATCACCACCCGTCTTCTCGCCACCCTCGTTCTGGTCGGCGCCGGCGCCACCGCGAGCCTCGCCCAGGGGGCGAACGAGATCGGCGTGCCCTCCTGCGACCGCTTCATCACCGACTACGAGGCCTGCATCACCACCAAGGTGCCGGAAGCCCAGCGCGGCGCCTTCTCCCAGCAGATCACCCAGCTGCGCGGCACCTGGCGTGAGCTTGCCCGCGACGGCCAGGCCCGCCAGCAGCTCGACTCGGTCTGCACCGCCCAGAGCGCCCAGCTCCGGCAGGTGATGGCGCCCTACGGCTGCTCGTTCTAACGCGGGCAGTCCGCCAGGAGCCGCGTGCGGATGGCGGCGAGCCCGTCCAGCTGGAAGGTGCCCTCGAACCGCCACCGCCGCGAGCCTTCGAGGCGGATGAACAGCGTGCCGGTCTCCGGCAGCTGCCTGAGAAGCTCACGGACGTCGCCGGGAAAGGCGGCCTCCGTGAGATCACGGCCGACGGACCAGACATCGCCCGGCGCCAGGCGATCGTTGACGCGGACGGTGACGAAGACGGTCGCACCCGCGAGGATCGGTGTGTCGCGGCGCACCGACAGGCTGGCGCGATCGTCACGGCAGGAGAGGACGAGGATGATCCCCTCCTCGCTCCAGGACTCCAGCGGCAGCTGCTCGACGACGAGGCGGCGGTCCGCCATGGCCTGCCCCTGCCGCCAGCGGCCGGTGAGGCCTGACGAGGGCCCGGCCGGCTGACCGGCTGCGAGGGCGTCGAAGCAGGCGAGGCGCTCGGTCGTGGCCGTGATGGCGGCGCACTGGCGCAGGCTCGCCGCGAGATCGGGCGCGGCAACGGCTGGCATTCCCGCCGCGAAGGCGACGCTGGCGCCGGCGATCAATCCCCTGAAGCCCTTGATCATGACCCGCATGTGGTGCGCGGCGGCAGCGGGACAAGCGCGCCCTTGGTCGCAGGGGGCCTGTGGCGCCAGGTCCGGAAAGCCTCCTCATTGCCCCTCACCCTTCCCTCTCCCCGCGAGCGGGGAGAGGGCGCAACAGCGTCGCGATCCCATGAGATCCGACCTGCCTGGCAAGACCGTTGGTCGAAGGCGCGACGTCGACGTCCCCTCTCCCCGCGAGCGGGGAGAGGGAAGGGTGAGGGGCCATTGTGTTCCACGCCGCACGCGCAAGGTTGCCGTGACGCAGCGAGGCTAGCGGCCTGGGGTCCGTCCCCCGATATTCCCTGACCACAGGGAGGTGCCCATGGCCGACAGCTTCCACGACGACACGGCGCGCAGCCGCTTCGAGCTCGACGTCGACGGGCGCACCGCCTTTGCGCGCTACCGCCGGCAGGACGAGCGCCTCGTCATCGAGCATGTGGAGGCCGAGCCGGCGCTGCGCGGCACCGGGGCCGCCGGCCGGCTGATGGAGCGCATCGTCGCCGTTGCGGCGGAGGAGAAGCGCGCCATCGTGCCGCTCTGCGGCTATGCGGCGAGCTGGCTCCGGCGCCACGAGCGCCGGGCCTGAAGCGCCCTCACCCCGCCATCTTGCCGGGGTTCATGATGTTCTGCGGGTCGACCGCGCGCTTCAGCGAGACCATGAGGGCGAGGGCCGCGTCGCCATGCTCGGCGGCGAGATACTTCATCTTCCCCTGGCCGACGCCGTGCTCGCCGGTGCAGGTGCCCTCCATGGCGAGCGCCCGCTCGACGATGCGGCCCATGAAGGCCTTGCAGGCTTCGACGCTCGCCGGATCGGTCTCGTCCATCAGCGGCAGGACGTGGAAATTGCCGTCGCCGACATGGCCGACGATGGGAGCGATGAGGCCGCTCGCCTCGATGTCCTTCTTGGTCTCATCGATGCATTCGGCGAGCCGCGAGATCGGCACGCAGACATCCGAGGACTGGCCCTTCCAGCCGGGCTTGAGCGCCATGGCCGCCCAGTAGGCATCGTGCCGGGCCTGCCAGAGCCGCGTGCGGTCCTCGGCCTTCGCTGCCCACTGGAAATCGCCGGCGCCGAAATCGTCGGCGATCGCCCGGAAGCGCTCGACCTGCTCGGCGACGCCCGCCTCGGTGCCGTGGAACTCCAGGAGCAGCAGCGGCTTTTCGGGCAGCAACAGCTTCGAATAGGCATTGACCGCGCCGACCTGGACCTCGTCGAGGAGCTCGATGCGGGCCATGGGGATGCCGGTCTGGATGGCGGCGATGGTTGCGTCCGCCGCATCCTTCACGGTCGGGAAGGTGCAGGTCGCGGCCGAGATGGCCTCGGGGATGCCGTGCAGCTTGAGGGTGATCTTGGTGATGATGCCGAGCGTGCCCTCGGAGCCAACGAAGAGGCGGGTGAGGTCATAGCCGGCGGAGGTCTTGCGGGCGCGGCGGGCGGTGTCGATCACCTCGCCGTTCGGCAGCACCACTTCGAGGGCGATGACATTGTCCTTCATCGTGCCGTAGCGCACCGCATTGGTGCCGGAGGCGCGGGTCGCGGCCATGCCGCCGATGGAGGCGTCGGCGCCGGGATCGATGGGGAAGAACAGGCCCATGTCCCGCAGGTACTCGTTGAGCTGCTTGCGGGTGACGCCGGGCTCGACCACCACGTCGAGGTCCTCGGCATGGACCTCGATGATGCGCTTCATCAGCGAGGTGTCGACGGAGATCCCGCCGAAGGGCGCGTTGACGTGGCCCTCGAGCGAGGAGCCGGTGCCGAAGGGAATGACCGGCATGCCGTGGGCGGCGGCGACCTTCATGACCGTCACGCAGTCCTCGGTGCTCTCGGCGAAGACGACCACGTCCGGCGGCTGGTTCTCGATCCAGGTGAGAGTGTGGGCGTGCTGCTGGCGCACCGCCTGCGAGGTCACCGCGCGGTTGCCGAAGCGCGCCTGAAGCTCGCCGACGACGGCGGCGACGGTCTCCGGCGAGGGGCGGGTGCGGGTGGCGGGCGTATCAGGCAGCATGGCGGTCCTCGCATCGCTCCGTCGGATGACGCGGAGTGGTGGGAGGCGGACATTAGGCACTCGTGGGAGCCACGCAAAGGCCGTCGGTCGGGAGGGACCGTTGCGGGAGGCATCGGGCATGGCCCTGGCCCCTCACCCTTCCCTCTCCCCGCATGCGGGGAGAGGGAGCAACGGCGTTGCGCCTGACGGGGCACCCGTTCTGCCTGGCATTCCCGGTGAAATGGAACACGACGTCGACGCCCCCTCTCCCCGCATGCGGGGAGAGGTAAGGGTGAGGGGCCTGAATGTCGCTTTCAGGCACGCGGCAGCCCCCTCCCCCGCCCGGCGCATTGCGATCCGCGCTGGCGATCCGCTAAGCCGGAGCCATGAGCCTCTTCGACCTCTGCCCCGACACGGGCCTCGCCATCACCCCGCCCATGGCCGTGCGGCCGGAGATGATCGACTACAACGGCCACGTGAACGTCGCCTTCTACGTGAAGCTGTTCGACGAGGGGCTCGACATCCTGTTCGAGCGGATCGGCTTGTCACGGACCTATGTCGAGACGCGGCAGATGAGCTTCTTCGCGCTGGAGGCGCATGTGCGCTACCTCCGCGAGATCAGCCTCACCGACCGGGTGCGGATGCGGCTGCGCATCCTCGACCTCGACCCGAAGCGCATCCACTACTGGATGGAGCTGGTCCATGCAGACGAGGGCTGGCTGTCGGCGACGATGGAATCGATCTCCATCCATGTCGACATGGCCTCGCGCCGCCCGGCGCCCTTCCCGGACGACATCATGGGGCGGCTGACCGCGTGGCATGCGGCGGATGCGCAAAAGCCGCGCCCGGAGGGCGTCGGCCAGGTCATCGGCATCCGCAGGAAGGCGTGAGGGCCGGCGCGGCCGAAAATCAGCGCGCCGACAATCAGCGAGCGAAGGGCAGCGTGTAGGAGCCGCCGAGCGTCGTCATGATGCCGGCGCGGCGCAGCTCGTCGGCCGAGACCACGGTCATGGCCTCGCGGGCCAGGCGCTCGGCGCGGGCGCGGCGGAAGGCGTTGAGATAGCGGGCGATCGTGGCGAAGAACATGGGGGTGCCCTCCTTCGGGGCGCGGCGACGGCGAGAGCCGGCCCCGCGCTGGCGAGGCCGGCATCCCGACGTTTTGGGGAACGGTGGCGTGCCGTCAGACGGACGCCATCATGGACCGCGTGCGGCGGATCATCTGGTCGCGGGTCATGCCGTGGCGGGCGAGCTCGTCGTCCGACAGGTGGGCCAGGTAGCCGTGCACATAGGTGGCGGCGCGCAGCTCCTGCGCCTCCACGATGGAATTGTAGAGCGAACGCCAGAAACCGGGCTTGCCGTTGGTGGAACCGGCAGCCTTCGTGGCGATGACGGCCTTCTCGGCCGGAGCGGTGGCAGCGATCTTGTCGAGCGCAATGGTAGCCATGGTGGTCTCTCCTCTGAAAGAGTGGACGACCTCGAGGCTTCCTCCCTTTCGACGAGACTCATTTTGTTGCAGTGCAGCGATTTGACAAGTTGTGCAGCGCACAATCAGCCTTGCATTCCGCGCATGGCTTGTGGAAATGATCCGTTAACGATCTGAATCTGCAATCTTATTTCACGAGCTCGAACCACTCGTCCTCGGTCATGACGATGACCCCGAGGTCCCGCGCCTTGTCGAGCTTGGAGCCCGCGCCGGGGCCCGCGACGACGTAATCGGTCTTCTTCGAGACCGAGCCCGCGACCTTGGCGCCAAGGCGCTCGGCCATGGCCTTGGCCTCGTCGCGGGTCATCTTTTCCAGCGACCCGGTGAAGACAACGGTCTTGCCTGCGACGGGGGTGTCGGACTTCGGCTTCTCCGCTTCCTGGACCGTCAGTTCGGCCACCAGCCGCTCGACCATGGCGCGGTTGCGCGGCTCGGCGAAGTAGGCGGCGAGCGCATCGATCACCGCATCGCCGATCTGGTCGAGGGAATCGAGCTCGTGGCGGGTATCCGCATCGCCCTCGGCGACCCGCACCGCCGCGTCATGGAAGGCCTGCCATGTGCCATAGGCACGGGCAAGGACGCGCGCCGTGGTCTCGCCGACATGGCGGATGCCCAGCGCCGCGATGAGGCGGTCCAGCGGCACGGTGCGGCTCGCTTCGATGGCGTCGAAGAGGTTCTTGGCCGAAAGTGCGCCGAAGCCCTCCTTGTCCTTGAGCTTCTTGAGGTTCGCCTGATCCCGCCGCGCCAGGGTGAAGATATCGGCCGGCTCGCGGATCGGCAGGTCGGGGTCCTCGTAGAAGAAGGGCAGGCGCTCGGCGCCGAGGCCCTCGATGTCGAGGACGCGGCGGGAGACGACATGCCGCAGCCGCTCCAGCGCCTGCGCCGAGCAGGCGAAGCCGCCGGTGCAGCGGCGCACAGCCTCACCCTCTTCGCGGATGGCCGGGCTGCCGCAGGCGGGACAGGTCGTCGGGAAGGCATAGGCCCTGGCGTCCGCCGGGCGCTTCTCCGGCACCACATCCAGCACCTGCGGGATGACGTCGCCGGCGCGCTGGACGATCACCGTGTCGCCCACGCGGATATCGTGCTCGCGGAAGCGGGCGCCATCGGTGCCAATGCCCTTGATGTAGTCCTCGTTGTGCAGCGTGGCGTTGGACACGACGACGCCGCCGACGGTCACCGGGCGCAGCTTCGCCACGGGGGTGAGCGCGCCGGTGCGGCCGACCTGGATGTCGATGGCGTCGAGGATGGTGGTCGCCTTCTCCGCCGCGAACTTGTGGGCGATGGCCCAGCGCGGCGAGCGCGAGACGAAGCCGAGGCGGGCCTGCAGGGCGAGGTCGTCGACCTTGTAGACTACGCCGTCGATGTCATAGCCGAGGGTCGCCCGCATCTCGCCGATGCGGCGATAATGGGCCAGCAACTCCTCGGCGCTCTCGCAGACCACCGTGAGCGGATTGGTGGGGAAGCCGAGCTCATCGAACCACTTCACCATGCCGGACTGGGTGTCGCGCGGCCGGGCGGGTGCAATCTCCCCCCAGGCATAGGCGAAGAAGCGCAAGGGGCGCTCGGCGGTGATGCGCGGGTCGAGCTGGCGCAGCGAGCCGGCGGCGGCGTTGCGGGGATTGGCGAAGGGCGGCAGGCCGCGCTCCTCCTGCCGGGCATTGATGCGGCGGAAATCCTCGTGGGAGAGATAGACCTCGCCGCGAACCTCCAGCACCTCCGGCGCGCCCTTCAGCACCTGCGGGATCTCGTGGATGGTGCGGATATTGGCGGTGACGTCCTCGCCGACCGCGCCGTCGCCGCGGGTCGCGGCGACCGCAAGCCGCCCATCGACATAGCGCAGAGAGCAGGACAGGCCGTCGATCTTCGGCTCGGCGGTCATGGCCACCGGTGCATCGGCCTCGAGGCCGAGGAAGCGGCGGACGCGGCCGACGAAATCGGTCACCTCCTCGTCGGCAAAGGCATTGCCGAGGGAGAGCATGGGGACGGCATGGGTGACCTTGCCGAACTTGCCCGAGGGCGCGGCGCCGACGCGCTCGGAGAGGCTCTCAGCTGTGCGCAGCGCCGGGTGGGCCGCCTCGAGGGCCTCGTAGCGGCGGCGCAGGGCGTCATAGTCGGCATCGGTGAGCGTCGGCGCGTCGTCCTGGTAGTATTGCCGGTCCGCCTCGGCGAGGGCTTCACCAAGGCGCTCGTGTTCGGCCCGGGCCTCCTCGGCGGAGAGGCTGTCGACGGGAACGGCGGAAACGGAGGATCGCGACATGACGAACTCGGCGGAATCGGCGGAAGCGCCAGCTCCTCATGCCCGCTGGCGCAGCGGACATCCAGCGTGATCCGGCACCCTGCGGAACGATAGAGCCCGGGCGGCGCAGGACAAGCCCGGGAATGGCAACAGCTACTCGACGATGCCGAGCCGCATGCCGCGGCGCGCCGCCTCACGCAGCACGGCCTCGTTCGAGGGCCACCACATCTGGACGATGCCGGTCATGCCGTAGCGGGCGAGCGCCGCGGGTGTCGCGGTCCACTCCTCCGCCAGCTCGCGCACGCCAGAGCGCGGGTCGCGGCGATAGGGCGCGTCGTAGGTGATGGCGCCGTCGACGCCGATCTCCCGGAAGAAGGCGCGGGTGAGCGCCAGCAAGTCGCGCTCCTCGCCGCCGCCGAACAGGCCGCCGAAGGCGCCGGGCGCGATGCCGCCGTGGAAGATGAGAAGCGCCCGCTCGGCCACCGCCTTGGTACGGGCGGCGGGGAAGAGGAAATTGGCGCAGGAGGAGGCGCAGCGGTCGTCGACGACCAGGATGAGGCCACGGGCGCGGATGGCGCGGGCGAGGCGGACGGCCGCGGCGACCTCACCGCCATCGGAAGCGATGACCAGGGTGGTGAGGCCGGGTGTCGGCAGCAGCGCCATAGCCTGGGCGGCGGTGCCGGCGTCGATGTCGCCGGTGAAGCAGAGGGCCGGCCCGGCGACACGGATCGCGCCAGGCGCGGCGCGGCAGGCGGCGACGGCCGAGGCCGTATCGGCGCGGGTGGGGGCGGCGAGGGCCATGAGGGCGATGAGCGCGGCGGCGAGGCGGGGGATGGTCAAGCGGCGCTCCTCGTTGACGTGTGCTTTTGTCGTGGCCCCTCACCCTTCCCTCTCCCCGCAAGCGGGGAGAGGGGGACTTCGACGTCGCGCATCGCCTTCGGCGTGGTGCCAGGCGGAGCGGGTGCCCTGCGCGAACGCAACGCTGGTGCCCCCTCTCCCCGCTTGCGGGGAGAGGGAAGGGTGAGGGGCCGCACCAAACTCAATGGGAGCCTGCCGGAGAAACCTCCCGGTCCCCTCCCCGTTCCGCTCAGCCGACCTTCAGCAGCTTCTCGGCCGCGGCGCGGGCCTCATCGGTGATCGTCTCGCCCGCGAGCATCCGCGCCAGCTCCTCGCGGCGCAGGTCGTAGCCGAGCGGCTTCACCCGCGTCGCGACCTTCTGGCCCGCCGTTTCCTTGGCGATGAGGTAGTGGCGCGTCGCGCGGGCCGCGACCTGCGGCGCATGGGTGACGGAGAGCACCTGCACCTTGGAGCCAAGGCGCGACAGGCGCTGGCCGATGGCGTCCGCCACGGCGCCGCCGACGCCGGTGTCGATCTCGTCGAAGACGAGGGTCGGCGCCGAGCCTTGGTCGGCGAGGACCACCTTCAGCGCCAGCATGAAGCGAGAGAGTTCGCCGCCCGAGGCGACCTTCATCATCGGCCCGGGCCGGGTGCCGGGATTGGTCTGGACCCAGAACTCGGCGCGGTCCGTGCCCTCGGCGCCGGAGCCGTCCTCGACGATCTCGGTCATGAAGCGGGCGCGGTCGAGCTTGAGGGGGCCGAGCTCGGCATTCACCGCCGTATCGAGCCGCTTCGCCGCAGCCTTGCGCTTGGCCGAGAGGGCCGCGGCCGCCTTGCCATAGGTCGCGCCGGCCTGCGTCGCCGCCTTTTCGAGCGCGACGAGCCGGTCCTCGCCGGCGTCGAGCGCCGCGACATCGGCGACATAGCGGGCGGCAAGGTCCGCGAGCCCATCCACCGGCACGGCATACTTGCGCGAGGCGGCGCGCAGCGAGAACAGCCGCTCCTCGATGCGCTCGAGCTCGCGCGGATCGAATTCGGAGGCGCGCTGGGCCGCCTCCACGGCGGCGCGGGCATCCTCGATCCGGTCAAGGGCTTCGCCAAAGGCCTTCACGATGGGCTCGACCAGGGCCGGGGCCTGGGCGGCGCGGCGCTCCAGTCGCCGCCAGGCGGCGGCGAGCGAAGGCACGGACGAGGCGGGGCCCGTCAGCACGTCGAGGGCTTCGGCAAGGTCGGAGGCGATCTTCTCCGAGGCCATCATGGACTGGCGGCGGGCGGCGAGTTCCGTCTCCTCGCCGGCCTCGGGCTTGAGCTTCGCGAGTTCCTCGACGGCGTGGCGGAGGAAGTCGCCATCGGCCCGCGCCTTGGCGAGCCGCTCCCGCGCCTCGTCGACGGCGCGCGTCGCTTCGCGCCAGCTGCGCCAGGCGGTGCGGACGGCCGCGACCTCGGCGCCGAGGCCGCCATAGGCGTCGACCAGGGCGCGGTGGGCGTCCGGCTCCATCAGGGCGCGGTCGGCGTGCTGGCCGTGGATCTCGACCAGTGCCGCGCCGATGGCGCGCAGCACCTGGACGCTCGCCGCCTGGTCATTGACGAAGGCGCGGGTGCGGCCATCGGCCAGCTGGATGCGGCGCAGGATGAGGTCGCCCTCGGTGTCGATGTCGGCCTCGGCCGCTATGCGCCGCGCCGGATGATCGAGCGGCACGTCGAAGACGGCGGTGACTTGGCCCTGCTCCTGGCCGTGGCGCACCAGCGAGGCATCGCCGCGGGCGCCAAGGGCAAGCGACGTCGCATCGAGGAGAATGGACTTGCCGGCGCCGGTCTCTCCGGTCAGCACGGAGAGCCCCTCGGCGAAGGTCAGATCGAGCCGGTCGATCAGGACGATGTCGCGGATCGAAAGCTGGACGAGCATGGGCGGTTCGCGCAATCCCGACGGCGGAGGAGCCGGGGCGCCGCACGGATTCGGCAGCGCGCCCGCGTCACCGGCTTAACGCGAACGCAGCGCGAACGGAAGCCTCAGCCGGTGATGCGGCGGAAGGCGCGGCTGATCCAGGAGCCGGTGTCCTCGCGCGGGGTCAGGCCCTGGCCCTGGATGAGGGCGTAGGAGTCCTTGTACCACTGGCTGTCCGGGAAGTTGTGGCCGAGCACGGCCGCCGCGGTCTGCGCCTCGTTGACGATGCCGAGCGCCATGTAGCACTCGACGAGGCGGGCCAGCGCTTCCTCGACATGGCGGGTCGTCTGGAACTGCGAGACGACGGTGCGGTAGCGGTTGATGGCGCCGGTGAACTGGCGGCGCTCGAGATAGTACTTGGCCACCGTCATCTCGCGGCCGGCGAGCTGGTCGCGGGCGACCTCGATCTTGCGGCGGGCGGCGATGGCATATTCCGACTGCGGCCACTTGCGGGTGACCTCGTCGAGCACGACGAGGGCACGCTCGGTGCGAGTCTGGTCGCGCTGGACGTCGGGGATCTGGTCGTAAAGCGCGGCGCCCTGGAGATACTGGGCATAGGCGGCGTCCGGCGCGCCGGGATGGAGCTGCAGGAAGCGACGGGACTGGTTGATCGTCTCCTCGTAGTCCTGCGACTCGTAGAAGGAATAGGCGGCCATGATGAGCGCCCGCTTGGCCCATTCCGTGTAGGGATGGGTGCGGTCGATCTCCATGAACTTCAGGGCCGCGCGGCGCCAGTCGCGCCGGTTCTGCAGGGCAAGGCCCTCGTTGTAGAGCTTCTCGGCCGGCTCGTCGGGCAGGCTGGCCGAATCAACGCCGCCGCCGAACAGGTTGCCGAAATTGGGGGCGTTGGCGCAGGCGCCGAGCGGCGCGGCAAGGGCCGCCACGGTCGCCAGCAGCATGGCGCGGCGAGCGAGGGACGGGGCGGGACGCCCAGCGAGAGCCTGATCCGAAGGCTGGCTCTTCGAAGGATCCATCTGCACGGTCACGAACCTTCCCACTCGACGTTACGGCGCGGGTCCGCATCGGGGGCCCGACGGAACCAGCACGGCTCATAAACGAAAACCGGGCCCGCCGCTATCGCCGGGCGGCCACGTTCTGAAGGGCAGTTGAGGCCCAATTGCGGCAGAGGATCAGGTGGCGTCCGGGCCGTAGGCCGGAACGGAGACGCCGATATCGGCATGGCCGCGGTCGCGGCGGGGGGCCTGCTCGACGATCGCATAGGCGGTCGGGTCGGCGAAGAGGGTCTCGAGCAGCTTGACGTTCATGCGGTGGCCGCCGCGATAGGAGCGGAAACGGCCAACCAGCGGCGCGCCGGCAAGCGACAGGTCGCCAATGGCGTCGAGCAGCTTGTGGCGGACGAATTCGTCGCGGTAGCGCAGGCCCTCGGGGTTGAGGATGCGGTCGTCGCCGACGACGATGGTGTTGTCGAGCGAGGCGCCGAGGGCCTTGTTCACCGCCCAGAGCTTGCTGACGTCCTGCATGAAGCCGAAGGTGCGGGCGCGGGCGACATCGCGGCGGAAGGCCAGCGGATCGAGGTCGATGCCGCAGACCTGGCGGCCGATGAGCGGATTGGCGAAGTCGATCTCGACCTCGAGGCGCAGGCCGCGGTCATGCGGGTGGAGCTCGACCACGCCGCGCTCGGTCTCCAGCACGACGGACTTGAGGACCTTCACGACCTTGCGGGGCGCGTCCTGCAGGACGATGCCGACCTGCTCGATGGCGGCGACGAAGGGGGCGGCGGAGCCGTCGAGGATCGGCATTTCCGGGCCGTCCACCTCGACGAGGCAATTATCGATGCCGAGGCCGGCGAGAGCGGCCATCAGGTGCTCGACCGTGGCGACGCCGCCGCGCTCGGGGCGGCCGATGACGGTCGAGAGGTCAGCGGAGGAGACGTTGCGGAAGACAGCGGGGATTTCGGCGTGGTCCTGGTCGGACCGCAGGAAGGCGATGCCCGAGCCGGCCTCGGCGGGATGCAGGGTCACCGAGACCCGGGCACCCGAATGCACGCCGATTCCGTCCAGTGTGATGGAGTCGCGAACCGTCGTCTGCTTCGCAGCTTTCATGACCGACCGTCTCTGCCATCCGCCGGGGAGACCTTGGGGGCCTCGTCGGGGCGGGATGGCCCCCTTGCATGACCTGGCGAACCGGGTGCCGGCTGATCCGGCAATGATGCAGCGCAACGAATCGCCGCTCACCTTTTCCAAGCTCGTCGAGGCCGGGACCATAAACAGGGCCTCCGGGGGGGCCAAGTCACGGTTTATGTCCGACTGTTACCAAAATTCGGACGCATTTCGCGGACCGCGTTAGCAGAATAAAAACCACGTGTTAACAAAAACTTACCCGGGTGCGGGGCACCCGGGTGAAGTGATTTTCTGCAAGGTTCGGTAACAATTCCCGTGAGGGATCGTGACCGCCTCAATTGGCCTGGCGGCGGAGGAAGGCCGGGATGTCCAGATGGTCCTCCTCGGCCCGCGGCTGCTGCGCTGCGGGGCGGCCGTGGATGTCGAGGCCGGCCGGCTCGCGCCGCATCTGCGGGGCGGGAGCGGCGGGCATCCGCGGGGCCTGGGCGACCGGGCGGGCCGGCTGCAGCGGCGGGGCGGCGCGCGGCGCAACCGGCGCCGGAGCCGGGGTGTCGGCCTCGCCGCGGCGGGTGAAGCCGATCGACTGCAGCTTCTCCATCAGCGAGGTGCGCTTCTTCTCCACCGGGTTCTCCGGCATCCGCAGCGCGGCGGTCGGGGCGGCGCGCATCTGGTCGCGGACGATCGGCGGCAGTTCCTCGGCCGTCGGCATGCGCACCGGGCGCATCGGCTTCTCCGGGGCCGGCGGGATGAAGTCGCGGGCCGGCGGGGCAACCTCGTCGCGCGGCGGCATGCGAACCGGATCGAGCTCGATCGGCGCCTCGGTGAAGAGGGCCGGCTTCGGCGCGACGGGCTGGATCATCACCTCGGCGGCGGTCATGACCGGCTCGGGGGCCGGGGCAGGAGCCGGCGGCTCGTAGGCGACGGGGGCGGGAGCCGGAGCAACCTCCATGACCGGGGCCGGCGCGGGAGCCGCAACCGGAGCCGGGGCGGGCGTCGTGGCGGCGGCAATGCGCTGGGCGCTCTGGCGCAGCTTCGCCGTCATCTCGGCAATGGTCTGGGTGTTGGCGGCCTGGGCCGACAGGTCGATGCCGGTGGCGACCACCGAGACGCGGATCGTGCCATCGAGGGCGTTGTCGAAGGTGGCGCCGAGGATAATGTTCGCCTCCGGATCGACCTCCTCGCGGATGCGGGTCGCGGCCTCGTCCACCTCGAAGAGGGTGAGGTCCTTGCCGCCGGTGATGGAGATGAGCAGGCCGCGGGCGCCCTTCATCGAGGTCTCGTCGAGGAGCGGGTTGGCGATCGCCGCCTCGGCCGCGGTGATGGCGCGGCGCTCGCCGGTGGCCTCGCCCGTGCCCATCATCGCCTTGCCCATGTCGCGCATGACGGCGCGGACGTCGGCGAAGTCGAGGTTGATGAGGCCTTCCTTGACCATCAGGTCGGTGATGCAGGCGACGCCCGAATAGAGCACCTGGTCCGCCATGGCGAAGGCGTCGGTGAAGGTGGTGCGCTCGTTGGCGACCCGGAACAGGTTCTGGTTCGGGATGACGATGAGCGTGTCGACCGACTTCTGCAGCTCGGTGATGCCGGCATCCGCGGTCTTCATGCGGCGCACGCCCTCGAAGTGGAAGGGCTTGGTCACCACGCCGACCGTCAGTATGCCGAGCTCGCGGGCGACCCGGGCGATGACCGGTGCAGCGCCGGTGCCGGTGCCGCCGCCCATGCCGGCGGTGATGAAGGCCATATGCGAGCCCGAGAGCTGGTCACGGATCTCGTCGATGACCTCCTCGGCCGCCGCAGCACCGACTTCCGGGTGCGAACCGGCGCCAAGGCCCGAGGTGACGGCGAGGCCCATCTGGATGATGCGCTCGGCCTTCGAGGAGGACAGCGCCTGGGCGTCGGTGTTGGCCACCACGAAGTCGCAGCCCTGGAGCCCGCCCTCGATCATGTTGTTGACGGCGTTGCCGCCCGCGCCGCCCACGCCGAACACGGTGATCCGGGGCTTCAGTTCCCGAATGTCGGGCATCTTCAGGTTGATGGTCATCATGAGCCTCGTTCGAATCACTCACGCGACAGCCACGTCGCTTGTATCACTTGTCCTGCGGTCCGGCGGCGCCCGGGCCTGACGTTCGACGAACCCGCCGCATTCGCGCGACGGGCGATTCTCCTAGAAACTGTCCCTGATCCACCGGCCGACGCGGGAGAAGTAGCCGTCCGTGCCCGTGGCGGCGAAGAGGCGCCGCTGCGGTTCGTAATGCTCGGCTCCCGCGATCTGCGGATAGACGGTGAGACCGACAGCGGCGGCGAAGGGCGGGCCCTTGGCGCTGTCAGGCAGTCCGGTGATGCCGACCGGCCGGGCGACCCGGACCTGGCGGCCAAAGACCTGGGCGGCGAGATCGGCAAGGCCCGGCAGCTGCGCGCCGCCACCGGTGAGCACCAGCCGGCGGCCGGCCTCGGCGGCCGAGCCGGCGGCGACCAGGCGGTCGCGCACCATCTCGAGGATCTCGTCAATGCGCGGGCGGATGATGCGGATGATCTGCGCCCGCGACACGGCATTGGGGATGTCGCGGTCGTCCTCGGAGATCGAGGGCACGTTGACGATGTCGCGCTCGTCGGACTTGGCGACGAAGCAGGCGCCGTTCAGCACCTTGATGCGCTCGGCATCGGAGAGGCGGGTGGAGAGGCCGCGGGCAATGTCCATGGTGACGTGGTGCGAGCCCACGGCCACGGCATCGGCATGGACGAAATGGCCGCCGGCGAAGACCGACAGCGTCGTCGTGCCGGCGCCCATGTCGAGGCAGACGGTGCCGAGCTCGGCCTCGTCGTCGGTGAGGACCGCGAGGCCCGAGGCGAAGGGCGCCGCGACGAGGGCCTCCACCGAGAGGTGGCAGCGCTCGATGCAGAGCATGAGGTTGCGGGCGGTGGCGGCATCGCAGGTGGCGATGTGCATGTCGACGCCGAGCGAGGAGCCGAGCATGCCGCGCGGATCCTTGATGCCGCGCGTCTCGTCGAGGCGGAAGCCGACGGGCATGGAGTGGAGGACCGCCCTGCCCTTGCGGATCGAATGGTCGGAGGCCGCCTCGAGCACGCGGTGCAGGTCCTGGTCGGTGACCTGCGGCGTGGTGCAGGTGACGCGCGCCTCGTAGTGCTCCGAGGCGATGCGGCCGGCGGAGACGGTGGCGATGACCCGGTCGACCTGGACCTCGGCCATGCGCTCGGCGGCATCGACGGCCTGGCGGATGGCCGCCTCGGCCTTGGCCATGTCAGCGACGGCGCCGGCCTTCATGCCGCGAGCGCGGGTGTGGCCGATGCCGAGGATCTCGGCCTTGTGGGTGCGGTTCGGCAGGATGTCTGTGCCTTCGCGCGGGCGGAGGCGGACGATCATGCAGACGATCTTGGACGTGCCGATGTCGAGAACGCACATGATCGCCGAACGCTTCGGCGAAATGGGCTTCATCTTCGGGGTCAGGCCGTGGCGGAAGGGCATGGTCATGTGCGCTGACCCTGCAGGGCGCGGCGGCGGGCGCGTTCGCGCTCGCGCTCCTTGAGCGCCGCTTCGTGGGCCTTCATCGCATCCTCGGTGAGGCGGACGGAGACGCGGTCGGGCACGCGCAGGTCGATGATCGCGACGTCGCGGGTCATGATCCGCCGCTCGGCATCCAGCTTGGCGAGATCGACCATGGCGCGGTCGAGGTCGGCATCGGGCAGGCGCACGTCGATGCCGTTCTTGAGCACGAGGGTCCAGCGGCGCTCGGCGACGAGCACCGCGGCGCGGACGGATTTGGCGACATCCGGGTGGTCGCCCAGCAGGCCGACGATCTCGCGGGCGCGCTCCTCGGCGCCCTTGCCGACGATGAGCGGCAGGTGCTGGAAGCGGGCGTCGAGGTGGTCGACGATCACCTTGCCATCGGCGGAGATGACGTGGATGCGGCCGTCGCGCTGCCACAGGGCAAAGGGCTCGCGCTCGACGACCGAGATCATGATCTGGTCGGGATAGAGCTTCTGCACGGTCGCGTCGGAGAGCCAGGGATTGGCCTTCAGCCGCTCGCGGGCGAGATCGGCGTCGAAGAACAGCACCGAGGAATCCGGGCGGATGCCGGCGACCTCGAGGATCTGCTCGTGGCTCATCTGGCGGTTGCCGGTAAGGCGGACGCCGGTGACCTTGAGGCCCGCCGCATTGGCGGCCTGGTCGCCGAGGGCGAGCAGGCTGGCGTTCAGCGCCGGGCCGTGGCCGCCACGCTGGACGCCATAGGCGCCGGTGGCGACGAAGAGGGCGAGGGTGGCGAGGAGGCCGGCGCGGCGCGGCGGGCGGATCGACACGATGCGGATAGCGAGGCGCCGCAGCCGCATGGCGAGCGCGCTCGGCCGGGCAAAATCGTCGTATGCCTCGTCACGCCGCGGGGCAGCGCGGTGGCGCAACCTCTCGCTGGCATGGGCGAGCGCATCCGCGCCGGCTCCAGCGAGCCTGGCGGTCAACGATCCACTGACGCGTCCAACACCATCCATTCGACCAGCTCGGCGAACGAGATACCTTCGTGAGCGGCCATGTCGGGGACGAGCGAAGTCCCGGTCATCCCGGGCTGCGTGTTGACTTCGAGGCAGACGAGCTGCCCGGTTCCCCCGGGCGTATCGTCGTATCGGAAGTCCGCACGGCTGACCCCTTTACAGCCGAGCGCCTGATGCGCTGCGAGGGACAGTCTTTGGACCTCAGAGTAAATATTTGGTTTAAGCGGCGCCGGAATCACGTGGGCAGACCCGCCCGGGGTGTACTTCGCCTCGTAGTCGTAGAAGGTTCCGGCATAGGTGATCTCGATCACCCCGAGCGCCCGGTCGCCCATGACGGCGCAGGTGAGCTCCTTGCCGGCGATAAAGGGTTCGACCAGCACGGTGTCACCCAAAGACCACTCGGTCGAATGAAGTTCCTGCGGCGGGTGCTCGTGGTCCTTGGTGACGATGAAGACGCCCAGCGAGGAGCCGTCCGTGTTGGGCTTGATCACATAGGGCCGGGGCAGCAGGTGCTCGCGCGCCGCCTCGCGCCGCGACACGACCAGGCCCTTCGGCACGGGGATGCCGGCGGCGTCCATGACCGTCTTGGCCATGGCCTTGTCCATGCAGAGGGCCGAGGCCATGACGCCGGAATGGCTGTAGGGGATGCGCAGCACCTCGAGGATGCCGGCGAGCGTCCCGTCCTCGCCGGGGCGGCCATGGGTGACGTTCAGCACCACGTCCGGCTTCACCTCCACGAGGCGCTGGGCGATGTCGCGACCGACATCGATTCGCGTCACCGGCCAACCGCGGCCTTCGAGCGCCTCGGCGCAGGCCTTGCCGGAGGCCAGCGACACCTCGCGCTCGGCGGACCAGCCGCCATAGAGGACGGCGACGTGGGGTTTGGTCATGGTCGAACCTTCAGGATGCTGGGCCGGAGGCGTTGCCGGCGTCGGTGATGTCGTCGTGCCCCTGCCGGACGAGATCGTCGAGGTCGATGCGCAGGACGCGGGCGATGCGGGCCATGGTCTCGAGCGTGCCTTCGCGGCGGCCGGTCTCGATCTGGCTGAGATAGGAGGGGCTGATGAGGGCGGCTTCGGCAAGATCCTTGACCGACAGGCCGCGGTGCTCGCGCCAGACCCTCACCGGGTGCTCGTCGCCCAGAAGGCGCAGGGCAATGGCCGCAGGCACCATCTCGTCCTCGCCTGCGGCAAGCTTGCGCATGGCCTCGTCATAGGCGGCGACATCGGCGAGGTCCTCGGCGGCCTCGACCAGCCGCTCATATTCCGCAAGCGGCAGCAGGACGAGATCCTCGCCGCCGGGAGTGATGATACGCTTGGCGAGGGTCACTGGTGTTTCCTCACGGCTCATAGACGCTGCCACGCGGACCGATGGCGAGAACGTCGAGGACATTACCGTTGTCGTCGAAGATCACCCGCCAGTCGCCGACCCGCAGCCGGAAACCGGGGCGACCCTGTAGCCGCTTGACCTGCGGCGCCAGTTGCTCCGGAAAGGCCGCAAGCTGGTCGATCTTCTGCATGACCCGTCTCGCCTCGCTGGCTGGCATACGACGGAGCGCACGAAGCGCTTCCTTTCGATATGCCACCTGTCGCGTCATCTTTCCATTGCTTTCTGCAACGGAACCCCCACCCGCTTGATCTCCCAGTGCAGCTCAACGCCGCTCGTCTCCTTCACCCGGCGGCGGACCTCCTCGCCCAGCGCCTCGATATCGGCGGCGGTGGCGGTGCCGGTGTTGATGAGGAAGTTGCAGTGCATCTCGGAGACCTGCGCGCCGCCGAGGCGGAGGCCCCTGCAGCCCGCGGCATCGACCAACTTCCAGGCGGAATGGCCGGGCGGGTTTTTGAAGGTGGAGCCACCGGTCTTCTCGCGGATCGGCTGGACCGTCTCGCGGTGGTGCTGGACGGCGTCCATGCGCTCGCGGATGACGGCTGGGTCAGTCGGCACGCCCTCGAACACGGCGCCGGTGAAGATCACCGGGCGGCCGACGGCGGAAGCGCGATAGGTGAAGTTCATCGCGGCGTTGGAGAAGGTCAGCTGCTCGCCCTCGCGGGTGACCGCGCGCGCCTCCACCAGCACGTCCTTGGTCTCGCCGCCATTGGCGCCGGCATTCATGACGAGCGCACCGCCGATCGTGCCGGGAATGCCGAAGTAGAATTCCAGCCCCCCGAGGCCCGCTGCGGCGGCGGCCTCCGCCACGCGCTTGTCGGGCGCCACCGCCCCGGCATGGATGCGCGTGCCCTCGACCGTCACCTCGCCGAAGCCGCGGGGCCTTAGGCGGATGACGATGCCCGGCACGCCGCCGTCACGGACAATGAGGTTGGAGCCGACGCCGATCGGCATGACCGGCATGTCCGCCGGTAGGCGGGAGAGGAGATAGGCGAGGTCCGCCGCGTCATCGGGCGTGCAGAGCACCTGCGCCGGCCCGCCGACGCGGAACCAGGTGAGCGGCGCCAGCGGCTCGTTGGCGACGAGGCGGCCGCGGAAATCCGGCGCCAGGTCGCGGATCAGCGGCGTGATGTCGTCGAACACGCTCACCCTCGCGCCAGGGCTTCGAGCTCGCCCGGCAGGGCATAGGCCCACTGGGTGATGGTGCCGGCGCCGAGGCAGATGACGTAGTCGCCGGGCTTGGCGAGGCCCGCCACGAGGCTGGCGAGCCGCTGCGGGCTCTCCATCGGCATGACCGACTTGTGGCCACGCATCTTCAGGCCCGAGACGAGGTCGTCGCGCGAGGCGCCGGGAATGGGCTGTTCGCCCGCGGCATAGACATCGGCCACGATGACGTGGTCGGCGTCGTTGAAACAGGTGCAGAACTCGTTGAAGAGCGAGGACAGCCGCGTGTAGCGATGCGGCTGGACGACGGCGATGACCTGTTTGTCAGTGGAGGCGCGGGCGGCCTTCAGCACCGCCGCGATCTCCACGGGATGGTGGCCGTAATCGTCGTAGATGGTGGCCCCGTTCCACTCGCCGGTGCGGGTGAAGCGGCGCTTCACGCCGCCGAAGCCGGCCAGCGCCTTGCGGATCTGCGGACCGGCCATGCCGAGCTCGCGGGCAACCGCGATGGCGGCGGTGGCGTTCAGGGCGTTGTGGCGGCCAGGCATGGGCAGGACGAGCTCGTCGATCTCCTCGACCACGGCGCCGGTGCGGTCGCGGAACTGCACCTTGAAGCGGCAGCGGCCGCCGGAGAGGTCGACGTCGAGCAGGCGCACGTCAGCCTGCGGGTTCTCGCCATAGGTGATGACCCGGCGGTCGGCGATGGAGCCGACCATGTCCTGCACGACCGGATGGTCGATGCACATGACGCCGAAGCCGTAGAAGGGCAGGTTCTCGATGAAGGAGCGGAAGGCGGCCTTCACGGCGTCGAAATTGCCGTAATGGTCGAGATGCTCGGGGTCGATGTTGGTGACGATGGCGACATCGGCCGGGAGCTTCAGGAAGGAGCCGTCGCTCTCGTCGGCCTCGACCACCATCCAGTTGCCCGCGCCGAGGCGGGCATTGGTGCCGAGTGCGTTGATGATGCCGCCGTTGACGATGGTCGGGTCGAAGCCGCCGGCATCGAGCAGGGTCGAGACCATCGAGGTGGTGGTCGTCTTGCCATGGGTGCCGGCGATGGCGACGCAGGATTTCAGCCGCATCAGCTCGGCCAGCATCTCGGCGCGGCGGACGACCGGAATGCGGCGCTCGCGGGCGGCCACCAGCTCGGGATTATCTTTCTTGATCGCGGTGGAGACGACCACGACCTCGGCCGAGCCGAGGTTCTCGGCGGCATGGCCGATGGAGACGGTCGCGCCGCGGTCCTTCAACCGCTTGATCGTGTAGCCCTCGGCGGCGTCCGAGCCCTGGACCTTGTAGCCGAGGTTGAGCAGGACCTCGGCAATGCCGGACATGCCGATGCCGCCGATGCCGATGAAATGGATGGGACCGATGTCGCGAGGCAGTTTCATGGGCGTCTTCTAGCGGATTCGGACGGCGTTTGAGTGCGGAAATGCGGCTGGAAGAAGGTGGTGAGGCAGAAGCGGCCCTCAGGCCGCAAGCCCCGCGGTCTTCACCACGAGATCGGCGAGGCGGTCGGCGGCATCGGCATGGCCCTGGGCGCGGGCGGCGGCAGCCGCAGCGGCGAGCGGGGTCGGATCGGCGAGGAGGCGCGTCAGCTCCCCGGCGAGCCAGTCGGGCGTGAAGTCCGCCTGCTTGACCACGGTCGCCGCGCCCGCCGAGGCCAGCGTCGCGGCGTTCATCAGCTGGTCCTGGTCGAGCGCATGGGGCAACGGCACGAGAATGGAGGGCCGGCCGATCACAGAGAGCTCGGCGACGGTGGAGGCGCCGGATCGGCCGATGACGAGATGGGCGGCCGCGATCCGCGCCGGCAGGTCGACGAAGAACGGGGCGACCTCGGCCATGACGCCGAGGCGGGAGTAAGCGGCTTCGACGGCTGCACGGTCTTCGGCGCGGGCCTGCTGGACGACGGTCAGGCGGGCGCGCAGGGCCGGATCCACCTGTTCCAGGGCCGGCGGCACGATCTCGCTCATGACGCGGGCGCCCTGGCTGCCGCCGAAGACGCAGAGGCGGAAGGGACCATCGGCGCGCGGCGCGTCATAGGGCGTGGCGGCCGCCTCGATGACCATCGGGCGGACGGGATTGCCGGTGAAGGTCGCCTTGGCGGCAAGGGTCGGGTTGCCGTCGAGCACCCCGGGAAACGAGGTGGCGATGGCGGTGACCCGGGTCGAGAGCTGGCGATTGGCGCGGCCCATCACGGCGTTCTGGTCATGGATGATCGTGGGCACGCCGACCTGGGTTGCCGCGAACATCGGCGGCAGGGTCGGATAGCCGCCGAAGCCGACCACGGCGACGGGCCTGAGGCGCCGCATCAGGCCGCGCGACGAGAGGTAGCCTCCGCCAAGGCGCCAGGCGGCGCGGGCAAGATCCAGCGGGTTCTTCGAGCCGATCGTCGCGGACGAGACGATATGCGTCGCCCGGGCGGGGAAGGCGCGGCCATATTTCTCGGCGCGCTCGTCGGTGACGAGGTCGACGGTGCAGCCGCGCGCCGCGAGCGCCACGGAGAGGGCCTCCGCCGGGAAGAGATGGCCGCCGGTGCCGCCGGCGCAGACGAGGACGAGCGGCTGGGTCATGTCAGGCCCTGCCCGCCTGATAGTGCCCGACCTCGGCCAGCGTCTCCGCCCTCGGTCGCCGCCGCGTCAGGGCGATGAGCATGCCCATCCCGAAGGCGAGCGCGATGAGCGAGGAGCCGCCATAGGACACGAAGGGCAGCGTCATGCCCTTCGGCGGGATGAGGTGGAGGTTGACCATCAGGTTGATGCAGCTCTGCAGGCCGAAGAGCATGGCAAGGCCGGCGACCGCGAAGCGACAGAACGGGTCCTCGTCGCGATAGGCATGGGAGAGCGAGCGCAGCACCACGAAGGCGAAGAGCGCGATGATGACCAGGCAGAGGATGGCGCCGAACTCCTCCGCCGCGACGGCGAAGATGAAGTCGGTGTGGCTGTCGGGGATGATGCGCTTCACCGTGCCCTCGCCCGGGCCCTTGCCGAACCAGCCGCCCTGCTGGAAGGCATCGAGCGCGACGTCGACCTGGAACGTGTCGGCGGTGCCGGGCTCCATGAACTTGTCGATGCGGCGGCGAACATGGGGGAAGGTGAAATAGGCGCCGACAATGCCGGCCGCGCCGACACCCGCGAGGCCGAAGACCCAGAGCCAGCGCATCCCCGCCATGAAGAACAGCGCCGCCCAGACGGCGGTGATCAGCGAGGTCTGGCCGACGTCGGGCTGGAGCACCAGCGGGGTGACGGTGGCGCCGAGCAGCAGCATGGCAAGCAGGTTCGCCGGCATTTCCGGGCGCTTGGCGCTCTCGGCGAAGAGCCAGGCGGCGAGGACGACGAAGGCGGGCTTGAGGAACTCGGAGGGCTGCAGGCCGATGCCGGCGAAGTTCAGCCAGCGGCGGGCGCCCTTGATCTCGGCGCCGATGAAGAGGGTCGCGACCACCAGGACCAGCGCGCCGAGGAAGGCGACGAAGGCGAGGCGCCGGATCCAGTAGGGCGACAGGAAGGAGGTGCCGATCAGCACCGCCGTGGCGGGGATCAGGAAGAAGACCTGGCGGTTGACGAAGTGGAACGTGTCGAGCCCGATCCGGTGGGCGACCGCCGGCGAGGCGGCGAGCGACAGCACGATGCCGGCCAGCATCAGGCCGAACAGGGCCGAAAGCAGCAGCCGGTCGACCGTCCACCACCATTCGCCGAAGGTGGTGCGTTCAGCCCTGGAGATCATGCGCCATCCCCGCCATGCGACATCCGCCCGCTGGAGCAGGCTTTCAGGAAATCTAAAGCGCGTGGCTCAACGCTTCGTTAACCGCGCGGGGGTGGGGCACCAGGCGATTGTCGGGTCCCGGCCATTGCCATAGATTGAGGGACAGAACAGGAGTGCTCCATGCGTGTCAGCGCCGAGGGGCAGGTCACCATTCCTGCCGACATTCGCGAGAAGGCCGGGCTGCGGCCCGACACAGAGGTCACCTTCGTGGTGGAGGGTTCGACCGTTCGGATCGTGCCGACACAGTCTCCTCTCCCACAGAGACGGGGCGAGCAACTCATCGCCCATCTCCGCGGCCGCGGAGATGTGAACATGACGACCGACGAGATCATGGCCCTCACACGCGGTGAGTGAATGGGCGGGGTCCTCGTTGACAGCAATGTCCTTCTCGACATCCTGACGACGGACCCGCGCTGGTACCGGTGGTCAGCCGCCACCCTTGCGCGCCTGACAGGGCGCGAGAAGCTGGTCATCAACCCGATCATCTTCGCCGAAGTGTCGCAGCGGTTCACCCGGATGGGAGACGCGGACGAAGCCTTGCCGTCGAAGGTGCTCGAGCGAGAAGAGATCCCGTATGAGGCGGCGTTCCTTGCGGGGAAAGCGCATCTCGCCTACCGGCGGAGCGGTGGCCAGAAGACATCGCCCTTGCCGGACTTCTTCATCGGCGCCCATGCAAGCGTTTCGGGATACCACTTGCTCACCCGTGATGTCCGGCGCTACCGGACCTACTTCCCGACACTGCCCCTTATCGCGCCGGACTGATCCTCACACCTTCTCCACGCCCGGCATGGCCAGCACGAGATCGCGGAAGGCCTTGCCGCGGACCTCGAAGTTCGGGAACTGGTCGTAGCTGGCGCAGGCCGGTGAGAGCAGCACGACCGGATGCGCGGCGCCGCCCGCCGCGGCATCGGCGGCGGCCATCGCGACGGCCTTGTCGAGCGTGCCTGCGACGACATGGGGGTGGCTCCCCAGCGTCACGGCGAAATCCTCGGCGGACTTGCCAATGAGGTAGCTCTTGGCGATGCGCGGGAAATAGGCCGCGAGCGGGGCGATGCCGCCCTCCTTCGGGGTGCCGCCGGCGATCCAGTAGATGTCGGAGAAGGCAGCCAGCGCCTTCTCGGCGGAATCGGCGTTGGTCGCCTTGGAATCGTTGACGAAGAGCACCTTGCCGAGCCGGCCGACCTGCTCCATCCGGTGGGCAAGGCCGGGGAAGGTCAGCATGGCCGCGACGATGGCCTCGTGCGACAGGCCGAGCGCCTCGCAGGCGGCATAGGCCGCCATGGCGTTCTGGGCATTGTGGGTGCCGCGCAGCGCGCCGCAGCCGGCAAGCGAGAAGCGCTTCACCACCGCGCCGGCGGCCACACGGAGGATGTCCGGTCCGTCGAGGCAGAGGCCGTCGGCGACGGGGTTGCGGATGGAGATGCGCAGCACGCGCCGCCCTGCCCGCTCGGCGCGGTCGGCCATGGCCTGGGTGTGGCGGTCGTCGATGCCGCAGACGACGGTGCCGCCCACGGGCACGCCGGCGACGAGGCGCTCCTTCACCCCGGCATAGAGGTCGAGCGTGCCGTGGCGGTCGAGATGATCCGGCGTCACGTTGAGGCAGATGCCGACGGACGGGTCGAGCGAGGGCGCAAGATCGATCTGGAAGGACGAGCACTCCACGACATGGGTGCGACCGGTGGCAGGCGGCGCCAGAGAGAGAACCGCCGTGCCGATATTGCCGCCCATCTGCGGGTCGCGGCCGGTCGCCGCGAGGATGTGGGTGACGAGCGCCGTCGTGGTCGACTTGCCGTTCGTGCCGGTGATGGCGACGAAGGGTGAGGCTGGCGCGGTGGCGCGCCGCTCGCGGCAGAAGAGCTCGATGTCGCCGAGAACCTCGACGCCGTGGGCATGGGCGAGGCCGACGCTCCAGTGCGGGGCGGGATGGGTCAGCGGCACGCCGGGGGCGAGGACCAGCGCCGCGACACCGGACCAGTCGATGGTGCGCAGGTCGGCGGTCTCGTGGCCGGCGGCAGCGGCCTTGTCGACCGAGGCGGGATTGTCGTCCCAGGCGATGACGCGGGCGCCGCCCTCGCGGAGCGCCGCGCAGGTGGCAAGGCCCGATCCGCCGAGGCCGAAGACCGCGACCGAGGCGCTGCGGAAGGTCGTGACCGGGATCATCGCGACGCCTCCGGCTGCAACACCCCGTCATCCCCGGCCGAGCGCAGCGAGGGGAAGGGGATCCAGGGGCCGAAGGGCGCAGAGCCAAAGGCCCCTGGACCCCCTTCCCTCGTCGCCTTCGGCTCCTCGCCGGGGGTGACGGACAGGAGCATGCACATCCGGCTCACCGCAGCTTCAGGGTCGACAGGCCGGCGAGTGCCAGCACAAAGGCGATGATCCAGAAGCGCACGACGACCTGCGGCTCCGACCAGCCCTTCTTCTCGAAATGGTGGTGGATCGGCGCCATGCGGAAGACGCGCTTCCCCGTCAGCTTGAACGAGACGACCTGGACGATGACCGAGACGGCCTCCAGCACGAAGAGGCCGCCGACGACCAGCAGCACGATCTCGTGCTTCACCGCCACAGCGATGGTGCCGATGAGGCCACCCAGCGCCAGCGACCCGGTGTCGCCCATGAAGATCTGGGCCGGCGGCGCGTTGAACCACAGGAAGCCGAGGCCCGCGCCGATCAACGCGCCGATGACGACGATGATCTCGCCGGTGCCCGGCACGTGGGTGATCTGCAGGTAATTGGCGAAGAAGGCATTGCCGGAGAGATAGGCAATGATGCCGAAGGTGCCGGCCGCGATCATCACCGGCACGATGGCGAGGCCGTCCAGGCCGTCGGTGAGGTTCACGGCATTGCCGGACCCGACGATGACGAAGGCCCCGAAGAGGATCATCAGGTAGCCGATATTGACCGACAGGTCCTTGATGAAGGGGAAGAAGACCGAGGTGTTCAGCGGCTCGCGGGTCACCGACATGACGGCCGTGACGGCAAGGCCGGCGATGAGGAATTCGAGAGCGAGGCGCGCCTTGCTGGAGAAGCCGGCATGGGTCTGCTTCGTCACCTTCAGGTAGTCGTCATAGAAGCCGATGGCGCCGAAGCCGAGCAGGACGAAGAGCAGGATCCAGACATAGGGGCTTTTCAGGTTGGCCCATAGCAGGGTCGAGATGACGAGGCCCGAGAGGATCATGAGGCCGCCCATGGTGGGCGTGCCCTTCTTGGCGAGGTGGCTTTCCGGGCCGTCGGCGCGGATCGGCTGGCCCTTGCCCTGCTTGAGGCGCAGGAGCTGGATCAGCCCGGGTCCGAACAGGAAGACGAAGATGAGCGCCGTGACGATGGCGCCGCCGGTGCGAAAGGTGATGTAGCGGAACAGGTTGAGCGGCGAGAAGACGCCGGCAAATTCGGCAAGGAAGGCGAACATTGCGTCTGTCGTCTTTCTGTCGTGATCCGTCCCCGCCGCGCGAATCAGCGCCGCGGCCCGGCTTCCCCCGGCTCCGATATGCCCTGCGGGGCGGGCGAGGCAAAGCCCGCCGGTTCGCCCATGGCGATACCGGTCAGGTCGCGCCCTGCAGGTCCTCGGCCGGCACCGCCTCGTAGGTGGCCTTGAGCGTCTCGACAAGCGGCGCCATGCGGCTGCCGCGCGAGCCCTTCACCATCACCACGTCGCCGGGCTTGAGGCCGCGGATCACCAGCGGCTCCAGTTCGGCCGCCGTCGGCGCATAGCCGGCGCGGCGATGGGAGGGCAGGCGGTCCCAGAGATGGCGCATCATCGGGCCGGAGCAGAAGACGAGGTCGATGTTGCCCTTGTCGATGGGCTCGGCGAGTTCGGCATGGAGCCGCTCGGCATCATTGCCGAGTTCCAGCATATCGCCGAGCACGACGATGCGGCGCCCCTGCGGGCCCTTCGGCGCGCCGGCCAGCACCGAGATGGCGGCGCGCACCGAGACGGGATTGGCGTTGTAGCTCTCGTCCAGCAGCGTGAACGAGCCGGACGGCAGCCGGCGCAGGCTCTTCTCGCCCCGGCCGGCCACGGCACGGGTCTCGCCGAGGCTGAGGGCGGCCAGCGCCAGGTCGCAGCCCACCAGCTTGGCGGCGGCAAGGACCGCGAGCGAGTTCATGGCGAGGTGCTTGCCGGGAGCGCCGAACTTGTAGGTGACGTCGGTGCCCATGACGCGGGCGGAGACGGTGGAGCATTCCGCCGCCAGCACGATGCGCATGAGGCGGACATCGGCCTCCTCGTGCTCGCCGAAGGAGACGATGGTGTCGATGCCGGCGGCGCGGGCGGCCTTCGCGAGGCGCTCGTAGAAGCGGTTGTCGCGCGGCAGGACGGCGACGCCGCCATGCTCGACGCCGACGAAGATCTCGGCCTTGGCGTCGGCAATGGCCTCGATCGAGCCGAGGTTCTCGATATGGACGGCCTCGATGGCGGTGATGACCGCGACGTCCGGGCGGACCATGCGGGTGAGCGGGGTGATCTCGCCGGCATGGTTCATGCCGATCTCGAAGACGCCGAATTCCGCGCCCGCCGGCATGCGGGCGAGGGTCAGCGGCACGCCGATATGGTTGTTGAAGCTCTTCGGCGGGGCGTGGGTGCGGCCCTCGCGGGCGAGGACGCGGGCCAGCGTCTCCTTGGTCGAGGTCTTGCCGACCGAGCCGGTGATGCCGACGATCTTGGCGGCGGTGCGGGCCCGGGCGACGATGCCGGCCTTTTCCAGCGCCTTCAGAGGGTCGGCGACGGCGATATAGGCGCCGGGCGGGGCCGACTGCGCCCAGTCCTCGGAGACCACGGCGACGGACGCGCCCTTCGCCAGCGCCGCGCCAGCAAAGGCATGGCCGTCATGGGCGAGGCCCTTGATGGCGACATAGGCCTCGCCCGCATTCAGCGTGCGGGTGTCGATGGAGATGTCGGCGATGGCCGGGCCCGGCTTGCCGAGGATGCGGCCGCCCATGGCGCGGGCGAGGGCTTCGGTGGTCCACAGGGGCGGCTGGGTCATGCGGACGGGCCTTTCGCGGAACGGTCGGACGAGAAGTCACGGATCGCCGCAAGGGCGACCTCGTGGTCGGAGAATGGCAACGTCACGGAGCCGACGATCTGGCCGGTCTCGTGGCCCTTGCCGGCGATGACCAGGAGGTCGCCGGGCTGAAGGTCGCGCACGGCGGCGCGGATGGCCTCGGCGCGGTCGCCGATCTCCTCGGCGCCAGGCGCGTCGGCGAGGACCTGGGCACGGATAGCGGCCGGGTCCTCGGAGCGGGGATTGTCGTCGGTGATGATGACGCGGTCGGCCTTGTCCACGGCAATTCGGCCCATCATCGGCCGCTTGCCGGGATCACGGTCGCCGCCGCAGCCGACGACGACGACGAGCTTACGGGCCGCAAAGGGCCGTGCGGCCTCAAGCACCGTCTCCAGGGCGCCGGGCTTGTGGGCATAGTCGACGACCACCGGTGCGCCGTCCTTGGCGCCGACGAATTCGAGCCGGCCCTTCGCGCCTTCCAGCGTCTCCAGCGCGGCGAGCGCCTTGTCGGGATCGGTGCCGCAGCCGACCGCGAGGCCCGCGGCCACGAGGGCGTTCTCCACCTGGAAGCGGCCGAGCAGCGGGATCAGCACCTCGCTGTCACGGCCGAAGGCGCGCAGCTTCACGCGCTGGGAAGCCCCCTTGATCGTCTCGGAGAGGATGGCGATGCCGGTCTCACCGAAGGCCCTGTCGCGCCCGACCATCAGGAGGCGCTGGCCGCGCGCGCGGGCCGCAGCGGCGAAATGGTCGCCCTCCGGGCCGGCGACAACCACCGCCGTGCCGTCAGGCGGCAGGAGGTCGGTGAAGAGCCGCAGCTTCGCGGTTCGATAGGCCTCGAAGGTCTTGTGATAGTCGAGATGGTCGCGGGAAAGGTTGGTGAAGCCGGCAGCCTGGATGCGCACGCCGTCGAGCCGGTGCTGATCGAGGCCGTGGGACGAGGCCTCGAAGGCGACGTGGGTGACGCCCTCCCCCGCCAGCGTGTCGAGGGTCTGGTGCAGGGTCACCGGGTCGGGCGTCGTCAGGCCGCCATAGACCTTGCCGGAGGGGCGCACCACGCCGACCGTGCCGATGGAAGCGCTCGGATGGCCGTCGAAGGCGAAGATCTGGCGAACGAAGGCCGCAACCGACGTCTTGCCGGAGGTACCGGTGACGGCGGCGATGGTGCCGGGCTGGCGCGGATGGAAGCGGCTCGCCGCCAGAGCCAGCGTCCGGCGGGCATTGGCGACGCACACCACCGGCACATCGCCGATGGAGGCGGGCGCGGCGGGCGAATCGGTGACGATGGCGGCGGCGCCGGCGCGGGCCGCGGCCTCGGCATAGGCCATGCCGTCGGTCTTCTCGCCTTTCAGGGCAAAGAACAGGCTGCCCTTCGCCACGGCCCGGCTGTCGGCGGTGACGCCGGTGACGGGGGCTGCCGCGCCATTGCCGGGCGCCTCGTCGGCAAGCAGGTCCTTGAGGGTCAGGGTCGTCATGCAGGCTCTCGGATCGCGCGCATCAGCACGGGACAAGATGGCGGACTTTAGGCGGTGTCCCGGTCGGGGCGATGCGACCGAGGGTCACCGTCCCGGCATGCGGTAGCCGACCTGGATCGTCTGCATGGCCGGGGCAAGGTCGAAGCGCGGCTGCAGGCCGAGGAGCGGCGCGGAACGGGCGATGACGCGGCCGGCCGTCGGGGCGGCATTGAAGCCGGCGGTGGCGAGGCCATGGGTCTCGGGGATGCCGCGCGGCTCGTCCAGCATGACGAGCAGGAGGTAGCGCGGCTGGTCGGCGGGGAAGACCGCCATGAAGGAGTTGAGCTGCTTGTCCTTGGAGTAGCGGCCGCCGATCACCTTCTCCGAGGTGCCGGTCTTACCGCCGACGTAGAAGCCCTCGACATCGGCGCGCCGGCCGGAGCCGCGCTCGGAATTGAGGCGCATCAGGAAGCGCATGGCCTGCGAGGTCTCGGGACGGATGACCTGGCGCGAGGCAGCCTGGACCTGCTCGGGCGAGCGGCGCAGGAAGGTCGGCGTGATCAGCCGCCCGCCATTGACCAGCGCGGCGGTGCCCATGACCGCCTGGAGCGGGGCGACCGAGATGCCGTGGCCGAAGGAGACGGTGGCGGCGGTGATGTCGGCCCAGCGACGCGGTACGAGCGGCGCGGTGGAGGGGCCGATCTCGGTGACGACGCGGTCGAACTGGCCGAGACGGCGCAGGAAGGACCGCTGATGCTCTCCGCCGAGCGACAGCGCCATGCGGCTGGTGCCGATGTTGGAGGAATAGGTGAAGACCTCCGGCAGGGTGAGCACGCGCCGCTGGGCGTGGAAGTCCTTCACCTGGTGCCGGCCGACGGCCATGGGGAAGCGGGCATCGAAGGTCGAGTTGATGTTGAAGCGGCCGGAATCGATCGCCATGGCCGTCGTCAGCGACTTCATCACCGAGCCCATCTCGTAGACGCCGGTTGTGATGCGGTTGGCGCGGTCGAAACCTGCGGCGGTCGAGGGCTGGTTCGGGTCGTAGTCGGGGATCGAGGCGAGCGCGAGAATCTCGCCGGTATTGACGTCGACGATCACGCCGGCCGCCGCCTTGGCGCGGAACTTCTGGTGCGCCTGGATCAGCTCGTCGCGCAGCACGTGCTGGACGCGCAGGTCGATGGAGAGCTGCACAGCCGCCTGGTTGCGGTCGGTGACCAGGCCGGCGCGGTGCAGTTCGGCGAGGCCCTGGTTGTCGATGTAGCGCTCGATGCCGCCGAGGCCCTGGTTGTCGACATTGACCATGCCGAGGACGTGGGAGAGCGTCGGGCCGTTCGGGTAGGAGCGCTTGGCCTCGCGCAGGAAGCCGACGCCGGGAATGCCGAGGCGGTGGATCTGGTCGCGCTGGGCGGGCGTGATCTCGCGGCGCAGCCAGACGAAGCCCTTGCCGGAGCGCAGGCGCTCGCGCACCTCGCGGGCGTCGAGGTCGGGCAGGACGGCGGTGAGCAGTTCGGTGGCCTCGTCGACGTCGAAGCTCGCCGCGAGCTTCTTCGGCTCGGCATAGAGCGAGATGGCGCGCACGTCGGTGGCCAGCACCTCGCCGTTGCGGTCGAGGATGTCGGGGCGCGTCGAGGAGACTGCCTCGGCGCTGCGCACGCCCGACTGCGCGGAGCGGTCATAGCGCACGACATAGACGACGAGGCTGACGGCGATCACCGCATAAAGCGCACCGAAGCCGAGCATGGCGAGGCGCACGCGCGAGCGCGCCTTGCGCAGGCGCTCGGACTGCGGGCCGGCCAGCACCCACGCGAAGAAATGCCGGGTGCGCATCAGGAAGGAGGGGCGCGGCGGAGCTTCGGCGGTCATGTCGGTCATCAGCGGCCTCCTGCCGGGCGGCGCTGCGGCAGCGGCATGCCGCCCGGAATGGTGCCGGTGGTGATGCCGCCCTCGCCGCCGGCCTCCATGGCCTGCAGCATGGAGCCGATCGGATCGGGATCGATCACCGGCTTGTCGGGTAGGCCGGACAGGTCATGCAGCTGGTTGATGGCCAGCGGCCGGAGGCGGAGGTGCTTCTCCGCCAGCGCCTGCAGGCGGTCTGGGCTGTTGAGCTGAGCCCACTGGGCCTTCAGCTCGGCGATGGCCTCGCGCTCGCGGGTGATCTCGAGGCGAAGCTTCGCCACCTGCTCGCCGTGGCGCGTCGCCTCGTACTTGATGCGATAGACATAGGCCGCCGCCGTCACCAGCGCCGCAACCACGAGAATGTTGAGGAAGCGCATCATGGCCGGCGCCTCGCAGGGGCGGTGGTCCTGACCGCGGCGCGCAGCTTGGCGGAGCGGGCGCGCGGGTTGACGGCGCTCTCGGCCTCGGAGGCGGCGACAGCCTTGCGGTGGAGGAGCGTGAAGGTCGGCTCGGGCGCATGGACGGCGGGCGCATGGCGCGAGCCGGCGGGAGCCTTGCCGGACCGGTCGACGAGGAACTGCTTGACGATGCGATCCTCGAGCGAATGGAAGGTGACCACCACGAGGCGTCCGCCGGGCTTCAGCACCCGCTCGGCCGCGACCAGTGCCGTTTCCAGTTCGCCGAGCTCGTCGTTCACCGCGATGCGCAGCGCCTGGAAGGTGCGCGTCGCCGGGTGGATGTCGCCGGGCTTGGAGCGCACGACACGTCCCACGATGTCGGCAAGGCGCTTCGTCGTGGTGATCGGCGCTTCCGCGCGCTCGCGGACGATGGCCTTGGCGATATGGCGCGACAGGCGCTCCTCGCCATAGGTGTAGATGAGGTTGGCGAGGTCGGTCTCCTCGAGCCGCGCGACGAGATCGGCGGCGCTGTCGCCCTCGCGCGCCATGCGCATGTCGAGAGGCCCGTCGAAGCGGAAGGAGAATCCGCGGTCGGCCTCGTCGAGCTGCATGGAGGAGACGCCGATATCGAGCACGACGCCATCGACCGCGGCGTGGCCGCAATCGGCGGAAACCTCGTCGAGATTGGCGAAACGGTCGTGGACGAGGGTAAGCCGGCCGCCCGACGCCTCGACCAGCGCGGCGCCCGCGGCAATGGCGGTCGGGTCGCGGTCGATGGCGATGACGCGGGTGTCGGCAGCCGCGAGGATGGCGGCGGTATAGCCGCCGGCGCCGAACGTGCCGTCGATGATGATGTCGCCGTCGTGCGGCGTGAGGCTGCCCAGGACCTCGGCCAGCAGCACGGGCACGTGCCGGGGCGCGTCGCCCCTACCGTCCCTTGCCATGGCTGACGTCATGCCGCCCCTCCCGCGCGCCGCCCCCGGGAGGCGCTGGCGGGTCCGGGCGGTGCACCTCTCCCACGGCGGCGACGCGCGGCCGGGGCGCGTCGGAGGCGTGGGGATCGGCTGCTCGCTGCGGACCGGCATGGCATCACGGGCGTGGTGACGACGCCGTCCCGCCGGCCTTTCCGCGGGCATCGTGCCGTCAACGCCTGATTAACGCCGCCGGCCGTTAAGAAACGGTTTCCGTCAAGGGTTTGGTCACCATGACGGCTCGCTCACGCGACTGGCTTGGGATGCACGCCATCGAAGGTCGAGCGGATGGCGCGGGCGAGGAAGACATAGGACCAGCCCTGGAAAATCAGCTCCACCGCCAGGAAGGTGCCGAGCACCCAGGCCGCCGCCTGCGGCAGCTGGACGGCAATGACGATGCCGAGGAGCAGCGACAGGAGCCCCGAGGCGAGGATCCAGCCCCAGGCCACCATCGGACGCACCTGGAAGGCGGCGATGATGCGCAGAAGGCCGGTAGCGATCAGCATGGCGGCGCAGACCATGGTGAGGGCGATGACCGCCTGGAGCGGGTTGATGAAGACCAGGACGCCGGTGATCACATAGACCACGCCGATGCCGATCATGGTCAGCCGGCTCTGCCAGCCCGGGTGCCTGAAGGCGTCGACCAGAAGCACCGCGCCGCCCGCCAGCATCATGGCGCCGAAGGTGAGCGCGCTGACCAGCGAGAAGAGGTGCACGGCGACGAGGCCGAACAGCCCAAGCAGGATGAGGGCGATGCCCGCGGCCATGAGCCAGCCGGAATTGCGGCGGAGTGGCACGAGCTGGGAGCCGATGGAGGCGCCGGTGCGGGCGGTGTCGGTGGGGGCGGGCTGGACGTCGGTCATGGATCGGGCTCCTCGTGCTCCAACACAATGCGCCCGCGACGCGCCCGTTCCGTGACGGCCGTGCGTCACGTCATCGCTGGCCCCGCCGCACCACCGGGAAATCGAAGACGCGGGCGGGGAAGGGCTCGTTCACGAGCTGGAAGTGCCACCATTCCTTCGCATAGGCGCGGAAGCCATTGCGCTGCATCAAGGAGGCCAGCATGGCGCGGTTCGCGGCCGCCTCGCGGCCGATGCCGGGCGCGCGGACATGGGCGGCCGGGTCGAAGCAGTCATAGGAGGTGCCGAAATCGAGGGCGCCGTCGTCGAGGCGCTGGCCGGCGGGCGCGGTGCAGGCGCCACTCGCGAAGCCCGGCGCAGCACCAGCGCGCGCGATGCCGAGATCGACGGTCGAGCCACGGGAATGGGTGGAGCGGGAGGAGAGATAGCCCTCGACCGACAGGCGGGCCTTGTCGATGCCGGGATAGAAGACCGCCTTCATCCGCTGGTCGGTGGCGTCGCGGGTCCAGGCCATCATGTCGGCCACGGCGGTGGCAGGGCGGTAGCAGTCCCAGACGACGAGGGTCAGGCCCCGCGGCGCGATCTCCGCCTGGGCGCGGGCGAGCGCCTCGGCGGCGCGGCGGGTGAGGATGCACTCGCCGGCGAGATAGCCGGCGACGGGACGGCCGAGGAAATTGCGGGACCCGGCATAGCGGATGTCCTGCCGGATGGTCGGGGCGACCTCGGCGAGATGGACGAACCCGTCCGGCAGGGCCGACTGGGCGGAGACCGGAAGCGGCGCAGACAGGACGGCGAGCAGGGTGAGGATGGCGCGCATGGCGCGAGCCTCCCGCCGCGCCGGTGCTTTGGCAAGCCGGTCAGCGCGCTGCGAGGAGGTCCCGCAGGGTGCGCAGCGTCGATGCATCGGCCACGCCGTCGACGCGCTCCTGCCGCCAGTGGCGCTGGAAGGCGGTGACAACCGCTTCGGTCGGCGCATCGAAGACGCCGGTGACCTGCAGCCCGTAGCCCAGCATGCCGAACATGGCCTGCAAGGCCTGGATGGGCGGGCCCTCCTCGCCCAGGCGATAGGTCGGGCCCTCCTGGATCGGGGCCGGCGGCACCCAGAGGCCGACGCCCTCCTCCGCCAGCCGGGCCCAGGGAAACAGCTCGCCGGGATCCTGCTTGCGGCCGGGCGCGGTGTCGGAATGGGCGAGCACCCCCAGCGGCGGGATGTGACCGCGCCGCAGGAGGATGTCGCGCGCGAGATTGATGACAGCGGCGATCTGCGCATCCGGGAAGGGACGATAGCCCCATTCATGGCCGGGATTGACGATCTCGATACCGATGGAGCGGGAATTGACGTCCTCCCGGCCCTGCCATGAGCCGGCTCCCGCATGCCAGGCCCGGCGGCTCTCGGCGACGCACTGGATGATCTCGCCATCCTCGAAGACGACGTAATGGGCGGAGACGCGCGGCGCATGCGGGTCGCACAGGCGCCTCAGCGCCGCCATGCCATCGGTCATGCCGGTATAGTGCAGGAGCAGGATGTCGATGCTCGCCCGCCGCTCGTCATGGTTCGGCGAGGGGGCAAGGCCCGTCGCCCAGGGCGAATCCGGGCGTTCCAGGGCCTCGTCGTGATGGTCGTGGTGATCGCTCATGCCGGGCCTCTCGCCCCCTTGCGACCGCGCGGCGGTCGACGGGCTGTCATGAAGGCTGTTTAGGACGCCCCGGCCCGTCCCGCCAAGCGGGGACGTGGCAAGGCGCCGCTTGCGCCGCGGCACGGCGGCGGGCAAAGCATGCATCCTCCGTCTCACCCAAGGGAATCACACCATGTCCGGCCACGGTCATATGGACCCCTCCAACAAGACGATCGCCCTGCTGATCGCCGTCCTCGCGCTCTTCCTGGCCCTCGCCGAGACCGCCGCCAAGAGCTCGCAGACCGACGCCCTCAACGCCAATGTGGAAGCCTCGAACCTCTGGGCCTTCTTCCAGGCCAAGACGATCCGCATGACCGCGGTGACCACGGCCGCCGAGGACATGACCATCACCCGCAACCTCGTGGCCGACGAGGCCGCCAAGGCGGCGATGACCCGGCAGATCGAGACCTGGCAGGGCCGCGCCGCGCGCTGGGACAACGAGCCGGAGACCAATGAGGGCCGCCGCCAGCTCTCCGCCCGCGCCCAGGCGGCCGAGAAGAAGCGCGACGTCGCCTACAAGCGCTACCACGACTTCGAGATTTCCTCGGCGGCGTTCCAGATCGCCATCGTGCTGGCCTCGGCCGCGGTGGTGACCGGCGCCATGGCGCTGGCCTGGCTCTCGGGCGGCCTCGGCCTCGTCGGCATTGCATTCTCGGCCATCGGCCTGTTCAAGCCCGGCCTGATCCACCTGTTCTGAAGGCCCTCCCCATGAAGATGTCCGACATCCCCTTCGGCACGGTCGACTGGGAGACCGTCGAGCCGACGCGCCATCCCGGCGAGGTCGGCGAGGCGCTGTGGCGGACGCGGCATTTCGGTCCGGCGGACAATGCCATCCGGGTCAGGATGGTCGAATATTCGCCGGGCTATGTCTCCGACCACTGGTGCTCGAAGGGCCATGTGCTCTTCTGCCTGTCGGGCGAGCTCGAGACGAGGCTGGAGGACGGCCGCGTCTTCGTGCTGAAGCCGGGCATGAGCTACCAGGTGGCCGATGGCGCGGAAGCCCATCGCTCGACGGCGCCGAAGGGCGCGCGGCTGTTCATCGTCGACTGAGGCGGCGGGGGCTGCGCTCCCGCGAGGTCTTCGCGGGGCGGGAACCTCCTTCCCGCTCCCGGCGTATTGCATTGCAACATGGCCAATGGTGCCATGATGTCGATGAGACGCCGGGAGTTCTCCATGGATTCCATCCATCGCCAGGTGCGTGCCGCCGCCCTTCGGGACCTGTCGGTCGCCGTGCTCGCCGCCCTCGCCCTGATGTTCCACTTTGCCGCCGACCCGATCGCCGCGATGAAGGCGGGCGCCATCGGCTTCACCTTCGCCTCGCTGCTGATGATCGTGCGCATCGCCCGCGCCGAGCGGCAGAACGTGGTCGAGGGCGAGGTGTGGAACAATCTCGCCGCCGAGGAGCGCCCGCCGCTGCGCATTGCCCATCGCGAAATCCGCCGCGCGGAGTGGCAGGTCTGCGGGCTCTATGCCTGGTATGCCTCCGGCGTCTCGTTGGCCTTGTGGACGCTGGAGATCGGCGGCTGCCTGATGACGCTCTGACCTAGCCGATCGGGTCGCCCTGCACGAAGGCATAGAGCACGTGGTCCATCCACGTGCCGTTGATGCAGAGATACTGCCGCGCCAGGCCCTCGCGGGTGAAGCCGACGCGCTCCAACAGGCCCACCGAGACCGCATTGTGCGGCAGGCAGGCCGCCTCGATGCGGCGGAAGCCGAGCGTGCCGAAGGCATAGGGGATGATCGCCCGGACACCCGCGCTCATGTAGCCCTTGCCGGCATAGGCCTCGCCCATCCAGTAGCCGAGCGAGACCATCTGGGCGACGCCGCGCCGGACATTGGTGAGGGTGAGCCCGCCGACGAGAGCCCCGTCCTCGGCGCGGTGAAGGAAGAAGGCGTAGCCCTGGTCGTCGCGCCAGTCCTGGCGATAGCGGGCGATGCGGCGGCGGAAGGCCGGCCGGGTCAGGTCGTCGAGCGGCCAGGCCGGCTCCCAGGGCGCGAGGAAACGGCGGCTCTGCTCGCGCAAGGCCGCCCAGGCCTCGAAGTCGCCCATGTCGGGCAGCCGCAGCAGCACCTTCGGCGTCACGATCGGCTCCGGCGCGCTGTAGGCGAGGCCCACGGCGCGCAGCAGCGACAGCGGCTTCGCGGCGGCCGACCTTTGCGGCGGGGCCTTGGTGGGATGAGTCATGTCGGGCGGAATTGTTCCGCCAGCTTCCTCACCTTGTCCAGCCCGCGCTTGGGTCCGATGGCTGCAAAGGTCATGGGCGAGGAGCGCACCAGCCTTGCGCCGGCCGCGCGGGCATCCTCGACCGTCACCGCGTCGATCTTCGCGACGATCTCCTCCAGGGCGAAGGTCCGGCCGAAGATGAGCACCTGCCGGGCCATCTGGTCGGTGCGGGACGACGAGCTCTCCAGCGCGCCGAGGAGCCCGACCTTCATCTGCGCCTTGGCGCGGCCGACCTCCGCCTCGGTGGCGCCATCCACCGTGGCGTTGAGCACGTCCATGGTGAGGGTGACGAGGTCCACCGCATCGCCCGGGTCGGTGCCGGCGGAAATGCCGAAAATGCCTGTGTCGCTGTAGGACCAGTGGAAGGAGTGAATCTCGTAGCAGAGACCGCGCTCCTCGCGGACCTCCTGGAACAGGCGCGAGGAGAGCCCGCCGCCGAGCAGGTTGTTGAAGACGCCGACGGCATAGATGTCGGGATCGCGGTAGCTCATGCCCTCGAAGCCGAAGACGAGGTTCGTCTGCTCCAGCGGACGGGCCACCGTGCTGATGCCGCCGCGGTAGCGGGCGGGCTCGTTGGCCGGCGGGGCGTCCTTCGGCAGGACCTCGAAGGCGCGGCCGATGGCCTCGACGATGCGGTCGTGGTCGACCGCACCGGCGGCGGAGACGACCGCGCGCGGGGCGGAATAGGAGCGGCCCATATAGGCGCGCAGCTTGTCGGGCGTCGCCGACCGCACCGCAGCGGGGGTGCCGAGGATGGTGCGGCCGAGCGGCTGGGCCGGATAGGCCTCGGCGATGAAATGGTCGATGACGACGTCGTCCGGGTCGTCCTCGGCGGCGCCGATCTCCTGGACGATGACGTTCTTCTCCTTGACCAGCTCCTCAGGGTGGAACTGCGGATCGGTGAGGATGTCGGCGAGGATGTCGATGGCGACGGGCAGGTCCTCGCCCAGCACCTTGGCGTAGTAGGATGTGCTCTCCGAGGCCGTCGCCGCATTGAGATCGCCGCCGACCGCCTCGATCTCCTCGGCCAGGCCGCGCGGCGTGCGGCGCGTCGTGCCCTTGAAGGCCATGTGCTCGAGCAGGTGGCTGATGCCGTGCTCGTCGGGGCGTTCGTCACGGCCGCCGACGCCGAAGCTCACCTGGATCGAGGCCGTCTTGAGGTGGGGCATGGCGTCGGTGACGACGGTCAGGCCGGAAGGCAGCGTGGTCAGGCGCGTGGTCGACATTCTCACCCGGGGGTCGCGGCCGCCGGCTCATCCCGGGGCGAGCGGCGAACATAGTGTCAGCGGATCAGAACCGGAAGCCGCCGCTGAGCATGATGCGGCGGGTGACGACCCAGTTTTCCGCCCGCAGCGTCGCCGCGCCCGCCGTGGACGGGCCGCCGGTGGGCGTGCCGGTGACGGTGACGAGCTGGCCGGCCAGTTCCCGCATCAGGCTGGAGGAGGGCGAGAAGGCCGCCTCGATCTCGCCGTCGAGGCGCACGAAGACGCGGCCATAGGGCACCTCGAGGCCGGCGCCGAGAACGGCGGAGGGCAGCCAGCGCGTCGAGCGCCAGGCGACGACGCCGCCGCTGGTGCAGGTCACCGGCGGGCCGACCGCGCAGGACCTCGAGCCGGTGGCATCGAAATCGACCTGCTCGGCGAGGCGGGCCATGCCGAGGCCGGCGCGCACGAACGGCATGATGCCGGAAAAGGCGTAGCCGAGGCGGCCCGACAGGGCGAGGCCGGCGTCAAGATTGCCGCGATAGGCGCCGCTCGCCGTGTTGGTATAGGCGGACAGGCCGGGGATGGAGACGAGGGTGGAGCCGCCGAGGCGGCCATTGCCGCCCTCGCGGCCAAGGCGGCCGCGCAGCTCGAGGCCGGTGACGAGCCCGTTCGGGCCGCCGAAGTTCCAGCCCGCCATGGCATGGCCGGTCAGCCCGGCGAGATTGGCGGTGGTGCTGCAGCCTGAGGCGCCGCCAAGCGAGACCGGGCCGAGATAGGGCACGCCGACACCGGGGCAGGCGAAGCCGTCGACGAGGCTGAAGGCGCGCTTGGACGGCAGGCCATAGGCAAGGCCAGCGGCCAAATAGAAGCCACCGACGCCGCGGTTGGCGGCGGCAACCGCATCGAAATCGGGAATGGCGGAATGGCGAATATCGCGCTGCGCGGCGGCGGGCAGCGCCATGCCGGCCAGAACGACAACCAGGGCACAGAGCCGCTTCAGGGCGTGGCGAACCACGTCACTCTCCCATCCCGCGCGACCCGGGTCATGTTTAACACCGGGTGGACGGCGGGGGCGGAAAAGCTGCGGATGCGGTGGATGGTCCGTTAACGGGGGGGCGATGCTGATGACGACCGGGTCGGTCTAACCCCAACCGCAACCGTCACCCCCGGCGAGGCCCAAAGCAGAATGCTTTGAGGCCGAGGGAAGGGGGTCCAGGAGTGGCAGGCCACCTGCGTCCGAGCTTGATCAAAAAATCGGGGAAGAGATCGCGCAGAGGGCCCCTGGATCCCCTTCCCCTCGCTTCGCTCGGCCGGGGATGACGGGAGGAGGTTCAAGCGTCCCGGCCTTCGGCCGACCTCTCCCCGCCGGGGAGAGGTGAAGGGCGGCACCGAAGGCGCTTGCCTCAGCGCGGATCGACCGGCTTCACCGTGCCGAGGCCGAGGATGTCCTCGAGGATCTTGGCGCCGGCCAGCACCCGGTCCTCGCCATGGGGACGCGCCGCGACCTGCAGGCCGATCGGCCGGCCGTCCTTCGTGTAGCCGCAGGGCAGCGACAGGGCCGGACAGGACACCGTCGTCAGCGCATAGGCGATGGACAGCCACTGCACATAGTCGGGGAAGGTGTAGCCGTCGCACTCGGCGACGAAGCGCTGCTCGACCGGATAGGCGGCGACGATGGTGGCCGGCGTCAGCAGCAGGTCGTAGCGCTCGAAGAAGGCCAGCGTCCGCTGCAGCATGGCCTGCCGCTGCGCCTCCGCCTTCGTCATCTCCTCCATCGTGAGCTTGAGGCCCTTCTCGATGTTCCAGATGACCTCGGGCTTCAGCTTGTCGCGATGGGTCTTGAGCAGCTCCACCTTGGTGGTGGCGAAGGCATAGGCGCGCAGCGTGCCGAAGCACTCGTGGATCTCCGAGAAGTCCGGATGGGCCTCCTCGACGATGACGCCCGCCTCCTTGAAGCGCCTGGCCGCCTTCTCGGTGATGGCGCGCACCTCCGGGTCGACCGGGGTGATGCCGAGATCCGGCGACCAGGCGACGCGCTTCGGCTTCCACGGGCCGCGGAGCGCCGAGCGGAAGCTCTTGCGAGGGGCGGGAAGCGAGCGCGGATCGCGGTGGTCGTCGCCGCTCATGGCGTCGAGCAGCAGCGCGAGGTCGGCGACGGTGCGGGCCATGGGGCCCTCGACGCCGAGCGTCGAGTCGATCTTCGTGCCGGGCGTCGCGGCGACCCGCCCCGGCGAGGGGCGCAGGCCGACAATGCCGCAGAAGCTCGCGGGGTTGCGCAGCGAGCCGCCCATGTCCGAGCCGTGGGCGAGCCAGGCCATGCCGGTGGCGAGCGCCACCGCAGCGCCGCCGGAGGACCCGGCCGCCGACAGCTTGGTGTTGTAGGGGTTCACGGTGGCGCCGAAGACCTCGTTGAAGGTGTTGGCACCGGCGCCGAATTCCGGCGTGTTCGACTTGGCGTAGACGATGCCGCCCTGGGCCTCCAGCCGGTCGACGAGGACGTTGGAGACCTCCGGCACGAAGTCCTTAAAAATGGGAGACCCTTGCGTCGACAGCACGCCGGCGACGTCGGTGAGGTCCTTGATCGGCACCGGCATGCCCTGCAGCAGCCCGCGCTCGGCCGCGGGCTTCTTCATCAGGGCGCGGGCGTGCTTGCGGGCGCGGTCGAAGCAGAGGGTCGGCAGGGCGTTGACCTTGCCGTCCACCGCCTTCACCCGCTTCTCCAGCGTGTCCAGCAGGTCGAGCGGCGTCACCTCGCCGGCCTTGAGCAGCTTCACGATATCGGTGGCGCTCTTTGCGACGAGCGACATGTCGGCGGCCATGGATGCACTCCCCCCTTGGGTCTTCGTTGCCGGCACCGTGCAATGGCGCTCCCGCCGCGGCAAGCAGCGCGAAGGCGACGGGGGACATGCGCGGGGGGAATGGGTTGCGCGCCGCGCCAGTGCCGGCGCGACGCGCAGGCCATACCGAGAAGCCTCACTCCGAGCGGATGTTCGCCTCGCGGACAAGGGTCGCCATGGCCGCGCGGCCTTCCGTGATGAAGCGCGCGAAGGCGTCGGGGCGGGAGGCGACCGGCACGCAGCCGATCTGCACGAGGCGCTCGCGCAAGGCCGGCTGGGCGATGGCCTCGGCCAGCGCGTCGTAGAGGGCGGTGATGACCGGCGCGGGCGTGCCGGCGGGCCCGAGCAGCCCGGCCCATTCATTGGACTCGAAGCCGGGGAAGCCCTGCTCGGCGATGGTCGGAATGTCCGGGCGGCTTTCGACCCGGGTGAGCGTGCCGACGGCCAGGAACCGCGCGCGGTTGGCATCCACCACCGGGCCGGCGGAGACCAGCGTCGTGAACACCGCGTCAAGCGCGCCGGTCGCGAGGTCCTGCGCCGCCGCCGCGCCGCCGCGATAGGGAACGTGGATCACCTCGATCCCGGCCGCCCGGGCGAAGGCGACGAGCCCGATATGCCCGGCGGTCGCATTGCCCTGCGTGCCGACGGTGAGCTTGCCCGGCTGCGCCTTGGCGGCGGCCACGAACTCGGCCAGCGTCCGCGCCGGGAAATCGTTCTTCACCGCGATGGCCGAGGGGAAGGTCACCACCAGCGAGATGGGCGCGAAGGCGGTGGCGTAGTCGAAGGTCAGGCCGCGCAAGAGCGACGGGTTCACGATGTGGCTCGAGGCGTCCCACAGGAAGGTGTGGCCATCGGTGGCGCGCGCCACCTCCGCCCCGCCGAGGCTGCCGCTGGCGCCGGTGCGGTTCTCTACGACGAAACGCTCGCCGAGCCGCTCGCCCATGCGGCCGGTCAGTACGCGCGCCGCGCTGTCCGCCGCGCCGCCGGCGGAGAAGGGCACGATCAGCCGGATGGGGCGCTGCGGCCAGGTGCCCTGGGCGCGGGCGACGGTGGGGACAAAAGCGAAGCCAGCGGCAGCGGCCAGCGTCGCGCGGCGGGTGAGATGGGGAGACGGGGCCATGGGGGACGGGGCCATCGGGGACGGGGCCATCGGGGACGGGGCCATCGGGGAGCCTCTCATTGGGATGCGTTGCCTCGGTCAGGACATTGGGTGCCCGGATGCGGTTGGTCAATCGCGCGTTGCGCCGCGGAGGGCGCCGTGGACCTGTGTCCCGATGAGGGCGGTTACTCCCGCGGCCGCTGGGCGGCCAGACGCTGGACGCGGGCCCGGTACTGTTCCTCTGTGCCGCTCTGATACGCCGGTTTGACCACGCGCTCGAGCGGCATCCCCATCGCCACCAGCGTGGCATCCCAATACGTGTCGCGCGTCCGGCGAAGCCGTTCATACTTCTCGAACAGGGCCTCGACCTGTGGCAGGGCCGGGGCGGCTTCGGGCCCGAGGCGGAGGAGCGCGCTTTGCACCGAACTGATTGCATCCCTCGTATCGGACCAGTCACCGCCGGGCGGGGTCGCTGTTGATGCGAAGGTCTCGAGCAGGCGCAGCAGGTCCGGCAAGGCGTCACGCCCCCGCTCGGCCTGCCGGCGGATGAGCACGAGCGCGCGGCGGCTGGTGACGACGTCCGCCAGTAGGGCCTGTTCCTGAGGCAAGGGGGCGGCAAAGGTTCCGACCGGCAGGGCGTCCAGCACGCCATACCAGTCCTTGTCCCGGTAGGTCGCCGCCGTTTCGACGACACGCGCCAGAAGAGTCTCGCGGAGCCCGACCGCGCGCGGCCCCATCGCGCGGAGGGCCAGGTACATCCCTTCGGTGCTGACAATCCGCCGGTCGCGGACAATGCGCTCCACCAGCGCGGCATCCTCGTCGGATAACGGGGTCCTGCCGGCTATACTGTTCATCCACTGGCCGGCGAGACGCAGGCCAGCATCCCCCGCAGCGGCGCTGGGATTGTCGAGGGCACTGACGAGTTGGGGCCGGACCGCATCGGTAATGCCTGCGGCTTCCGTCACGCGGGCAATGGTGGTGTGGGTGAGGATCAGGTCCGTGAGGTCGAGCCTCGGGGGACCCGGAGTCGCCCCAAGCCAATGGAAAATGGTTCGCTGGGGAACCGGCACGCCTTTGGACAGCATGATCTCGGTCCACCCGAAAAGGTTGCTGGATTCCAACTCGCCGCCCAGGCTCGTGCGCAGCGGGAAGGCAGGTGTTGCGATGCCGGCGACCTGCGACCGCAGGAGGACCTCGCCGGATCGATCGGTGATGGTGAGCGTGTCGACCCAACCCGGGCGCGGCGCCAGCGACCAGCGATTGCTGGTCGTCCGGTGAATGGGGCCGTTGGTGCGGTTAATTGTGAACTCCGCCCCGGCGGACTCACGATCGGCCACCAGTTTCAGGCCCGAAGCCAGCTTGAGATTCCAGGCGGCCCGGGCCAGGTCGACAGGCGGATTTCGCCTCAATCCATTGTCTTGGATCACCCTGGCGATGCCGAAGCTGCCGGTTTCGACCGCCTGCCGCGGGTCGCCGACCGGCACGAGGCGATAGGTCAGGGCTTGCCGGCCACTGGCTCCTGGCAATGTCACCGCGGTCACGCCCGGCGTCATCAGCAAAGCGGCGCAGATGTTGTCGCATCCATTGATGGGAGCATCGAGGCGCACGACCCCCGAGAGCCGGATCGGCGCCTGCGGCGTGACATCGGGCAGGACGACGCCGGCAAGGAGCCGCTGTGCCTGCCAGTAGGCGGGAAGCGGGAGAGCGAAGAACACCAGGGCGGTCACCGCCCCGGCGATGACTGCCGCCTTCTCGCGCCCGGACACGCCCCCATAGGTCAGCACAGCACGCGTCATCTGAAATGTGGAGGCGACCAGGAAGATGGTCGGCACCCACATCAGGAAGAAGCCGAGCGGGCCAAGAAAGATGGCCAGGAGCACGATCAGCGGAAAGGCAACGATGACCGCGGAGAGAACGCCGGTTGCAATGAGAAAAATCGTCATGGCGCAAGCCTGCAGTCGCTCGCGTTAAAGTTCGATAGAACGACATCCTAAACCCAACGTATATGTCGCCCTTGAATGGGTGTGCCGCCTCGCCCCCGGCTAGGCTCTCCCCCCTCCGATGCGGTAGAGACTGGCAGCAACGGAACCTGCTGTTCATCCCATGGCCTCCGACACATCGATCCCCGACGACATCGCCGATGCCGAGCCGCAGGTGCGGGTGCGCCATCTCAACAAGCGCGACCTCAACCGCACCTGGGAGTTCATCAAGGCGGTGTTCCGCGAGGTGAACCGCTCGACGGTGGAGTACCAGCGGCCGAAGTCGAAGAAGCGCTTCCTCGAGGTCTTCGAGGAGAAGGGCATCGAGCAGCTGCTCTTCGTCATCCGAACGGGGGGCAAGGAGCGGATCGTCGGCTATGCCGAATGCGCGCTGGCCATCATCGGCACCGACAACTGGATGAACGAGCGCTATTTCCGCGCCCGCGACATGCGCCCGCTCTTCGTCGAGGAACTGGCGGTGGACCCGGAATTCCAGGGCCGCGGCCTCGGCACCTTCGTGCTGGAGCAGCTCGAACATCTCGCCAAGCTCCGCGGCTGCACCCACCTCGTGCTGGAGGTGGCCGAGAACAACGAGAATGCGCTGAAGTTCTATCGCGGCCGGGCCTTCACCAAGCTGGATGCGGCCATCTTCCTCGCCAAGAAAGTGGTGAGCGATCCGGAGATCCTGCCGCCGCGCCGGCTGAAGCGCCGCGAGCCGCGCCGGGTCAAGGCGAGCCCCAGCGTCACCGCGCCGGTGGACCCGAAGGAGACACCGCCGGAAGGTTGACGCCTAGTGACACGAGGTATAGCGTCCCGAGGTATGGACGCTGAAATGCTCAAGGGTCACCTCGACACCATCGTGCTCGCTGCGCTGGAAGCGGGGCCAGCCCATGGCTATGCGGTGATCGAGGCGATCCGCGCCCGCAGCGGCGAGACCTTCGACCTGCCGGAAGGCACGGTCTACCCGGCCCTGCACCGCCTCGAGGCCGCGGGCCTTCTCGCCAGCGAATGGGTGGTGCCGCCAAGCGGTCGCAAGCGTCGCGTCTATGCCCTGACGCCCGCCGGCCATGATGCGCTGAAGGCGCGGCGCAGCCTCTGGGACCGTTTCGCCGCCGGGGTCAGCGCCGTGGTCGGGGGCCGCCCATGGCCGGCGTGATCGAGGCTTACCTCGCCGAGGTCACCGATCTCCTCGGCCATGATCCGGCGCTGGCGGAGAGGCTGGCCGAAGAGCTCGCCGATCACTTCGCGGAGGTGCTGAGCGAGGCGCCGTCGGAGGACGAGCAACGCGAGGCGGTGGCCCGCATGGGCCCGGCCCGCGACATCGCGGCCAGCCTGCTTGCCGACCGCGCCGACAGCACGGCCGAGCGCACCGGCGCGGTGCTGGTGACGGCGCTGGTCGCAACCTTCATTGCCATGCGGCTGCGATCGCTCTGGCTGCCGCCGCTCGATAGCGACGGGGCGCTCGCGGGCGCGCTCGTCCCCTTCGTCGACCGCTGGGCCTTCGTCGTCGCGATGCTGGTCTGCGCCGGCTGGCTCATCGGGCGGGTCCGCCGCCCGACTGCCCGGCGCAGCCGCTGGGCGGCGGTGGCGCTTGCCGGCCTCTGCGCCTCGGTCGCGGCGGGAATCCTGCGCATCTGGCTCGCCGCAGGCTGGGCGGAGGCCCCGGTCCTGGTCGTCGCCGCGACGGCGGGCGAATGCCTCGTCGTCGGCCTGCTCATGGCGCAGGCCCTGGCGCTCCGGCGCAGCCTCCAGCGCGCCGCGCGGCTCGCCGGTCTCTAAAGCGGGCCATCCCCCAAACCCGACATCTGCACCGATCCCCGGAGGGACGGAATGATTCCGCTCGCCCTGCCTTCACCCTCTCGCGCCGCCCTGAGGGGCTGGCGCCTCGTCGTCCTGTTCACCCTTGCACTGCTCGTGGCCTCGGCCCTCGCCTTCCTCGCCTCCGGTGGCGGAACGGATGGCCTGCGCGCCATGATCCGCCTCACCGCGCGGACCTCGCTCGTGTTCTTCCTGCTCAGCTTCATCGCCTCGTCGCTGGCGCGCCTTGCGCCCTCCCCGGCCACCCGCTGGCTGCTGGCGAACCGCCGGCCGCTGGGGCTGTCGTTTGCGGCCTCGCATGCCATCCACCTCGGCGCCATCATCGCCCTGGTGCGGGCCGATCCGGCCCTGTTCTGGCAGCTCAGCACCATGGGCTCGGCGATCAGCGGATCGACGACCTATGCGGTGATCCTCGTCATGGCGGCGACGTCGTCGGATACCGCGCTGCGCTGGCTGGGGCCCGCGGTGTGGCGGCACATCCACCTCTGGGGCGCCTGGTATGTCTGGCTCAGCTTCGTCTTCACCAATGGCAAGCGCGTGCCGATGAGCGTCTGGTACCTCGTACCCGTGGCGCTGCTGCTGGCCGCCGTCGCGGCCCGCCTTGCGGCACGGCTGCGATCCCGGCGCTGAGGCCTCTTGCGGGGGAGGGGTCGCATCCCTCCCCTGCTTTGACACCGGCAGAGCCAATCAGGTTCACTTCGGCCATCATCTTCGCAGGAGGCCGCCATGGCTCTGACCAATCTCCAGGTCCGCGACCTGGAAACCGTCCTTCACCCCTATACGAACCAGGCGACGATCCGCGACACCGGCACGCTGGTGCTGGAGCGCGCCAAGGGCATCCATGTCTACGACGTCGACGGCAAGCCCTACATCGAAGGCATGGCGGGCCTGTGGTGCACCTCGCTCGGCTACGGCAACGAGGAGCTCGCCGACGCCGCCTATGCGCAGATGAAGAAGCTGTCCTTCACCCATCTCTTCGGCGGCAAGAGCCACGATCCGGCCATCGAGCTTGCCGAGCGGCTGAAGGAGAAGGCGCCCGTGCCGATCTCCAAGGTGTTCTTCGTCTGCTCGGGCTCGGAGGCCAATGACAGCCAGATCAAGATGATCTGGTACATGAACAACGCGATGGGACGGCCGCAGAAAAAGAAGATCGTCTCGCGCATCAAGGGCTATCACGGCGTCACCATCGCCTCGGCCTCGCTGACCGGCCTTCCCGCCAACCACACCGATTTCGACCTGCCGATCTCAGGCATCCTCCATACCTCGTGCCCGCACCACTATCGCTTCGGGCTGGAGGGCGAGAGCGAGGAGGATTTCGCTACCCGCTGCGCCCAGGACCTCGAGGACCTGATCCTGCGCGAGGGGCCGGACACGGTCGCCGCCTTCATCGCCGAGCCGGTGATGGGCGCCGGCGGCGTCATCGTGCCGCCGAAGGGCTATTTCGAGAAGATGATGGCGGTCTGCCAGCGCTACGACGTGTTCATGATCGCCGACGAGGTGATCTGCGCCTTCGGCCGCCTCGGCGAATGGTTCGGCTCTTCGGCGCTCGGCTACAAGCCGAACTCCATCTCCATCGCCAAGGCGCTGACCTCGGCCTACATGCCGGTCGGCGCCATCCTCATCCCCGAGGAGATGTACCAGGCGACCATCGTCGAATCGAAGAAGGTCGGCACCTTCGGCCACGGCTTCACCTATTCCGGCCACCCGGTCGGCGCGGCCGTCGCGCTGAAGACGCTGGAGATCTACGACCGCGAGAAGATCATCGAGAAGGCGGCGGCCAAGTCGCCGCAGTTCCAGGCGCATCTGAAGGCGCTCGGCGACCATCCCCTCGTCGGCGAGGCCCGCGGCCTCGGCATGATGGGCGCGCTGGAAATGGTGGCCGACAAGCGCACCAAGAAGGCCTTCGAGCCCAAGGCCGGCATCGGCGCCAAGGCGGTGGCCATCGCCCAGGAGGAAGGCGTCATCCTGCGCAACCTCGGCGATGCGCTGGCGCTCTGCCCGCCGCTGATCATCTCGCCGGAGGAGATCGACGACCTCTTCGACCGCGTCGCCCGCACGCTCGACCGCGTGCTCGACCACGCCAAGGCAGAAGGCCTGCTCGCGGCCTGATCGCCCCGACAAGCGGTGCCGTGACACCCGTCACGGCGCCGTCATCGACCCGGCTTCATTTCTGCGGCCGGCAGGGTTAGCCTGCGTCTGCCCCGCAACCGCTCGATGAGTGTCGATGGCCCGCGAACTCGATCCTTTCAAGGTCTCGTCCCCGCGGATCTTCCTGGTCCGCATGCTGGTCTTCCTGGCGCTCGTGGGCCTCGTGGTCTTCGTGCTGCAACGCGAGGTGCAGGTGGCCTTCATGGCCAATCCGGGCCTCAACGGCGTGATCGTGGCGGTGGGCGTCGTCGGCGTCATCCTGTCGTTCCGGCAGGTGATCCGGCTGTTCCGCGAGGTGAAGTGGGTCAACGGCTTCCGCCTCGCCGAGCCGGGGCTTGTGGTGGAACGCCCGCCGATCCTGCTCGCGCCCATGGCGACCATGCTGGGCGCCCGCACCGGGCAGATGGCGATTTCGACGCTGACCATGCGCTCGCTGCTGGATTCGCTCGCCACCCGCCTCGACGAGGGCCGGGAGCTCGCCCGCTACCTCACCGGCCTCCTCGTCTTCCTCGGCTTGCTCGGCACCTTCTGGGGCCTGATCGAGACCGTCACCTCGGTCGGCAAGGTCATCAACGGCCTGTCGACGCAGGGCGAGCTCGGCACCATCTTCGAGGACATGAAGCGCGGCCTTGCCGAGCCGCTCGGCGGCATGGGCATCGCCTTCTCGTCCTCGCTCTTCGGCCTTGCCGGATCGCTCGTCCTCGGCTTCCTCGACCTGCAGGCGAGCCAGGCGCAGAACCGCTTCTACACCGAGGTGGAGGACTGGCTGTCCTCGACCGTGCAGGACATGGCGGTGATCGGCCCGTCCAGCACCGACGGATCGGCGCCGCAGGTGAGCGTCGCGGATCTGCAGCGCGCCTTCGACCGGCTGCGCGAGGCCATCGGCGAGGCCGGCGGCCAGCGCGCCGGGGCGGCCATGGCGAACCTCGCCGAGGGCATCCAGGGCCTCGTCACCCACATGCGCTCGGAGCAGCAGGTGGTGCGTGACTGGATGCAGGCCCAGGCCACCGACCAGAAGGAGCTGCGGCGCCTGCTCGAACAGGTGCTGCGCGAGAAGGGCCCGGTCTGATGGCCCTGTCGCGGTCGCGCCGCGGCGAACGCGGGATCGACTACTGGCCGGGCTTCGTGGACGCGCTGTCCACCTTCCTGCTCGCCATCATCTTCATGCTCTCGGTCTTCATGCTGGCGCAGTATTTCCTGTCGCGGGAGATCGCCGGCAAGGACGAGACCATGGTGCGCCTGCAGCGCCAGATCGCCGAGCTTGGCGACCTGCTGCAGCTGGAGCGCGGCCAGCGCCAGACGCTGCAGGAAGGGCTTGCCGCGATCACCGCGACGCTCGGCACCTCGGATGCCGAGCGGCGTCGGCTGCAGGGGCTCCTGGACGAGGCGCAGGGCCAGGCGGGCAGCGCCGTGGGGCGCGCCACCACGCTCGAGCAGCAGCTCGCCGAGCAGCGCCGCAATTCACAGGCCGCCATCGCCCAGATCGAGCTCCTGAACCAGCAGATCGCGGCCCTGCGCCGCCAGCTCGCCGCCCTGGAAGAGGCCCTCGGCGCCAGCGAGGCGCGCGATCGCGATGCGCAGTCGCGCATCACCGATCTCGGACGGCGGCTGAACCTGGCGCTGGCCCAGCGCGTCCAGGAGCTGTCACGCTACCGCTCGGAGTTCTTCGGCCGCCTGCGCGAGATCCTCGCCGAGCGCAGCGACATCCGCGTCGTCGGCGATCGCTTCGTCTTCGGCTCCGAGGTGTTCTTCGGGTCGAGCCAGGCGGAGATTGAGCCGGGCGGGCGCGCCGAACTCGACAAGCTCGCGGCAGCGCTTCTCCAGCTGGAGAAGGACATCCCCACCGACATCCCCTGGGTGCTGCGGGTGGACGGCCATACCGACGCGCGGCCGATCCAGGGCGGGCGGTTCCGCTCCAACTGGGAGCTGTCGGCCTCCCGCTCCATCGCCGTGGTCCAGTATCTGATCAGCCGGGGCATCCCGCCGCAGCGGCTGGTCGCGGCCGGCTTCGGCGAGTTCCAGCCGATCGACCAGGGCGACAGCCCGGAGGCGCTCGCCCGCAACCGGCGCATCGAGCTGCGCCTCACCGACCGGTGACGCGGATCGTCCCGCTGCGGCCGGAGCACCGGCCCGCCCTTGCCGATCTGTGGGTGGAGGCCTGGGCTGCCGCCTATCCGGCCATCGACTTCGCGACACGGCGTGGCTGGCTGCTCGACCGGCTGGAGCGGATGGAGGCCGAGGGCACGCGCGTGCTCGTGGCGGAGGTCGAGGGTTCGCCTGCGGGCTTCGTCACCGTAGGATCGGAGGGCTGGATCGACCAGATGCTGGTCGGCCTCGGCCAACAGGGGCGCGGGGTGGCGGCCGCGCTGATGGCGGCGGCGAAGGAGGCCTCGCCGTCCGGCCTCGATCTCGACGTCAATGCCGACAATGGCCGCGCCATCACGTTCTATCGCCGCGAGGGCTTCGTCACGACCAGCCACCGGCTCAACGAGCAGGGCCGGCCCATCGACCTCATGGCGTGGCGGCCTGAGCCTCCACCGCTGCGCCTGCGGCCGTCCTGAACTGCAGCTCGGCGAGGCGGGCATAGAGGCCGCCGGCAGCGACCAGCTCGGCGTGGGTGCCCTGCTCCACCACCCGGCCCTGATCCATGACGATGATGCGGTCGCAGTCGAGGATGGTGGCGAGGCGGTGGGCGATGACGAGGGTCGTGCGGCCCGTCATCAGCCGCGACAAAGCCTCCTGCACCAGGGTCTCGCTCTCGGCATCGAGGGCGGAGGTCGCCTCGTCGAGGAGGAGGAGCGGCGCGTCGCGCAGGATGGCGCGGGCGATGGCGATGCGCTGGCGCTGGCCACCGGAGAGCGTCACGCCGCGCTCGCCGACGAGGCTGGCATAGCCGTCGGGCATGCGGGCGATGAACTCCTCGGCATGGGCCATGCGGGCGGCGGCGGCGACCTCCTTATCCGTGGCGTCGGGACGGCCGTAGCGGATGTTCTCGGCGACCGAGGCGGCGAAGATCGCCACGTCCTGCGGCACCAGCGAGATGCGGCGGCGCAGCTCGCGCGGATCGACCTCGGCCACCGGCACCCCGTCGAAGCGGACGACGCCGCCCTGCGGGTCGTAGAAGCGCTGGACGAGGGCGAAGAGCGTAGACTTGCCAGCGCCCGAGGGGCCGACGATGGCGACACGCTCGCCGGCCTTCACGGTGAAGGTGACGTCGTCGAGGATGCGCGTCTCGGGCCGGGTCGGATAGCCGAAGCGCACGGCGACGAAGGACACTTCGCCGCGCGCCGGCTCGGGCAGGACCAGCGGCTTCTCAGGCGCGGTGATGTCCGGCTGCACCGCGAGGATCTCGCCGAGCCGCTCGGCCGAGCCCGAGGCCTGGCTCACCTCGCTCCAGACCTCGGAGAGCTGCGACAGGGAGCTCGCCGCCATCACGGCGTAAAGCAGGAACTGCGACAGGCGTCCGCTGGTGATGGTGCCGGCCAGCACCTGCTGGGCGCCGGTCCAGAGCACCGCGACGACGCTGGCGAAGACGAGGAAGATGATGACGGCGGTGAGGATGGCGCGGGCGCGGTTGGCATCGCGCGCGCCATTGAAGGCCTCCTCGGCGGCATGGGCGAAGCGGCTGGTGACAGAGGCCTCCGCCGTGAAGGCCTGCATGGTTCTCACCGCCTGGATGTTCTCGTTGGCATAGGCGGTGGCGTCGGCCAGCCGGTCCTGGGCGGCGCGGGACCGGCGGCGCACATCGCGGCCGAAGGCGACCAGCGGGATCACCAGGATCGGGATGGCGCCGACCACGTAGAGCGACAGGTGCGGGCTGGTCAGCACCATCATGGAGACCGCACCGATGAACATGATGATGTTGCGCAGCGCCATGGAGACGGACACGCCGAGGGCCGACTTCAGCTGGGTCGTGTCGGCGGTGAGGCGCGAGACGAGCTCGCCGGTGCGCGCCTTGTCGAAGAAGGCGGGCGAGAGCGTCGCCAGATGGTCGAAGACGGCGGTGCGGATGTCGGCCACCACGCGCTCGCCGATGGTGGTGACGAGATAGAAGCGGGCGGCGGAGGCGACGGCCAGCACCGCGGCGATCACCACCAGCATGGCGAAATACTGGTTGATCATGCCCTCGACGGAAAAGCCGAAATCGATCATCCGCCGGATGGCGAGCGGCACGGCCAGCGTCGCCAGCGAGGCCACGAGCAGCGAGATGCCCGCGCCAAGGATCAGCGCCTTGTAGCGCCAGGCGAAGGGCAGGAACCGCATGAGGGGCCGCAGCTTGGGACGGCGCGGCTCGGTGCCGGCCTTGAGGCTGCCGGCGGCGGTTTCGACCGTGGACATCGACTTACGAACTCTTCTTCTCGTTACGGCCGGACAAGGGCACGGCTGGCTTGAAATGGCCAGTGACTTCCTTTAATAGCGCGGCTTCTCATTCAGGACACGGCCCTTAGCGCCGGACCACACGAACGGCGCCTGCGAGGACGACCCCATGAAGACCGGCATCCATCCCGACTACCACACCATCAAGGTCGTCATGACCGATGGCACGGAGTACTTCACCCGCTCCACCTACGGCAAGGAGGGCGACGTACTCCAGCTCGACATCGATCCGAAGGTCCACCCGGCCTGGACCGGCGGCTCGCAGCAGCTGATGGACCGCGGCGGTCGCCTGTCGCGCTTCAACCAGAAGTTCGGTGGCATCGGCGCCCTGAAGCGCTGATCCCTCCCCTTCCGCGCATTCCTGATCGAAACCCCGGCCCCACGGCCGGGGTTTTCGTTTGCGCGTTCATCCGCCGTTGAGGCGAAAGCCACGGACGCGCCGCCCTGCCGTCATCGTGATGCTGCACTGCAATAATCGACTTGCCGCCACGGGAGCCCTCCTGTACGGCCCTTTCCAGGGAAGCAGCGCCGCATTGTGAGGGACCACGCCGAACAGGCCCATCGAGGCCTTTCAAGGGGGCCGCCAATGCTGGATGAACTGATCGCGCCGGGCGTCATCCGCAAACTCTTCGCCTGGGAAAACGAGCTTCTCGCCGCGCATTTCCTGCGCCTCGATCCAGAATCGCGCCGCTGCCGCTTCGCCGCCGGGGTTTCCGACGAGACGATCGCTGCCTATGCGGCCACGGCCCTCGGTGCCGACGCCATCGTCCACGGTTTCTTCGTCGACGACGTGCTGCGCGGCGCGGCGGAGCTCCGCCTGCTGCCGGAGGGCGAAGGCGAGGTGGCAGTGACCGTGGAGGAAGACTGGCGCCTCAGCGGCGTCGGCTCGGCGCTGTTCGGCCGGCTCCTGCTCACCGCCCGCAACCGCGGCATCGGCAATCTCGTCATGACCTGCCTGCCGGCCAATCGCGGGATGCAGCGGCTGGCGGCGCGCTTCGACGGCAAGATCACCTTCGCCTCGGGCGACAGCATGGCGGCGGTGACGGCGCCGCCGGCGACGCCCATATCGCTTTGGCGGGAGATGTGGAGCGATGGCTCGGCGGTGGCCGCCGGGCTGATCGACCGGCAGATGCGCCTTGTCGGGGCGAAGCGCCGTCGGCGCCCACGCCCGATCGAGGCGTGACGCCCCGGCCCGCTCAGCGCTCCATGGAGACCGGCGCGCCGGTGGCGGTGGCGCCGGAATAGCCGGAGCCCTGCGGGGACAGGCGCGCGGCGACGCGGCCGCCAGGCTGCAGCAGGACGATTTCCGAGCCGCGCTGCTCCCAGGCGTTGATGCGGGCCAGCGAGGGGGCGCGGCAGTTCTGCGGGCTGGCGCGATAGAACTCGAAGAGCGGCGTCGAGGTCAGCGTGATGCGGCAGCGATCGCCGGCATCCGAAACCGTCCAGGTGCCGGCGACGGTGGTCGCGGCCGGGGCGGCGCGCTCCTGACGGGGCATGGCCGAGACGACCGGCGGAGAGGCCGGCTGGCCGCCGCGCGGGGGCTCGGGCTGCATGATTTGCGGCTGGGCGCCGGGCTGGCTCGGCGCCAGCGCCTGGTCGATGGCAGGCGCGCCGACATCCGACCGGCCCGAGGCGGTCGGCGGCGCGATCTCCTGGCTCTCGATCGTGCCGGAACCGCCGGGCTGGCCACCGGGAATGATGTCGTCGGAGGGCGCCGGCTGGATCTGCGGCTGGACGGGCGCATCGGAGCGGCCGAAGCGGTCGGAGCCCGACGGCGCGGAGGCGCTGGAGAAGTCGCCGAAGCGGGACGAGGAGGTGCAGCCGGCGAGGGCAACGGCGCAAAGCAGCAGGGCAGCGGGGCGCAGGGCCATGGAAGGGGTCATCCGACTGGTGTCACGCGAGGCTGCGGGACCATCGCACCATGGGGCCGCGCGGCGGCATTTCCATGGCGGGGCCTCGTCCTCGCGACGATGTTCGGGTTCTGGTTAACCGATCGTTGAGGCTGATGCAGCCCTTTTCTGCCCGGAAATGCCAGAGGCGGCCACGGGGGGCCGCCTCGGTGTGGATCTCGGGAGATGTGGCAGGCCTCAGACCTGGCGCGCCACCATCATCTTCTTGATCTCGGCGATGGCCTTGGCAGGGTTCAGACCCTTCGGGCAGGCCTTCGAGCAGTTCATGATGGTGTGGCAGCGATAGAGGCGGAACGGATCCTCGAGATTGTCGAGGCGCTCGCCGGTGGCCTCGTCGCGGCTGTCGATCAGCCAGCGATAGGCTTGGAGCAGGATGGCGGGGCCGAGATAGCGGTCGCCGTTCCACCAGTAGCTGGGGCAGGAGGTCGAGCAGCAGGCGCAGAGGATGCACTCGTAGAGGCCGTCGAGCTTCTCGCGGTCCTCCTTCGACTGGCGCCACTCCTTCTCCGGCTGGGCCGTGGTGGTCTTCAGCCAGGGCTCGATCGAGGCGTGCTGCGCATAGAAGCGGGTGAGGTCGGGGACGAGGTCCTTGACCACCGGCATGTGCGGCAGCGGATAGATCTTCACCTGGCCGCCCTTCACCTCGTCCATGCCCTTGGTGCAGGCGAGCGTGTTTGTGCCGTCGATGTTCATGGCGCAGGAGCCGCAGATGCCCTCGCGGCAGGAGCGGCGGAAGGTCAGGGTCGGATCGACCTTGTTCTTGATCCAGATGAGGCCGTCGAGGACCATCGGGCCGCAATCGTCGCGATCGACATAGTAGGTGTCGATGCGCGGGTTGGCGCCGTCATCCGGGTTCCAGCGGTAGATGCGGAACTCGCTCAGCCGGTTGGAGCCGGCCGGTTTCGGCCAGGTCTTGCCCTCGGTGATCTTGGAGTTCTTCGGAAGCGTGAACTGGGCCATGGGAATCTGTCTACTTGTCGAGCTGGGCGAGCAAGGTCGGTCCTCCCATCGAACCTCCGGCCCGCCTTGTCAATCATCTCTTTCGTCGACCCGGCTCCCCGCCGGGCTCAGCCCCTGACCCACCAGACGACGCCGAGGCCGATGACCGCGGCGATGAGCCCCACCAGCCGCAGTTGCTGGTCGGGCGTCACCCGCATGGTTTCGAGGGCATCCCGTATACGCGAGGGAAAGGCCGCGAGGATCAGTCCCTCGATCACGAGGACGAGACCGACAGCGACGAAGAAGTCTTTCATGGCGCCCGCCCATGCGACGAGGCCGCCGTGACGGGGTCACGACGGCCTGGCCGCAGTCTTGCGATCAGTTGCGCGGCGCTTCGGGCGCCGGTTGGGGGCGCGCCCGATGGCCGGTGGCGTCACCGAAGTAGCGGAAGAACTCCGAATTCGGCGACAGGACGAGGCGGGTGTCACCCTGTTTGATGCTCTGCTCGTAGGCCTGCATGCTGCGATAGAACGAGAAGAAGTCCGGATCGCGGTTGTAGGCCTCGGCGAAGATCTTGTTGCGCTCGGCGTCGCCGCCACCGCGCACCTCTTCAGCCCGCCGGTTGGCCTCGGCGAGGATGCCGACGACCTCGCGGTCCGCGCGGGCGCGGATCGTCACGGCCGCCTGGTTACCGGTGGCGCGCAGGTCCGCGGCCTCCTGGCGACGCTCGGTCTGCATGCGGTTGAACACCGCCTCCTGGTTCACCTGGGGCAGGTCGACCCGGGTGAGGCGCAGGTCGACGATCTCGACGCCGAGCGTGCCGGCCTCGCGGTTCACCTCTTCCTGGATGCGGTTCATCAGCCGGTCGCGCTCGGTGCGGATGAGCTGCGACATGGTCGCGCCGGCGATGATGTTGCGCATCGACGAATTGACGAAGCTGGCGAGACGCGTGTTGGCGTTCGGCACCGTGCGCACCGTCTGGAAGAAGCGCAGCGGCTGGGTGATGCGGTAGCGGGCGAAGGCGTCGACGTCGAGGTTCTGACGGTCGGTGGAGAGGACCGTCTGGACCGGCAGATCGAGGTCGAGGATGCGCTTGTCGACCGTCACCACGTTCTCGATGAAGGGCACCTTGAAGTAGAGGCCCGGCTCGCTGATCGGCTGGCGGACGACCTGTCCGAAGCGCAGCACGATGGCGTGCTGGGTCATCTGGACGATGAAGAAGGAGTTGGCGAGCGCGAAGAGCGCCAGCGCGGCGACGATGCCGAAGCCGAGTTTCAGGGAAGAGTTCATCGCTGGGGCCTCGCGGCTTCGGGGGCCTGTCGGCGCAGGAGCTGATCGAGCGGCAGGAAGGGCTGGACGCCGTTGCCGCCGGACTGGTCGATGATGACCTTGTCGGTGCCGCCGAAGATGCGCTCCATGGTCTCAAGGAACATGCGCTCGCGCGTCACGTTCGGGGCGAGCTTGTACTGTTCGAGAACCTGGGTGAAGCGGCTCGCCTGACCGTTGGCCTCGGCGACGACGCGGTCGCGATAGGCCTCGGCCTCCTGGAGGATCTGGGAGGCGCGGCCGCGCGCCTCGGGAACCACCTGGTTGGCATAGGTGCGCGCCTCGTTCTGGACGCGGTTCTGGTCCTGCTGGGCCGCGTTCACGTCGAGGAAGGAGTTGCGCACCTGGGCCGGCGGCAGGGCCGAGACCAGCTGCACCACGCGGATGTTCACGCCCGAGCGGTAGTCATCCATGATCCGCTGCATGATCTGGCGGATCTCGCCGGCAATCGCTGCCTGGTCGGTGGTGAGGATGTTCTGGATGTTGCGACGGCCGACAGCCTCGCGCAGGGCGCTCTCGGCCACCGCCTTGACGGTGCCCTCGGGGTTCTGCAGCTGGAAGACGAAGTTGGCGACCTGCGCCGCGTTCACGTCCCACTGCACCTCGAGGTCGATGTCGACGATGTTCTCGTCGCCGGTGAGCATCAGGCTCTCTTCCAGCACCTCGCGATTGCCGCCGCGCGGGCCGCCGCCGGAGCGGTAGCCCACCTCGGTGCGGCGCACGTCGGTGACGGGAACCTTGATGACCAGGCCGAAGGGCGCCGGCGGGTTCCAGTTGAGGCCGGGCGCCGCATTGCCGATGTGACGGCCGAAGACGGTGTTCACGCCGACCTCGTTCTGGCTCACGGTGTAGAAGCCGGTGAGGCCGTAGATCAGCGCGCCGAGCACGGCGATGAAGGCGATGCCCTTGGCGCCGACATTGCCGCCGCCGCCGGGCAGGACATTCTTCAGCCGCTCCTGGCTGCGGCGGATCAGTTCCTCGAGATCCGGCGGCTGACCGCCACCGCCTCCGCTGCCGCCGCCCTGGGGACCCTGACCCCAGGGTCCGCGTGGGCCGCCACCGCCGTTACCGCCGCCGCCGCCCCAGGGGCCGCCGCTGCCTTGATTGTTCCAGGGCATGAAATGTCCTCGTTGGAAGGCACGGAGCCTGACGCCCCGGCACCGGAAGGCGCCGAAGTTCCGACCGGATATAGAAGAGCGACCCGCCGCTTTCAACGCAAAGCCGGCTTTTCCGGCCCTGCGACCAATGGCCGTGGTGAATGACGGTGGAGCTCGGCCCGTGTTGCGCCGCGACGTTGGGGATCGTGGCGGCCAAAAGCGATGCGGCGTTCAGCCGCTGGTGCGGCGATAATCGACCACGCGAAAGGCGTGGTCGTCGCCGGGACCGGCCGCCGTGCGGAAGAGCTCGGTCCCCATCCAAACGGCCGGATCGATGGCGGGAAAGAAGGCATCGGCCTCCGGCGAGGCCTCGACATGGGTGATGACCAGCCGGTCAGCGAGGGCCATGGACTGAGCGTAGATGTCGGCGCCGCCGAGCACAGCGATCCCGTCCGCGCCGCTGCGCAGCGCCTCGGCACGGGCGATGGCGAGGGCCTCTTCGAGCGACCCGGTTACCACGGCGCCCGGCAGGGTCAGTCCAGGCTGTCGCGAGGCGACGATGTTGAGGCGCCTCGGCAGCGGCTTGCCGCCGAAGCTCTCGAAGGTCTTGCGGCCCATGACGAGCGGCTTGCCAGCCGTGGTGGCGCGGAAATGCGCCATGTCGGACTTCAGCCGCCAGAGAAGGCGGTTGTCGCGGCCGATCGCGCCGTTCGCGGCGACGGCCGCGACGAGGACGATGGGGGTCTTGGCCGACGTGACCTGGCTCATGGGCGCTGGCTAGCATGGTTCGCGCCGGGGCGGAACGCGAAAGGGGCGCCGCTTGTGGCGACGCCCCTTGTCTTCAGGTGATGCGGGAGACCTCAGCCGTGGCTGTGGCCGTGGCTGCCGGCGGCCTGGCCGCGGGTCTTCCACAGCGAGAAGAGCACGCCGCCACCGATCAGGGCGAGGGTGACGCCCAGGGAGATGGCCGGGTCGAGCTTGCCGACCATCTGGTTCCAGAAGATCTTGGCGCCGATGAAGACCAGCACGATGGCCAGGGCATACTTCAGGTACTCGAAGCGGTGCACCATGGCGGCGAGCGCGAAGTAGAGGGCGCGCAGGCCGAGGATGGCCATGATGTTGGCGGTGAACACGATGTAGGTGTCCGTGGTGATGGCGAAGATCGCCGGCACCGAGTCGACCGCGAAGACGAGGTCGGCGAGGTTGATCACCACGAGGGCGAGGAACAGGGGCGTGGCGAAGCGCACCATCTTGCCCGTCGCCGGGTCCGGCTTGGTGACGAAGAAGTCCGCGCCGTGCAGTTCCTGGGTGATGCGCATGCGCTTCGACAGGAACTTGACGACCGGGTTCTGCGACACGTCCTGCTCGCTCTCGCCGACCATCAGCATCTTGATGCCGGTGATGATCAGGAAGGCGCCGAAGATGTAGAGCACCCACTCGTACTGCTGCACCAGGGCAGCGCCGAGGCCGATCATGATGCCGCGCAGCACGAGCACCGCGAGGATGCCCCAGAGCAGGGCGCGGTACTGGTACTTCGCGGGGATGGCGAAATAGCCGAAGATGATGGAGATGACGAAGACGTTGTCGATCGACAGCGCCTTCTCAAGCGCGTAGCCGGTGAAATATTCGATGCCGGACTGGGAGCCCATCGACCACCAGACCCAGGCGCCGAAGGCAACCGCGATGGCGATGTAGAAGGCCGAGAGCACGAGGCTCTCGCGCACCCCGAGCTCCTTGTCCTCCTTGTGGAGGACGCCGAGGTCGAAGACGAGAAGCGCGCCGACAATGGCGAGGAAGCCGAGCCAGAGCCAGGCCGGCTTGCCGATGAAATCGGCGGTCAGGAAGGAGAGGATCAGGTCCATGGTGAGCCCGTCATGTGAGGGCCCGGCGGGGGACCGGGCGATGGCGCGGACAATGACCTTGAACGCACATCGAAAAAAGCAGATTGTTCAAGCGATTTTCATCGGAAAATTCTGACGATCCGCAGGTCCACCGTGATCAATTACAAGCAGCTTCACTATTTCTGGCGGGTGGCGAAGGCCGGGAGCATCGCCCGGGCGGCGACGCAGTTGCACCTCGCGCCCCAGACGATCAGCGCCCAGATCAGTACGCTGGAGGACCAGCTGGGGGCGCAGCTGTTCAAGCGCGTCGGCCGCGGGCTGGAGCTCACCCCGGCGGGCGAGCTGACGCTGTCTTATGCCGACGAGATCTTCCAGATCGGCCGGGAGCTGGAGGCGAACCTGCGCAACCAGGCCGACGGCAAGGACATCCTGTTCCGCGTCGGTGTGGCGGATGTCGTGCCGAAATCCATCGCCTATCGGCTCCTCGCGCCTGGGCTGACGGCGGGCCGTGTCCGCATGGTCTGCCGCGAGGACAAGCTGGAGCGGCTCTTCGCCGAGATCGCCGTGCACCGGCTCGACCTCGTCATCGCCGACCGGCCGCTGCCGCCGGCGCTCGGCGTGAAGGGGCACAGTCATTCGCTCGGGCGGACGCGCATCGCCTTCTTCGCGGCGGCGGACCTCGCCGACCGCTACCGCGAGGGCTTTCCCCAGTCCCTCTCGGGCGCGCCCATGCTGATCGCGGGCGAGGGCTCGACCATGCAGATGGGCCTCACCCGCTGGTTCAGCGAACAGGGCATCGAGCCGCGCATCGTCGGCGAGTTCGAGGACTCCGCGCTGATGAAAGCCTTCGGTCAGGCGGGGATGGGGATCTTCCCGGCCCCCGCCGTCCTTGCGGACGAGATGGCGGGGCAGTTTTCGTCGAGCCTCCTGGGCGAGGTCGAGGGCATCACAGTCGAGTATTTCGCGATTTCCGTGGAGCGTAAGCTCAGCCACCCCGCCGTCGTCGCCATCAGCGAGGCCGCAAAGGCCGACCGGGGGCGATGAACCCGCTGATCACACTGCGACCGGCGCCCTTGATGACCGACATGATGGTCAACTCCACCTGTCTTTCATCGCGTAGAACCCGAACGCTGCCAGGAGAGTGCAGTTTATTCCAAAAAACATTGCCCCTTCGACACGACGGGTAATCGCTGCATACAATATCGCCATCAATTCAAGCGGGTATGTCAACCAAAAAAACCAACTAAAAAGAGCGATTCCCAGCAAATCAATCGCCGATACAGGTCTCTCAATCTGTAAAAAAAATGAAACACTCACAACGCCGAAATGAGTTATCATAAAATTTACAAGAAGCAAAAAAACAATCTTCCGATAGACGCCATTTTCTGTCTATCGATACGAACGGCGGCATATTGCACCAAAATGTACAGACCCATAAGTATGAGATGGGAAATTTTTTCGATTTCGCTCATAAATATATATGCCTAATACTATCATTTTCCGCTATAATCACCACGACACGATGATGGCATTTTTGGGATCAGTTGATGCCGCGACGCAACCAACATTCGTGGAGTGGCTCTAGTCGCGTTCGTGCTTCAGCCATTTGGCTGCCAAGACCGCTTCGGCATCGATCTCGAGCCGTTCTGCAAGCGCGAGGACAAAGCCGAGCACATCCGCGATCTCCGCAGAGAGCGCCGCTCGCGCTTCAGTGCTGTCCAGCCTGTGCCGCGACCGGCCGGTGGCAGCCAGATAGGCCTGGGTCAGCTCGCCCAGTTCCTCCTGCAGCTTGAAGACGATCCAGTCGTCTCCGGGCGGAATGCCAAAGGCCTGCTCGTACTGCCGGCTGATCCGCTCGAGCCTCTGTTGCAGCGAGGCGAGGCCGGTGCTCACACCGCGACCGGCGCCTTGATGGCAGGATGCGGGTCGTAGCCCACCAGCGTGAAGTCCTCGAAGGTGAAGCCGAAGAGATCGGTCACCGCCGGGTTCAGCTGCATGGTCGGGAGCGGGCGCAGGGGACGGGTCAGCTGCAGCTCGGCCTGCTCGATATGGTTCGCGTAGAGATGCGCGTCGCCCAGCGTGTGGACGAAGTCGCCGGGCTTCAGGCCCGTGACCTGCGCCAGCATCAGGGTCAGCAGGGCATAGGAGGCGATGTTGAAGGGCACGCCGAGGAAGATGTCGGCGGAGCGCTGGTAGAGCTGGCAGGAGAGCTTGCCGTCCGCGACGTAGAACTGGAAGAGGCAGTGGCACGGCGGCAGCGCCATGGCCTCGACATCCGCCGGGTTCCAGGCTGAGACGATGAGGCGGCGCGAATCCGGGTTCTTGCGCAGCATGGCGACGAGACCCGCGATCTGGTCGATGGTCCGCCCGTCAGGCGCTGCCCAGGACCGCCACTGCTTGCCGTAGACCGGCCCGAGATTGCCCTCGGCATCGGCCCATTCGTCCCAGATGCTGACGCCATTGGCCTTGAGATAGGCGATGTTCGTGTCGCCCTTCAGGAACCACAGCAGCTCGTGGATGATCGACTTCAGGTGCAGTTTCTTGGTGGTGACCATCGGAAAGCCTTCCGACAGGTCGAAGCGCATCTGGTGGCCGAAGACCGAGATCGTGCCGGTGCCGGTGCGGTCATCCTTGCGGACGCCGTGGCGCAGCACATGCTCCATCAGGTCGTGATACTGGCGCATCGGGGGCCTCCGGGACGCGAATCCGCGAAGGGGTCTTATACCGCGCTTCGCAAGGCTCTGGCAGCAGGCGGCAGGGCTTCCCCACAGGCGTCAGAGGAGCTTTGGCCAGTTGCGGTCGGCGGCGGCGATGAAGCCGGGGATGTCCGTCAGCCAGGTGCGGTGGACGCGGGCGTCGTAGTTGAAGAAGAGGCGGCCGTCGACGATGCGCCAGTGGCGAGGATCGCCCGAGGCGCGGTAGCCCTGCGAGGCTGCCCAGGAGCAATGGCCACCATAGGACGGCGCGTAGCGGTCGGGGGCGGCGGCGAAGGCGTCGCGGGCGGAGGCGGAGGCGAAGCGCCAGGTGGCGTCCTTCCAGGCATGGGTGAAGCGGGCCGAACCGAGGGTGGGCTTCCCATCGGTGTGGAAGGCGACGACGTCGTGGCCGTCGGCGGCAAGGCTCGACAGCGTCGCGGTGTAGATCTCGGGCGCGGCCAGAGCTCGGCGCGGCGAGAGGCCGAGGCCGAGGATGGGCGCAGCGAGCAGGAGCGCGCGGCGGGTGGCAAGCGGGATGGCGCGGTCGGGCATCGGAGACCTCCGGGTTGGAGCCCGGTCAGGCTCCCTGCCCTCCCCTACGCGGCGGAGCCTGCCGCCGTTACAGCGCCGAAAAAGAAACCGGCGGCGCTCCTCACGGAACGCCGCCGGCTTGAAGCCAGACCTGCCGGCCGGATCACTCGACGAAGACGGTTTCGCGCTTCTTGGTGATCGAGGGCAGGAAGGAGATGATGATCAGCACCACGGCGATGGCGATGAGCGCCGCCGAGATCGGCCGGTTCACCACGTCGACGAAGACCGACCAGTCGCCGCGCGACATGAGGATGGAGCGGCGCAGGTACTCCTCCATCAGCTTGCCGAGCACGAAGCCGAGCAGCAGCGGCGCGACCTCGAAGCCCATCTTGATGAAGGCGTAGCCGACCAGGCCGAAGAAGGCGGTGATCATCACGTCGAAGGGGTTGTTGTTCACCGAGTAGATGCCGATGCAGCAGAACATCAGGATCGAGGGGAACAGCATGCGGTAGGGCACCTTGAGCAGCTTCACCCAGATGCCGATCATCGGCAGGTTGATGACGAGCAGCATGAGGTTGCCGATCCACATCGAGGCGATCATGCCCCAGAAGAGATCCGGCCGCTTTTCCATGACCTGCGGGCCGGGCACGATGCCGTGGATGGTCATGGCGCCGACCATCAGCGCCATCACGGCGTTGGGCGGAATGCCGAGGGTGAGCAGCGGAATGAAGGAGGTCTGCGCGCCGGCATTGTTGGCGCTCTCAGGACCGGCAACGCCCTCGATCGCGCCCTTGCCGAAGCGGGACGGATCCTTGGCGAGCTTCTTCTCCATCGTGTAGCTGGCGAAGGGGCCGAGGACGGCGCCATTGCCGGGCAGGATTCCCAGCGCCGCGCCGATGCCGGTGCCGCGCAGCACCGGGGCGATGGACTGCTTGAGCTCCGCCCAGTTCGGCAGCAGCGAACCGATGCGGTTCTTCAGCACGTCGCGGGTCTCGGGATTCTCGAGGTTCCGGAGAATCTCGGCGAAGCCGAACATGCCCATGGCGATGGTGGCGAAGTCGATGCCGTCCGACAGCTCAGGCCAGGAGAAGGTCATGCGGTCGGCGCCGGTCTCGAGGTCCTGGCCGACGGTGGAGAGCATGAGGCCGCAGAGCACCATGGCGATGGCCTTCACCACCGAGCCGCGGGCGAGCACGACGGCGAAGATGAGGCCCATCACCATCAGCGAGAAATATTCGGCCGGGCCGAAGAGCAGCGCGACGCGGGTCAGCGGCGCGGCGAGGGCGGCGATGACGAGGGTCGCAACCGTGCCGGCGAAGAACGAGCCGATGGCGGAAATGCCGAGGGCGGCGCCGGCGCGGCCGTTTCGGGCCATCTGGTGGCCATCGAGCACGGTGACGACGGAGGTCGCCTCACCGGGGATGTTGACCAGGATGGCCGTGGTCGAGCCGCCGTACTGGGCACCGTAATAGATGCCGGCGAGCATGATGAGCGCGCCGACCGGATCGAGGCCGAAGGTGATCGGCAGCAGCATCGCGATGGTGGCGATCGGGCCGACGCCCGGCAGCACGCCGATGAGCGTGCCGATCATGCAGCCAAGGAAGCAGAGGCCCAGGTTCTTGATGGTGAGCGCAACGCCGAAGCCGAGCGCCAGATTGGAGATCATGTCCATCGGTTACGCCTCACCAACCGGCCCAGGGGGCGACGGGGATAGGCAGCCGGAGCGCCACCTTGAACAACAGGATGCAGAAGGCCGTCATGGCCGCCGCGAAGATCAGGGTCTGGACCCAGTTGCGCTCGTTGGATGCGAGGCTGGCGACGACCAGGGTCAGCGGACCGGCGACCAGAAGGCCGAGCGGCGGCAGCAGCTCGGTGCGGCCAATGCCGGGAATGTTCAGCGTGGTGCCGCGGATGGTGGCAGCGAAGATGAGCACCGCGCCGAGCACGAAGATCGGGCCGCGGATCGACCAGGCCTCGAGGCGGGGGCCGACGACGGTCAGCGCCTGGACCACGATGATGGCGCCAACGCCCATCAGAAGGAAGGACAGGCCGCGCGGGAAGGAGCCAGGGCCAAGGTTGGCGCCACGCCCACCGGTCAGGTTCGACGACGCCCACAGGCAGAACAGGCCGAACGCGATGATGAACAGGCCAGCGAACATATCCTGCGGGCTTTTGACGAAGCCACGCGTCTCGTCGGCCGTTCCTACTTTGTCGTCCTGCATCGTTCCCCCACTGCGGAGCACTCTTTTGAACCAAGCGCGAGGCCGGTCGTTTTGCGCGCGGATGACATCATGTCAACCGTCGGAAAACAAGCGGCCGCAAGACCGGGAAATGGGGAAAAATTAGCCTAAGGTCGTCCGTAGAACCACGGCCTCAGGCGTCCTGGGTGCTTTTCGTGCGAAAATGCTGCAGCACGAAAAGACGAATGGAGGATGACAGGTTGCCGTGGGTCCGGCCGCCATCGATCTGGCCGACCAGTTCCGACAGGGTCTCACGGCGCTCCGCCGCGATCTCCTTGAGTGCGTTCCAGAATTCGTCTTCGAGGCTGACACTCGTCTTGTGGCCCTCGACCACGATGGAGCGTTTGACGACGTGGCTCTTCATTCATTCACTCCGACCGCTTGTGGCCGTCGAGCTTCCTGGCCTCGAGGTCGGCGCGCGCCTCCTCGAGTTTCCGTTCGGCACCCGGGCGTCCAAAGCGCAAGCGATTGGCGTCGGCGGTCTGCGCCTCCGCGTCGCGGGCTTTTCGTTTGCGAGCGCGCTTCAAATTGATGACGTCACCCATCGCAGCAACTCAAACGCAGGAAAGAGGTTCCGGTTCCGTCGATCATGACGAAAAAAAGCGGGCGGATTCATACCACCCCCTGCTCAAAAAATTAGCCTCGCATAAATTTTGTGGAAACCTTCCCGGATTACCGCCGCGCCCTGACGTCAAGGCATCAGAGCGCGCAAATTCGGCCGCAAAACGGCAGTTTTCTTGGGTTTGGGCGTCTGACGCGGCGCGTCATAACACCGCGGCATAGCCGACCATCACTTCTTGCGGAACTTGTCCAGGCTGACCACTTCGGCGCCACCGGTTGCCGCCGCGGTGTCGGGAGCCTTGTCGGACTCAGCCTCGGCCTTGGCTGCGGGCTTGGCCTCCGCATCCCGCTTGCGCGGTGCGGGGCGCGGCTCGGCCGCCGGCTCTGCGGCGGTCTGAGGGGCCACCTCGCGCACGCCGATTTCGCCCTGCTCGCCCTCGGGGCCGGCGACTTCGAACTGCAGGCCGAACTGGACGGAGGGATCGAAGAAGCCCTTCACCGCCTCGAAGGGCACGAGCAGGCGCTCGGGGATGCCACCGAAGGACAGGCCCACCTCGAAGGAATGCTCGGTGACGGCAAGGTCCCAGTACTGGTGCTGGAGGACCACGGTCATTTCGAGCGGATATTTCTCGCGCATGCGGTTGGAGAGGCGGACGCCTGGCGCGCGGGTGTCGAAGGTCACATAGAAATGGTGGTCGCCGGGCAAGCCGTCGCGGGCCGCGTCCGTGAGCACGCGCTTGACCACGCCGCGCAACGCGTCCTGGGCCAGAAGGTCGTAGCGGATGAGATCGGTGGGCATGAGCTGCTTGCTGGCGAGACGGATCGGGGCCTTGGGACACACGCGGGGACGGACCTTCCGCGGCCCTGCTGCGGAGAGGAGTGGAGGCTTCTGTTGCCAGGTGCCTCCGAACCCCGCCTTACAGTGCTACCCGCAAGGGCTTTGGATCGGTACCATCACCGCATTACGCGGCAACGGCCACCGGAGCATAGTTGTCGTTGGCAACTATTGAGACGGCCCGATAACGGCGGAACCATGCCGAGCGAAAGTCCACCCTTTACACCCTCGTCGATCCTGTTTCGCCCCCATCAGCAGGGCACCCGCAGGAGCCCTGCTGGTGGAGGCGCCGGGTACTGCCCCCGGGTCCGATAGGTTTATTACGATAGCCGTTTATCGCCATAGCCGGGTTGCCCCGGCTCTTCGAATATAGGCGAGGTGGCGCGCCGGCGAAAGGCCTTCAGCGCCGCATTCCCGGCGCCGGACCGACCTCCACCGCCGGCGGCAGCGGCGGCAGGATCGACAAGGGCGCGGCCGGGGGCGCGGGTGTCTCCACCGGCCGCCCGTCGAGAGCCCGGCGCACCACCGAGGGCAGGTCCGTCGGCGCGGCGCGCGGCGCATTGGGCCGCGGCGCGGGCACCGGCGTAGCCTCCGGCGACGGCTCCGCCGGGACCGTCACACGCGGTGGCAGGAACATCTCCGGCGCCAGCGGCTCGGGCATGGGCGGCATCGGGATCTCCACCTGCGGCGGCGGCAGCGCGGTGAAGCGGGAGAAGGCGCGCTGGCGATTGCGCTCCAGACGGTCGCTCTCGGTCATGCGGATGCGCAGGGCGGCCCGGTCGACGAGCCGCAGCCCAAGCCAGCCCGAGACATCGTCGGTTTCGATCACCCGATCGGGGCCGCCGAGGGCGCCGTCATGGCGGATGGCGAGGACCGGCATGGTCTCGGCGTCGCGCAGCGGGTCTGGCGCGATCTTCACCTGGGCCGCGAGCGTGCCTTCCCGGAGATCGACGGACCCGCTCCAGGTGACGGTGCCGCCCGCGGGGGCCGCGGTGACGGATGCCGCCCGCAGGATGAGCCCGCTCATGTTGATCGCTGCAGGCGGCGTCGCCGGCACCGCAACGCGGCCATCGAGGGCCTGGGCGAGCGCCGCACCGAAGGCCATGTCGGTCATCGGCCGGCCGAGGTCCTGGGCGATCTCGGCCTGGCGGGTCACGCGGGCCAGCGCGGCGGGATCGGCGCCGGACAGGCCGGTCAGGGCGAAGGCGAGGCGTCCCGACCCCCGCAGTCCCGCGAGGAGGGCCGCCGGTGTCGCGCCGTCCGCGGTCACGTCGGTGGCGACAGAGGCGGTGCCCTCCGCGCCGGGCCAGAGCAGGGCCGCCGGGACACGATCGAGACCGACGCGCGCCGAGGCCAGCGTCCTCAGATCCGAACGGTCGAGGGTGACATCCGCCGCCACGGTCGCCGGGCCCATGGCCGCGGTGAGGCCGGCGAGCCGGGTGCGGCCGCCGTCGCGGACGAGGCTCGCCTTCAGGCCAACGAGATCGGGATAGCTGCCGAGGAGGAGCCGGTCGGCCGTCACCACGACGTCCGTGTCGAGGCGGTCGAAGACCGTACCGCCGAAGGCCGCGGCGGCGAATTCCCCCGCTCCGGCATCGATCAGCCAGGCCGGACCGGAGAGGAGCGCGAGCGCCGCCTCGGCGGGAAGCGTGCCGAGGGCGAGGTCGCCCGACAGACGATGCCCGGCCAGCGACAGCCGACCGGCTAGGCGGGTGCCGCCGATCTCACCTTCGGCTCGGTCGGTGCGCCAGACACCGGCTGCCGCCCGCGCCGCGATGTCGAGGCGCGCGGCGAGGCGCCCCGACAGTTCGGCGGGGACGCCCAGAAGCGGCATGAGCGGGGCGATGTCGGTGGAGCGCAGCGTGGCGCTCAGGCTGCCCTCCCCGCCCCGGCCGCGACCGAAATCCGCTGTGATCGTCGTCGGACCGCTGGTCAGCGTCCCGGAGAGGCGGTGGGTCTCGGCGTCGGCGCGGATCCATTCGGCCGTGAGCTTTGCGGCGCCGGATCCGGCGGCGGCGACAGGCGTGCCGGCCACCAGCGCGACGATGCGGTCGGCGCGCGGGGCGTCGAGATCGAGCCTCACCCGCCCGGTGAGGTCGCGGGGAGCGAAGGGATCGCCCGAACCGGCAGCGTCGAGCTGCACCGTTGCCTCGCCGACCCGGCCTTCGATGCGCAGGCCGAGGGCCGAGCGGCCGGAGGCGGCGAAGGTGAGGCCGAGATCGGCGCCCGCGAGCGAAGGCGCACGGTCGCGGATCCATCCGGCGAGTTCGCGGGTCGCGGCGTGGCGCGACAGCAGGGCCACCAGCCCGTCGACGGTCTCGGCGCGGGCGCGGCCCGACAGGCGCCCGAGGAGCGGCCCGCCGAGGCCGTCGAGCCGGCCGGTCAGATCCATGCCGAAACCGGCGAGGTCGCCGATGGACAGACGCTCGGCCTCGAAGGTGCGCCCGTCGGTGGCGACGGCCAGGTCGAGGTCGCGGGCGACAAGCCCAGCAAGGCTGGCGCGCGCCGCCCTCACCCGCAGCCGCGTGTCGGTAGCGGGATCGAGGCGGGCGCCAGCGCCGCGGGCGATGCGGACGAGGAGGTCGAGGTCGAGCGCCTCCGCCGAGAGTTCGGCGAGGAGGGCGTGGCGGCCAAGGGCGGGCACGTCGAGCGCGATGCGCCCTGTCGTGCGCCCCGCCGCGGTCTCGGCGTCGATGGCGTCGAGGACGAGGCGGCCGGGATCGGCGGTGACGCGGGTGGCGAGGCGGATCGGATCGTCGAGCGTTCCGGCGGGGGCCTGCTGCCCGTCGAGCCAGGCCATGAGGGCGGCAGGACGCGCCGCCTGCAGTGCCAGCGTGCCGGAGAAGGCGACGTCACCGGCGAGCGTCAGGCGGCCGGCGATGTCGGCAGCGGCGTCACCGGGCAGGCGTGCCGCCAGCCGCTCGATCCGCCACCCGCTATCGTCGGCGCGGATATCGCCGCGCAGGTCGCCGATGGCGCCGGCGCCAATGGTGAGCCCGGCGACTTCGAGGCTGAGCGTGACCGGAACCGCAGGCGCGGCAAGCGCAGGCGCTTCGGCGAGGAGCGCCGCCAGCGTGTCGCGCGGCAGGCGCTGCGGTCCCTCGATCAGCCGGTCGAGGTCGGCCTGGAGGATGCTGGCCACGGCCTCGACGCCTTCGCCAGGACCGAAACCGAGGCGGAAGGAGCCGGTCGCCCGCACCAGCCTGTCGCCGGAGCCGAGCTGGCCCTCGGCGCGCTGGATGATGAGCGCCTGGGGCGTGACGGCGACGGGACCGGCCAGACGCCAGGGCAGCCGCCCTGCCCCGCCGGACAGGACCACCTCGCCGTCGAGGCGCGGCCGCCCCTCGGTGCTGGCGAGGCCCTCGACCTCGAAGCCGAAGCCACCGCCAGGACCGGCGGCGACGCGGAGTCGGGCGGCGAGCCGCCCGGCATCGGTGAGGCTGAGCAGCGCCGAGACCGGATGCACCGTCTCCCCCGCCACCGCCGTGCCCTCAAGGCGCAGCGGACCGCCCTGGCCGCGCGACTCGCCGGTCAGCATCAGGCGCTCGGCAACGAGACGCGCCGGTCCCTCGCCCTCGGCGACGGAGAGGCGGGCATTCTCGATGGTCAGCGCATCGACGGCGAAGAGGCGGCTCGGCGCCATGCCGCCGCGCAGGGTCACGTCGGCGTCGCGGATGTGGAGGCTGTTCAGCGAGGCCTGGCCGCGCAGCAGCGGCGCGATGCGCAGGTCGCCGCGCAGGCGGCCGATGCGGGCGCCGCCCTGTCCCTCGCCGATGGCGACGTCGCGGGCATCGATGCTGATCGTCGGCAGCAGCCGGACCGTCAGGTCACCGCCGATCCGCACCGGCGTGCCGAAGAGGCGCGTCGCCTCGGCTTCGATGCGCGGGCGATGGGCGTTCCAGTCGACGAGAAACGGCCCGACCAGCGCCGCCACGATGGCGGCGATGAGGGCGATGGCGAGGGCGAGCAGCGTGTTTTGCAACGGACGGGCTCCGCGGCCGCAGTGCGAGGCCCGAATGTAGGGGATCGCACCCCCGGGCGGAAGGCGCGCGGCGCCGCGCCGTCAGCGCACGAAGCTGCCCTGGCGGCCGAAGCCCCAGCCGAAGCCGCCGGTGGGCGAGCTTGGCTGCAGCATCTGCACCGTCTCCGGCCGCGGGCGGCAGACGCGGCGCGTCCAGCGCGGGTCGTGGCGCGCGAGGTCGAGGTGGAAATGGTCGTAGTGGAAGGCGTCGGAGCCGGGGCCGAGCACAGTGGTGAAATGATCGCAGGCGCGCACGAAGATCTCGCGCAGGAAGCCGGATTCGGCCGTCTCGCCGCGCCAATGCTGGCGGACCACCACGGTGTGGCCGCTGTTCAGCACGAAGGCGAAGACGTCGAGGGCGTTGCCGAACGAATGCTCGGACATGCGGCCCGACCGGCCGCCGCGGATGCCGCGGCAGGAATAGGAGCCGGCCTTCACCTCGACCACGGCAGCGCCGAACCAGCGCTGGGCGGCCGGCTGCACCACATTGTCGATCCAGCGATCGACGGTCGGGATCATCTGGCAGGCGAGGGTCTGGGGCCGATCATAGGAGACCTGGCCGCGGGCCTGGGCGGCGACGCGCAGCGGATAGTCCATGCCGCAGGTGCCCGGGCCGTTGATGGCATTGGTGCGCTGGACGTAGCGGCTCATCTGCACGGCGCCGGAGGCCATGCAGCGGCTCTCGAGGTCGGAGCGCCACTGCTCGCGGCGCTCATAGGCGTAGCGGCCGCAGGCGGCGATCGACAGCACGATCGCGGCGAGGCCAAACCACTTCAGCGCCCGGCGGCCGGGGCTCTGTGTGCCGAACGCAACACTCATCGGCAATTTCCGAAAATTCGCGGGAAGTCCCTAACGAGGCGTTCATCATCGCCTCTCCGGGTGAACGTCTCCCCAAGAAACGGGGTTAAGACTTCGTTCATGGTCTGCCCGGCGCCGGGACGCTTCCGTCCGCGGGGCCAATGGCCTAGTGGAAACCGATGAGACGCGACTTCGCCGACCCCGCCCTCCTGGATGCGCTCGCCTCGCTCGCGAGCCGGGCCGGCGCGCGGATCATGGGCCATTACGGCTGCGAGGCCATGGTGAAGGGCGACGGCTCGCCGGTCACCGCGGCCGACCATGACGCCGAGGAGGAGATCCTCGCAGGGCTCGCACAGCTCCTGCCGGGCGTGCCGGTGCTGGCCGAGGAATCAGCGGCGGCCGGCCGCTGGCCTGCCTCGACGGAGGTCTTCGTCGCCGTGGACCCGATGGACGGCACCCGCGAGTTCCTGTCGCAGAACGGCGAGTTCACCGTGAACATCGGCATTATCGTCGCGGGGCACCCGGTCGTCGGCGTGGTCCAGGCCCCGGCGCTCGACCGGCTGTGGATCGGCTCGCCGCTCGGCGCCGAGGCCATGGCGCTCGGCTCCGGCGCGAGCGTCGGTGCGGCCCGCGACCGCCGCGCCATCCATACCCGCGCGCTGCCCGAGACCGGCCCGGTCGCCCTGGTGAGCCGCTCCCATCCGGACGCGGCCAGCGAGGGCTACTATGCAGCCCGCGGCATCACATCCCGCCGGGCGGTGGGCTCATCACTCAAGTATACGCTGATCGCCGAGGGCGAGGCGGATGTCAGCGTGCGGTTCGCCTCCATCAGCGAATGGGACATCGCCGCCGCCCATGCGGTTCTGGCGGCGGCCGGCGGAACCATGACGCAGCCGGACGGCGCGCCGCTGGTCTATGGTCGCGCCGACCGCCAGTTCCGCACCGAACATTTCATCGCCTGCAGCGGCGCTTTCGCCGCGCGTCATCCCCTCTGAGCGGCCCCTGCGAGAATCTGCCGCATGGCTGATCTGCGGCGCCGGCTGGCCGGGCGCCGCGCCGCCAAGGCAAGCCACCACCTATAAGTTGATCGAAGAGACCAACAATATCGTTCCTTTGGACCGATTCCAAACAGGAGTTTGGATTCGTTCCAATGTTTCTGAGGCGTCTTGCCCACGCATCGGCCCGCTGTAGATTGCGCCCCATCGCGTCCGGCTTGCGGAAAACCGTCGCCGCGGCCGCCGACAGCCCCTTCCGGGAGACGTCCATGACCTTCGCCCCCACCCGCCGCACGCTGCTCGGCGGCGCCGCCCTTCTCGTCGCCTCGCCCGCGCTGCTGCGCGCCCAGACGCGGACGCTGAACCTCTATTCGTCGCGTCACTACGACACCGACGAAGCGCTCTATTCCGATTTCACCAAGCAGACCGGCATCACCATCAACCGCGTCGAGGCCGGCGAGGACCCGTTGCTCGCCCGCATGCAGAGCGAGGGCGCGAACTCGCCCGCCGACGTTCTGATCACCGTCGATGCCGGCCGCATCGAGAAGGCGCAGAGCCTCGGCCTCCTCCAGCCCTTCGCCTCCGAGGCTCTGGCGAGCCGCATTCCCGCCAACCTGCGCGATCCCGACGGCAACTGGTTCGGCTTCTCGACCCGCGCCCGCGTGTTCCTCGTCGCCAGGGACAAGGTGGCCGAGGGGGCCATCGGCTCCTACGAGGATCTCGCCGACCCCAAGTGGAAGGGCAAGGTGCTCATCCGCTCGTCGACCAACGTCTACAACCAGTCGCTCACCGGCTCGGTCCTGGCCGCCCATGGCCCGGAGAAGACCGAGGCCTGGGCCCGCGGCGTCGTTGCCAACCTCGCCCGTCCCCCGCGCGGCGGCGACAGCGACCAGATCCGCGCCGCAGCCGCCGGCGAGGGCGACATCGCCGTCAGCAACACCTATTATTTCGCCCGTCTCGTCGTCTCCTCGAAGCCCGAGGATCGCGAGGTCGCCGCGAAGCTGCGCGTCGTCTTCCCGAACCAGGCCGACCGCGGCACCCACGTGAACATCTCGGCCGCCGGCATCGCCCGCCACGCCAAGAACATCGATGCGGCAAAAGCCTTCCTCGAATATCTGGCCACGCCCTCGGCACAGCGCTATTTCGCCTTCGGCAACAACGAGTATCCGGTCGTGGCCGGGGTTGAGCCGCCGCCGCATGTCGCGGCCTGGGGGACGTTCAAGGTGGATCCGCTCAATGCCCGTGTCTTCGCCCGCAACAATGCCGAGGCGCTGAAGATCATGGACCGCGCCGGCTGGAAGTGACGGATTGACCGACGCCTTTCTGCCCGCACCCATCACCGCCCGCATGCGCCCGGCCCATTCGGCCGGGCGTCGTGCGTTGCTGGCCGGCGCGACGGCGGTGGCGGTGCTGGTGAGCGTGCCGATCCTCGCGGTCGCCGCGAGCGTGCTGCAGAGGGGCGATGGCGCGCTGAGCCATCTCGTCCAGACGGTGCTGGGGGAGATCATCCTCAACACGCTTGGGCTGATGGTCATGGTCGGCGCCGGGACGGCGATCATCGGCGTCGGCACGGCCTGGCTGGTGACGCTCTGCCGCTTTCCCGGATCGCGACAGCTCGAATGGATGCTGCTGCTGCCGCTGGCCATGCCGGCCTATATCATCGGCTATGCCTATACGGACGCGCTGGCCTTCGCCGGGCCGGTGCAGAGCGGGCTTCGCGCCCTCTTCGGCTGGGGCCGGGCGGACTACTGGTTCCCGGACATCCATAACCTGCCGGGGGTGAGCCTGATGCTGACCCTCGTGCTCTACCCTTACGTCTACATCCTCGCCCGCGCGGCTTTCCTCGACCAGTCGACCTGCGTGCTCGAGGCGGCCCGGACGCTCGGCGCCAACCCCTGGGCCGCCTGCCTGCGGGTCGGCCTGCCCATGGCGCGGCCGGCCATTGCCGCCGGCGTGGCGCTGGCGCTGATGGAAGCGCTCGCCGATTTCGGCACGGTGCAATATTTCGGCGTCACCACCTTCACCACGACCATCTACCGGACCTGGTTCGGGCTCGGCGACCGGGTCGCGGCCAGCCAGCTCGCGACCGGCCTCCTCGCCTTCGTCCTGGTGCTGGTGGTGATGGAGTTCCTCGCCCGCCGCGGCCGGCGGTTCGGCGGCGGCGGCCGGCGGCACCGCATGCTCGCGCCGCTGCAGCTCTCCGCGCCGAAAGCGGCGGCTGCTGCCGTCGCCTGCGCGCTGCCGGTGCTGCTCGGCTTCGTTCTGCCGGTGATCGCCCTCATCCGCCTGCATGGCGACGGCGGCGACCCGTTCTTCAGCGAGCGGTTCCTCACCTTCGCCCGCAACTCCTTCCTGCTCGCCGGTGCGGCGGCGCTGATCGTGGTGACGGCGGCAACCCTCGTCGCCTATGCCGGGCGCCTCGCGCCGGGGGCCGCGACCACCGCTGCCCTGCGCGTCGCCAGCATCGGCTATGCGGTGCCCGGCACGGTGATCGCGGTCGGTATCCTGGCGGCGCTGGGCGCCGCGGATCACGGCCTCGATGCCTGGACGCGCGCGACCTTCGGCCAGGGCACGGGCCTGCTCCTTTCCGGCACGGCCGTGGCCCTGCTCTACGCCTATCTCGTGCGGTTCCTCGCCGTTGCGACCGGACCGGTCGAATCCGGCCTGCACAAGATCCCCGGCTCGCTGGATGCAGCGGCGCGCACGCTCGGCGCCAATGCTGGCAAGGTGGCGGTGGCGATCCATGCGCCGATGCTGCGCCGCTCGCTGCTGACCGCGGCGCTGCTGGTCTTCGTCGACGTGCTGAAGGAGCTGCCCGCGACGATCATCGTGCGGCCGTTCAATTTCGATACGCTCGCCATCCGCGTCTACAACCTTGCCGCTGACGAGCGCCTCGCCCAGGCCTCGACCGGGGCGCTGGTCATCGTGGCGATCGGCATCGTGCCGGTGATCCTGCTGACGCGGATGATCGCGCGTGACACCCGCCGCGGCGGCCGGCCGGACTGACCGCCTCTCCACCCTTCGGGTCTGTTGGCCACAGGCCAAACGCAGAAGGGCCGCCGGATGGCGGCCCTTGCGCAAGGTCAGTCAAGTCCGGTCAGTAGCGGGCGACGACCGCCGAGGGGCCGGTCGAGAACAGGTAGTTCACGCCAACCGTGACCTTGTGGGTGTCGAGGCGGACGCCGGGAACGCCGAACAGCGTCCGCGATCCATAGTTCGCGTACTGATAGGCGATCCGGCCCGTCCAGTTCGGCGTGAAGGCGTGCTCTGCGCCGGCACCGACCGTCCAGCCGACGCGGGTCTGACGTTCGTCGCCACCCACCGGGATAACGCCATTGTTGGCGGCGAAGATGCGCATGTCGGCGAAGGACACGCCGCCCGTGACATAGAGGAGCGTGCGATCGACCGCATAGCCCAGGCGGGCGCGGATCGATGCATCCCATGAGGTCTGCCAGCGCGTGCGGGTCGGCCCCTGGTCGAAGAAGCGGGATGCACGGAACAGGAAGGCATCGGCTTCCACGCCCAGCACCAATGAATTGATCTGATGGTTGTAGCCGAGTTGCAGACCGAAGACCGGAGCGGTGGCCGAGCCCGGCAGCGCGCCGCCGCTCAGGGCACGAAGATTGGTGTTGGCGAGGCCGAGCCCGGCGCTGAAGCCACCATGAAGCCCGTCCAGCTGAAGCTCGGAGCGGCAATGGCGGCGGCAACGGACGTCCGCGGTGCCCCGAGATCGGCAGCGGAGGCCGCCGAGGACAGCAGGATCGTCGCAACGGCAACGGTGGCGAAAGTCTTCATCATGATCTCCGGCACATGGGTGCGCGTCGGAGCGCACCCCAGTACCAGATGCCATGGTTCGCCGATGTTTCTGAAATGTGGCAGCTCCGCAGGAACGGATCCATCGTCGCGACTTGTTGCCTGGCGACAACAAATTCTACGATCTCACTCCGGGCAATTGCATCTGTCGCGGCCAATGCTTGATGGCCGGCACAGAAAACCATCAGCGACGCTCGCGGAAGAAGTCGCGCAACAACTCGGCCGAGGCGCTCTCCTGCAGGCCGCCATAGACCTCCGGCCGATGGTGGCAGGTGGGATCGCCGTAGAGGCGCACGCCGTTCTCCACCGCGCCGCCCTTGGGGTCGGCCGCGCCGAAATAGAGCCGGCGGATGCGGGCGAAGGCGATGGCGCCGGCGCACATCGGGCAGGGCTCGAGCGTCACGTAGATGTCGCAGCCGGGCAGGCGCTCCGAGCCGAGCGCCGTGCAGGCGGTGCGGATTGCCAGGATCTCGGCATGGGCCGTCGGGTCTCGATCGGCGAGGGTGCGGTTGCCGGCGCGGGCGATGACGACACCGTCGCGGACGATCACGGCGCCGACCGGCACCTCGCCCCGCGCCGCGGCGGCGCGGGCCTCGGCCATGGCGATATCCATCGGCCTTTCCGCCCCCGAATCGCCCACTCTCGCCATTCCCGTCCGTTCGTGCTAGATCGCCGCATTCCTGCCGGGGAGCCCGGCCGCGCACGCCGGACGGCGCCGCGACACTTCGATCCCACGAGACCACCATGCCCCGCAAGCGCGACGATGCCCGCCCGGCCACCAGCCGGACGTCGGAAACCGATTCCGACGCCGTGACCAAGAGCCCGGCCAAGACCGCTCCCAAGAGCTCCACCCCAGTTTCCAAGACCGCCGAGAAGGCCCCGGCGAAAGCCGCGAAGGCCCAGGCCGAACCCAAGAAGACCGAGGCCAAGAAGGCCGAGACGAAGACCCCTTCGCCGAAGAAGGCGACCGCCGTGAAGGCCGCGCCCGTTGAGGCCAAGGCCCCGGCGAAGGCCAAGGCTCCGGCGAAGGCCGTCGAAGCCGAGCCGGTTGCCGCCAAGCCCGCCGCCAAGACCAAGGCCTCCGCGAAGACCGCCGCCCCCGCCGCTGCGAAGCGCGGCAAGGTGAAGGACGCCGAGCCGGTCGCTGCCGAAGCTGTCGTCGCTGAACCGGTTGTGGTGGAAGCCGCCGTGCCGGCGCGCAAGGGCAAGCCCCGCAAGGCTGCCGAGCCTGCCGCTGCCGCGCCCATCGCCGTCGAAACTGCCGCCGAGGCTCCTGCCGAGGGGGCCGCCAAGCCTGCCCGCAAGGGCAAGGCGCGGTCGACCTCGACCTATGAACCCATCGACGTGCCGGACGATATCCCGGAATTCGAGGATATCGACGAGGATCCGGTGGTGAAGGCGCTGGCCCGCGAGGCCGGCATCGAGAAGAAGCCGAAGGCCGAGCGCGCCCGTGACGAGGACGAGCGTCCGCGCCGCGGCTATGAGGGCCGCGCCACCCGCGACCGCAACAGCGTGCCGCGCGAGCGCGACCGGTCCTTCGAGCCGGTCAATCGCGGCGAGGAGCGCATCGCCCGTGTTCTCGCCCGCGCCGGGCTCTGCTCGCGCCGCGAGGCCGAGGAGTGGATCGAGGCCGGCCGCGTCAGCGTCAACGGCACGGTACTCACTTCGCCGGCGATCAATGTCACCGAGAGCGACCGCATTCTCGTGGACGGCGAGCGCCTGCCCGAGCGCGAGCGCACCCGCCTCTGGCTCTACCACAAGCCCTCGGGCCTGGTGACCACCAACAGCGACCCGGAGGGCCGCCCGACCATCTTCGAGAACCTGCCGGAGGACCTGCCGCGCGTGGTCACGGTCGGCCGGCTCGACATCAACACCGAGGGCCTCCTGCTCCTCACCAATGACGGCGGCCTTGCCCGCGTCCTCGCCCTGCCGGCCACCGGCTGGCTGCGCCGCTACCGCGTGCGCGCCCACGGCAGCGTCGACCAGGCGACCCTGAACGAGTTGCGCAACGGCATCGAGGTTGACGGCATCGCCTATGGCCCGATCGAGGCCGAGCTCGACCGCGTGCAGGGCGCCAACACCTGGCTGACCCTGTCGCTGCGCGAAGGCAAGAACCGCGAGGTCAAGAATGTCCTCGGCGCCATCGGCCTCGACGTGAACCGCCTGATCCGCGTCTCCTTCGGCCCCTTCCAGCTCGGCGAACTGCCCGAGGGCGAGGTCGAGGAAGTGCGCACCCGCGTGCTGCGCGACCAGCTCGGCGAGGAATTGTCCGAGCTTGCCGGCGTCGAGTTCGACCGCCCGGTCTTCGAGAAAATCGGCGAGCGCGAGGAGCGCGGCCGCAAGGGTCGTCCCGAGGGCCGCGGCGAGAGCCGTGGTGGCCGGTTCGGCGACCGCGAGGAGCGCGGTCCGCGCTTCGGGCGTGACGAGGATCGCGGTGGCCGCTTCGGCCGGGATCGCGATGACCGTGGCGGCAGCCGCTTCGGCCGCGACCGCGATGATCGCGGCCCCAGCCGCTTCGGGCGTGACCGCGACGAGGGCGACCGCGGCGGCAAGACGCCGGAGCACCGCTTCGGCAACCGTCCGCGCGTCTGGCGCGACGGCGAGGCGACCGATTTCGGCCCGCGCAACAAGGCGCGGCCGGCCTACAAGGGCGCCCGCGGCGGCGAGGAGGGCGGCGAGCGCGACTTCAAGCGTGGCGCGCCGGTGACCGATTCCCGCGGGCGGCGCGTGCGCGTCGAGAAGATGGGCGGCGACGGCCCGGCCGCCGAGCGGCAGGAGCGTTTCGCGAGCCGCCAGGCCCGTGAGGCCGAGGATCGTCCGTTCCGCAGCCGCGACGAGGCTCCGCGCGGCGATTTCAAGCCCCGCGGTGAGCGGCCGTTCCGCGACCGTGACGGCGACGCACCGCGCCGCGACTTCAAGCCAAGAGGCGAGCGTTCGTTCGGCAACCGCGACGGCGATGCACCGCGCGGCGACTTCAAGCCGCGCGGCGACTTCAAGCCCCGCGGCGACCGGCCCTTCCGGGATCGCGATGGCGATGCGCCCCGCGGCGACTTCAAGCCGCGCGGCGAGCGTTCGTTCGGCAACCGCGACGGCGATGCCCCGCGCCGCGACTTCAAGCCCCGCGGCGACCGCCCCTTCGGCAACCGTGACGGCGACGAGCGTGGCGGTGGCCGCGATTTCAAGCCGCGCGGTGACCGGCCGTTCCGGGATCGCGACGGGGAGGCTCCGCGCCGCGACTTCAAACCCCGCGGCGACCGGCCGTTCCGCGATCGTGACGCCGCCCCCCGCGGCGACGTGAAGCCCTGGGCCGAGCGGGAGGATCGCGGCGGTGGCCGGGACTTCAAGCCGCGTGGCGAGCGTCCCGACGGCGACAGGCCGCGTGGCAAGAGCTTCGGTGGGGCCAAGAGCTTCGGCAGCGACCGGGGCGAGCGCGGCGAGCGCTCCTTCGGCGGCGGCAAGAGCTTCGGCGGCGACCGGGGCGAGCGCGGCGAGCGCTCCTTCGGTGGGGCCAAGAGCTTCGGCGGCGGCAAGTCCTTCGGTGGTGGCCGCGGCGAGCGCTCCTTCGGCGATCGCGACGGAGGCAAGTCCTTCGGCGGTGGCCGCGGCGGCAAGTCGTTCGGGGGCAAGCCCTCGGGCGGCAAGAGCTTCGGCGGCAAGCCCGGCGGCCGTCCGGGCGGGGGCAAGCGGGACCGCTAAGCCTTGCGGATCGTCGGCGGCAAACATCGCGGGCGCAGCCTGCTGGGACCGAGGTCGGACGGCATCCGCCCGACCTCGGATCGCCTGCGCGAGAGCCTCTTCAACGTGCTCGCGCATGGCTATGACGACCCCTGCGACGGCGCACGGGTGATCGACCTTTTCGCCGGAACGGGCGCCCTCGGCCTCGAGGCGCTGTCGCGCGGGGCGATTTATGCCGCCTTCGTCGACCAGAGCGCCGAGGCGCGCGGCCTGATCCGCGGCAATATCGATGCGATGGGGCTGTCGGGCGTGACCGGCCTGCTCAAGCGCGACGCGACGAAACTCGGGTCCGTCGCGCCCTTCGATCCCTTCACGCTCGCCTTCTGCGATCCGCCCTACCGGAAGGGCCTCGCCGAGAAGGCGCTGGCGAGCGCGCTGGCGGGCGGATGGTTCGCGCCCCATGCGCTCATCGTCGTCGAGGAAGCCGCCGACGTGGATGTGATGCCGCCGGAGGGTTTCGACCTCATCGAGCGGCGCGAGGCCGGCGAGACGCAGCTTCTGTTCCTGCGCCTCGCCTGAGCCGACCTTATTTCTTCAGGAGATCGCGGATCTCGGTGAGCAGCGTCACCTCGGCTGTCGGCTTCACCTCGGCGGGGGCCGCGGCCTCCTGGCGCTTCAGGCGGTTCATGCCCTTCACCACCAGGAACATCACCGCTGCGATGATCATGAAGTTGATGGCGATGGTGATGAAGCGGCCATAGGCGATGACCGCGCCCTGCTTCTGCGCATCGGCGAGGTTGGTGGCTGTGACCGACTTGCTGAGCGCGAGGAAATAGTTGGTGAAGTCGAAGCCGCCGAGCGAGCCGAGGATCGGCATGAAGAGGTCGCCGACGATGGATTCGACGATGCGGCCGAAGGCGGCGCCGATGATGACGCCGACCGCGAGGTCAACGACGTTGCCCTTCAGGGCGAATTCGCGGAATTCCTTGAGCATCGGCACTGTCCTCCATGATCGCCCGCCGGCGCGGCGCTGCCGCAAGGGCAGGCTGACGATCCGGCATCGCGTCCACGATGGCAATGGCCGGCAGGCCCGTCCACCCTTCGGCTTGTGGACAGCGCAGCCGCCCCATGTTGAATTCGCACGGCGTCGGCAGGGGCCCCAGAGATGAGATCGCGGCCATGAGCATGGGCTTCGTCATCATCCTGACAGCGCTCGCCTATCTCGGCGCGCTGTTCGGCGTCGCCTATTGGGGCGACCGGCGGCGCACCCGCGAGAAGGCCATCCGCCAGAGCCAGACCTGGATCTATCCGCTGTCGCTGGCGGTCTACTGCACGTCCTGGACCTTCTTCGGCTCGGTCGGCCTCGCCTCGCGCTCAGGCTTCGACTTCCTCGCCATCTATGTTGGCCCGGCCCTGCTCTTCGCGCTGTTCTGGCCGCTCATCATCCGGGTCGTGAGGCTCGCCAAGAGCCAGAACATCACCTCGATCGCCGATTTCATCGGCGCCCGCTACGGCAAGAGCCAGTGGGTGGCGGCCATGGTCTGCCTCATCGTGACGGTCGGCACGATCCCCTACGTGGCGCTGCAGCTGAAGGCCGTCTCCGCCTCGCTGATGACCACCGTGCGCCCCGAGCGCATCGTCAACATCACGCAGGAACTGCCCTTCTTCGGCGACCTCGCCCTGCTCGTCGCCATGTCCATGGCGGCCTTCGCCATGCTCTTCGGCACCCGCCATGCCGACGCGACCGAGCACCAGGACGGCCTGATCCTGGCGGTTGCGACCGAGTCCATCGTCAAGCTGGTCTGCTTCCTCGCCGTCGGCCTCTACGTGACCTACGTGATGTTCGGCGGCTTCGGCGACCTCTTCGCCCGCGCCGCCGAGCGGCCGGACATCGTCGCCTCGGTGCTGCGCTGGCCGGACGCCTCGACCTTCCTGACCATGAGCATGCTGTCCTTCTGCTGCGGCATCCTCCTGCCGCGCATGTTCCATGTCGGCGTGGTGGAGAACCATTCCGAGGCGGAGATCCGCCGCGCCTCATGGCTCTTCCCGCTCTACCTCGTGCTCATCAACATCTTCGTCGTGCCCATCGCGGTGGCGGGCCTCCTCATGTTCGGGCCCGGCACCGTCGACAGCGACATGACCGTCGTCGCGCTTCCCATGGCGCGCGGCAACGAGATCCTCACCCTCGTCGCCTTCATCGGCGGCCTGTCCGCCGCGACCGCCATGGTCATCGTCGCCAGCGTCGCGCTGTCGATCATGATCTCCAACGACGTGGTCATCCCCTCGCTTCTGAACCTGCGGGGACGGCTCACCGGCGCGAGCTCCGGCGAGGATCGCGGCGACCTCGGCCAGACCATCCTGACGATCCGGCGGACGATCATCCTCGCCGTCATGTTCGCCGCCTATCTCTACTACCGCATCGCCGGCGAAGCGCAGCTCGCCTCCATCGGCCTGCTCTCCTTCGCCGCGGTGACACAGCTCGCCCCCGCCTTCTTCGGCGGGCTGTTCTGGCGGCGCGGCAATGCCGGTGGCGCCGTGGCGGGCATGGGCGCGGGGCTCATCGTCTGGGCCTACACGCTGCTGATGCCGATGCTGGCCACCACCGGGGCCGTGCCCATGGCCTTCGCCACCGAAGGCCCCTTCGGCATCGACGCCCTGAAACCCCAGCATCTGTTCGGCCTCGGCGAAATGGCGCCGCTGACCCACGGCGTCGTCTGGGCGCTGACGATCAATGTCCTGCTCTATGTGGCGGTGTCGCTGGTGCGCCGTCCATCGGCCATCGAGATCGTGCAGTCCAAGCTCTTCGTGCCGACGCCCCAGTCTGACTATGCGCCGAGCTTCCGCCTGTGGCGCAGCGCCGTGACGGTGGAGGACGTGCGCTCGACGGTCGCCCGCTATCTCGGCGCGGAGCGCACGGATGCCGCCTTCTCGAGCTATGCCTTCGAGCGCGGCGTGCCGCTGGAGCCGCAGACCGAAGCCGATATCGACCTGCTGCGCTATTCCGAACGCCTCCTCGCCTCGGCCATCGGCACGGCCTCCTCCCGCCTCGTCCTGTCGCTGCTGCTCAAGAAGCGTTCGGTCTCGACCACCGATGCGCTGAAGCTGCTCGACGATGCCAATGCCGCCATGCAGTACAACCGCGAGGTCCTCCAGACCGCGCTGGAACATGCCCGCCAGGGCGTCAGCGTCTTCGACACCGAGGGCAAGCTGATGGTGTGGAACCGGCCCTTCGCCGAGGTCCTCGCCCTGCCGCCGGAGACGCTGCATATCGGCGCCGGCTTCGACCGCATCCTGCGGGCGCTGGCCGCCCGCGGCGAGTTCGGCCCCGGCGACATCGAGACCCTTGTGGCCGAGCGCGCCAATCGCCTGCTCCGCGCCGAGGAGCCGCAGATCGAGCGCCTCGCCAAGCTCGGGCTGGTGGTGGAGGTGCGCGCCGCGCGGCTGCCGGACGGCGGCATCGTCACCACCTACACGGACGTCACTGCCTCGGTGGCCGCAGCCGAGGAGCTGGAGCGCGCCAACGAGACGCTGGAGCGGCGCGTGCGCGAGCGCACCGAGGAGCTGATGCGCCTCAACGGCGAACTCGCCCAGGCCAAGCAGGAGGCTGACGAGGCGAACCTGTCGAAGACGCGCTTCCTCGCGGCCGCCAGCCACGACATCCTGCAGCCGCTGAACGCTGCCCGCCTCTACACGACGAGCCTGGTGGAGCGGCAGGCGGAGAGCGACGAGCGCCGGCTCGTCGACAATATCGACGCCTCGCTGGAGGCGGTGGAGGAGATCCTGGGCGCGCTCCTCGACATCTCGCGCCTTGATGCCGGGGCGATGAAGCCGGAGATCGCCAGCTTCCGGCTCGACGAGCTGTTCCGCCAGCTCGCGGTGGAATTCGCTCCCATGGCGGCGCAGAAGGGCCTGACGCTGACCTTCGTGCCGACCTCGCTCGCCATCCATTCGGACCGGCGGCTGATGCGGCGATTGCTGCAGAACCTCGTTTCCAACGCCATCAAATACACCAGCAAGGGCGGCGTTCTGGTCGGATGCCGGCGGCGCGGCAAGCGCCTGTCTCTCGAGGTCCACGACACCGGCCCGGGCATTCCGCAGGCCAAGCAGCGCATCATCTTCCAGGAGTTCCAGCGGCTGGAGCAGGGCGCCAAGATCGCCCGCGGCCTCGGCCTTGGCCTCTCCATCGTCGAGCGCATCGCCCGCGTGCTGGAACATCGGCTCACGGTCAAGTCAAAGGTCGGCCGAGGATCGTCCTTCCTGGTGCAGGTGCCGATCGCGCCCGCCCTGCCGGCCGCGGCGCCCGGCCCGACGCCCGCCCCGATCGGCGTGGCGCCCCTCGACGGATTGACCGTGCTCGCCATCGATAACGAGCCGCAGATCCTGGAGGGCATGCAGACACTGTTGACGGGCTGGGGCTGCCACACGCTCGTGGCCGGCGACTGGCAGGCGGCGCACGAGGTGCTGACCGCCAGCCACACCACGCCCGACGTGGTGATCGTCGACTACCATCTCGACGAGGGCAACGGCCTCGACGTCGTGACCCAGCTGCGCTGGCGCTTCGGCGCGACCCTGCCGGCCATCCTCATCACCGCCGATCGCAGCCAGGAGGTGCGGGAGCGGGCACAGGCGAAGTCCGTGCACCTCCTCAACAAGCCGGTGAAGCCGGCCTCGCTGCGGGCGCTGCTGGCGCAGTGGCGGGTGCGCAAGCAGGCGGCCGAATAGGTCAGGCGCAGGCGGCGACCATGAAGGCCTCGATGCGTTCGAGGCAGCGGTCGGTGTTCGAGCCGGGGAAGGCGATGAACACGTGGCAGCCGGCGGGATAGACTTGGAGCTCGGCCGTGTTGCCGGCGGCGGACCAGCGCGGCGCCATGAACAGCGTGTCGTCGACCAGCGGGTCCTGCGAGCCCACCGTGAACAGCGCCGGTGGCATGCCCTTCAGATCCGCCTGGAGCGGCGAGACGTCGGGGTCGGTCACCGCGCCGGTGTGCAGCAGGTAGTGGCGCACGAACATCTGGATGTCGCGGGTGTTGAGCACCAGCTTGGCCGCGCCCCAGCGGCGCACCGACGGGGTCAGCGCCAGGTCGTAGCAGCCGGCGTGAAGGTTGGCGGCCCGGAAGGGCATGATGCCGTGGCGGTCGCGCAGGCGCAGCAGCGTCGTGGCGGAGAGATGGGCACCGGCGCTCTCGCCGCCGATGACAAGCCGGTCGGTGCCGAACAGCGCCTTGGCCTCGCGGGCGATCCACAGCGCCGCTGCCTCGCAATCATCCGGCCCCTGCGGATAGGGATGTTCGGGGGCGAGGCGATAGTCGACGGAGACGCAGGCCATGCCGGCCCGGTCGGCGAAACGCTCCAGCCACTGGTCCTGCTGGTCGACGCTGCCCAGCACCCAGCCGCCGCCATGGATGTGGAGATAGACGCCCCTCGCCGGGCCCTCCGGCGTGATGATCCTCAGGCCGATGGGCCCATGAGGGCCGTCGATGGTCATGGTGCGCGCCCGCGGCGACAGCACCGGCGCCGGGAAGGCGCCGCGCCCCTCGCGGCGCATCTGCCGGATGGTCTCGGGCGGATAGGCCCAATTGTCCCAGTTTTCCAGTCGCTTGAGGATGGCCGCATTGACCGCCAGCGCATCGGCGGGCGCATTGGCGGGATCGAAGGCGGCGGCGATGGCTTGGCTGAGATCGGTCATGAGTCGTCCAGGGGCTGGACTTGCGATGAAAGCCCGCCTGCCATGCCGCCGCAAGTCGGCCGGGCGGCTCCCTGTCCCGCGCCAGCGGGGATAGGATGGGCGCCATGACCCAAGCCGTGATGCGCCCCGTCACCCCATCGCAGGATTTCGCCCTCGTGCTCGGCGGCGGCGGGGCCAAGGGCCTCGCCCATATCGTCGTCATCGAGGCGCTGGACGAGATGGGACTCCGGCCCCGCGAGGTCGCCGGCACCTCCATCGGCGCCATCATCGGGGCCTGCTACTGCGCGGGGATGACCGGGGCGGAGATGCGGGCCTATGCGCTCGACGTCATGCAGGTGAAGCCGGACGTGCTGAAGGCCATCTTCTCCGCCCGCGTCGGCCGCTTCTCCGACCTGTTCCGCCAGGGCCTCACCAACCCGATGCTGGTCGATCCGGAGCGGCTGCTCGGCGCGCTGTTTCCCTCTCAGGTACCGAAGGACTTTGCGGAGCTGGTCACGCCGCTCACCGTGGTGGCGACCGATTTCTACGAGCGGGTCGACGTCGCCTTCTCGCAAGGGCCGCTCCTGCCCGCGGTTGCCGCCTCCATGGCCATTCCGGGCGTCGTCAGCCCGGTGCGCCATGCCGGCCGCGTGCTGATCGATGGCGGCACGATCAACCCCGTGCCGGTGGACAAGGTCTCGGCGCCGGTCAGCGTCGCGGTCGACGTGCTGCATGGATCGGAGCTGGCGCTCGAGATCGACGAGGTGGTGCCCAATGTCTGGGACGCGCTGTTCGGCTCGGTGACGCTGATGATGCAGGTGCTGAGCGCCGCGCGCCTGGCCGAGCACAGGCCGACGATCCATCTGCGCCCGCCGGTCGACCCGTTTCGGGTGCTCGATTTCCTCAAGGTGCGGGAGATCCTGGCGGCCTGCGAGCCGATGAAGGATGAGGTGAAGCGGCGCGTCACCATCGCGCTGGAGGCGGTGCCGGCGGACGTGGTGGGCGAGAGCCGCTAGCGTCTGCCAAAAAGGCGTTCGACATCGGCAAGCGACAGGGCGACCGAGGTCGGCCGGCCGTGGTTGCACTGGGCGGAAGCCGGCGTCGCCTCCATCTCGCGCAGCAAAGCGTTCATCTCGGCGGGGCGGAGCTGCCGCCCGGCGCGCACCGAGCCGTGGCAGGCCATGGTCGCGGCAACCGCCAGCAACCGCGTCTCCAGCGGCGCGGCGCTGTCCCATTCGGCAAGGTGCTCGGCGATGTCGCGCACCAGCGCCTCGGCATCGACCTCGCCGAGCATGGCGGGGGTCTCGCGCACCACGACAGCGCCGGGACCGAAGCCCTCCACGACGAGGCCGAAGCGGGCGAGGTCGTCGGCGCGCTCGACGAGGCGGGAGGCATCGGCGGGATCGAGTTCGACCACGACCGGAATGAGGAGCGCCTGCCGGGCAATGCCCGCCTCGGCCATCTGCCGCTTCATCCGCTCGTAGACGAGGCGCTCGTGGGCGGCATGCTGGTCGACGATGACGAGGCCGGCGCGGGTCTGGGCAAGGATATAGGTGCCGTGGATCTGCGCACGGGCGGCGCCCAGCGGCCGGTCGAGATCGTCCTCGGCGGCGGGAGCCTCCGCGGCGCGGGCATCGGCCGCCGGCGGCAGGTCGAGGGCGAAACCAGCCTGCGGGCCTTCGGACAGGCCGGGCGAGAACGGCCGCGAGGGAGAGGCGCGCCAGTCATAACCCCCCGTGCGCGCCGCGGCGGGGCGGAAGGCCGCGACCGTCGCCGCACCCAGCGTGGAGGAGGTCGCAGGCGACGCCGCGGCAATGGCCTCCCGGATCGACGCGACGATCAGCCCGCGGACGAGGGCGGGATCGCGGAAGCGCACCTCGGTCTTGGCCGGGTGGACGTTGACGTCCACCTCGCGCGGGTCGAGCTCGAGGAACAGCGCCACGGCCGGATGCCGATCCCGGGGCATGGTGTCGCCATAGGCGCCGCGGATGGCGCCGAGGACCAGCCGGTCGCGGATGGGGCGGCCGTTGACGAAAAGGAACTGGCTCGCAGCCGTCGCCTTGCCGAAGGTCGGCAGTCCCGCGAAGCCATAGAGCCGCACCTCGCCGCGCCAGACATCGAGCGCCAGGGCGTTCTGCGCGAAGTCGCGGCCGGCCACGTCGCCGATGCGGGCGAGCAGGCCCGCCTCGCCAAAGGCCTGGACGGGGAAGTGGCGCGTCGTGCCATCGTCGTCGGCGAGCGAGAAGGCGACCGTCGGATGGGCCATGGCGAGGCGCTTGACCACGTCGGCGACGGCGGCGGCCTCGGCCCGGTCGCTCTTCAGGAACTTGAGGCGCGCCGGCGTGGCGGCGAAGAGGTCGGCGATCTCGACGCGGGTGCCGGCGGCGAGCGCCGCGGGGCGCGCCTCGCCCTTGCGGCCAGCATCGACAGTGAGCTGCCAGGCATGGGCTTCGTCGGCATGGCGCGTGGTGATGGTGAGCGTCGACACCGCCCCGATGGAGGGAAGCGCCTCACCGCGGAAGCCGAGGGTGCGGATGTCGAGGAGATCCTCGTCCTGCAGCTTCGACGTCGCATGGCGCTCGACGCAGAGGAGGAGGTCGGGCCGGATCATGCCCGAGCCATCATCGGCGACGCGGATGAGCCGCCGGCCGCCGGCGCCGATCATGACGTCGATGCGGGTGGCCCCGGCATCGAGGGCGTTCTCCACCAGCTCCTTCACGGCGGCGGCGGGGCGCTCGATCACCTCGCCCGCGGCGATGCGGTTGGCGATGCCTTCGGAAAGCTGGCGGATGGCCATGGGACGGGTCGCGGTGGCCTCTGCGGCGGGTGGCGCGATGCTAGCGCCGGGCGCGGCCATCGTCAGCTGCGGTCACGGATGAGGGCGCGCAGGCCGGAGCTGCCGGGCCGGCGCGGCTCGCGGGTGACGGCCCCTTGCGCGAGCACGGCAGCGCCCAGCGTCTGCGGCGCGGCAGGCGCGGCGGCGGGGCTGCGCGGATCGACACGCGGCTCGGTGCGCTGGCGCGGCGCCGCGGCAGCGGCGGGCGCCGGCTGCAGACCGGCCGGTTCGGCGGCGGCCATGACCTCGGCGCGGACCGGGCGCGGCGGCGAGAACAGCGCGCCCTGTGCGAACTTCACCTCGTAGTCGAGCAGGTCGACCACCACCGACTCGCTCTCCACATCCTCGACCACCAGGTCCATGCCGTAGCGGGCGAAGAGGCCGGCGAGATCGGCGACATGGATCGAGGCGCCGGTATCGGCGGCCCGGGCGATCATCAGCGGCGCCGGCACCTTGATGAGGCGGATGCCCTTCTCGGCGACGTCACGCGGCTCGATCCGGAGGTCGCGCACGCCGTCCATGGCGAAGCGGAACCCCTTGTCGGAGAGCGCCCGCAGGGTGTCGGCGTCGAGGGAGCTCATGTCGCGCAGGGTCTGCTGGCTGAAGCCCAGCATGAGCGACCCGGCAATGGCGCGGGAGGCCTCCAGCGACGCGATCAGGTCGGTGGCGAAGGCGGCGTCGGTGAGCGACGAGCCGGAGAGGTCGCAGACGAGGCCGACATCGCGGTTGCGCGCGGTGAGGCGGCGGACGATCTGGACGCAGCGGCCGAGCACCTCAGTGTCGAGGCCGGGCATGAGGCCGGCATCCTCGGCCAGCGCGCGGTAGTCTTCGGGCAGGAGGACGCGACCGTCAGCCGTCCGCAGCCGGACGGAGGCCTGGTAGAAGCGCACCTTGCGCTGCGGCAGGGTGACGATGGGCTGCAGGAACAGCTCGTAGCGCTTCGAGCTGATGGCCTCGTCCAGGATGGTGATGGCGTCGGCGCGCCCGATGCCGGCCAGCGCCTCGGGAAGATCCGGCGAACTCATGCGCGCCTCGGCGCCGCGGCGCAGGGCACCGGCCTGGCGCTGCAGCACCTGAACGGGCGGCGGCGGGGGAGCGGCCTGGGCGACCGCAGGCTGGGCGACCGGCGCCTGAACCGGGGGAGGCGGCGGGGGCGCCGTCATCACGGGCTGCGCGTAGGTCTCCATCTGCGGCGAGCCCGCGGCGATGATCGCCGCCTCGTGGACCTGCAGCGTCTCGGCGAACTGCTTCACCAGAACGCCGAGCTCGCGGATCTCCTCGCCCAAGGGCTCGCTCGCCTCGCGGGCCTTCTCCTCCGCCAGCACCTCGATGCGGTCCATGCGCTCGGCGATGTCGCCGAGGTCACGGGCAAGGTCGCCGCTGGCCCGGGTGAGCGCGTCGAGCCGGCGGTCCGTCGCGGCGCGGTCGGCGGCGAGCTGCGCGCCGAGATGGCCGATGACCAGCGCGAGGAGCAGCGCGCAGCCGGCGGCCGCCGCTGTCCCGGCATCCAGGCCGCCAAGCGTGAAGGCAAGCACCGCCACGGACGCGGCGATGGCGACCATGCTGAGGGCGACGAGGAAGGAACCGGGGCGGTTCATGGAGCGGCGGCTGATCCGTCGAGGACTGTTCAAGGCGGGAGAATGCAACGCGCGCCCGTGATTCGTCTCGTCGTCCAGCCCCTGTGGACGGCGCTGCGCCGCAGTGCCCACAGGCGATGCGGGAACAAGCCTCCCAGCGGCGGCATTACGCAGATTGTCCTATTGCATTGCACCATCTGCCTGCGGAAGGTTGCGCCCCCCGAGGAGAAGCCCATGACGATCCGCTCCATCCGCTCGCTGGCTTACGAGGACCTGTCCGTCGGCCTGTCGGAACTGGTGATGAAGACCGTGACCGACCAGGACGTGGTCGGGTTCGCCGACATTTCCGGGGATCACAATCCGATCCACCTATCGGACGTCTATGCCGCGAAGACCCGTTTCGGGCAGCGCATCGCCCACGGGCTCTATACCGCCAGCCTCATCTCGGCGGTGATCGGCACCCGCCTGCCGGGACCCGGCGCCGTCTATCTGTCGCAGACGCTGAACTTCAAGGCGCCTGTGAAGATCGGCGACGTGGTCCGCGTCCATGTCGAGGTGGCCGAACTGATCCCGACGCGCCAGCGGGCCCGCCTCGTCTGCGAATGTGCGGTCGACGCGGCCGTCGTGCTGGAGGGCGAGGCCTGGGTGCGGGTGCCCTCGCGCGCCGAGATCGCCGCCGCGGCCTGATCGGAACGGCCCGCAGCGCTTGACGCGGAAGGGCTTGGCGGTCAGGGTCCGCGCCCGAAAGCCATGGCCCCTCTTCGATCCCGCCCGACATGCCGCTGATCCTGCCGCCACCGCGGCCCTCCCCCGCCTTTCCGGTGCTCGGCCCGGGGCAGGCGCTGCCGGCCTCCCTTGCCCGTCCCACCGTGGCCATCGGCAATTTCGACGGCGTCCATCGGGGTCATCGCCATGTGCTGGCAGCCGCCAAGGCGACCGGCCGCCCGGTCGTGGTGATGACCTTCGAGCCCCATCCGCGCAGCTACTTCCAGCCCGACGTGCCGCTGTTCCGGCTGACCGATGCGGCGGGCAAGGCCCGGCTGCTGGCCTCGGCGGGGGCCGACGGCCTGGCCGTGCTCGCCTTCGATGCCGCCATGGCGGGAACCAGCGCCGAGGCCTTCGTCGACCGCCTGCTGGTCGACTGGCTCGGCGCCAGCACCGTCGTGGTCGGCCGTGACTTCCATTACGGCACGCGCCGGGCCGGCAATGCCGAGACGCTCCGCCAGGCCGGCGCGAGCAAGGGCTTTGCGGTGACCGAGGTGGCGGCCCTCGATGGGCCGGAGGGTCCGATCTCCTCCTCCGCCATCCGCGAGGCCCTGTCCACGGGCCGCGTCGAGGCGGCGAACGCCCTGCTCGGTCACGCCTGGTTCGTCACCGGCCCCGTCATCCATGGCGAGAAGCGCGGCCGGGAGCTCGGCTATCCCACGGCGAACATCCGGCTGGACGCCGCCTGTGGGCTCGCTCACGGCATCTATGCCGTGATGGTCGGCATCGACGGGACCTGGCACCAGGGCGTCGCGAGCTATGGCCGGCGGCCGCAATTCGACAACGGCGCGCCGTTGCTCGAGGTCCATGTCTTCGACTTCGCGGGAAACCTCTACGACAAGGAGGTCGACGTCGCCTTCGCCTCCTATCTGCGCGGCGAGGCCAAGTTCGACTCGCTCGAGGCGCTGATCGGTCAGATGGACGACGACAGCCGCGAGGCCCGCAAACGCCTGTCGACGTGACCCTACGTCATACAAAAAATCTTACAATTGAGGGTTGTTGTTCAGCCGAATTTAACCGTTCCGACGCGGAATAAGGGTCTTTCCATAGGCCCTCAGGACGATATCCCCCATGTCTTTCCGTCTTCCGCGGCTCAAGATCGGCGCCAAGTCGGTCGGCTTCGTTGTGCTTCTCCTCGCCGTGACGGCCACCCTCGTCGTGGTCGCAGGCTGGCAGCTCATCCAGAACCGGAACGCCCAAGCGGCACTCGATGATGCGCGCACCAACCTGCGCACCGTGACCGTGCTGTTTGCGGCCAGCCAGCCCGACGCGCGCATCGCGATCAACGCCGAGCAGGTCAGCGATGTCCGCGCCCCGGCCATGCCCGCCTTCACCGATCATTCCATCGTCGACCGCACGGTGCAGGCGGTTGGCGGCGTCGCCACGATCTTCGTCACCGACGACAAGGGCGCCTTCATCCGCCGCACCACCAATGTGCGCACCCAGAACGGCGAGCGCGCTGTCGGCACGGCCCTGGCCGCCGACCATCCGGCGCAGGCGCCGCTGAAGGCCGGCCAGCCCTATTACGGCCCGGCGACCCTGTTCGGCCGGTCCTTCTTTACCGCCTATCACCCGGTTATCGACACGGCCGGCAAGGTGATCGGCGTGCTCTTCGTCGGCATTCCGACCGAGCAGCTGCGCGAACAGGCCATGTCGACGCTCTATGCGATGATCGCGGCACTCGCCGGCATCGTCGTGGTGCTCGGCCTGGTCGCCGCCTTCGTGGTGCGGCGCGCGGTGAAGCCGCTGGTGGCTGCGACTGGCGCGCTGGAGCGCGTCGCCGCGGGCGACCTCGACACCGCCATCCCCGTCTCGAGCCGGCATGACGAGATCGGCGATCTCAGCCGCGCCATCGTCGTGCTGCGCGACAATGCCCGCGCCGCCAAGGCGGCCGAGGCGGAGCGTCTCGCCGAGGCAGAAGCCCGCGGCGAGCGTGCCCGCCGGCTCGAGGCCGCCATTGTCGGCTACGAGAAGGTCATGGCCCAGCGCATCAGCGAGGCCAATGCGGCGGTTCGCGGCCTCGACGCCAGCGCCGACAGCCTCTCCTCCGCCGCTGCGGCCATGAGCGGCAAGGTGGTCACGGCCTCCGGCGCGACCGACGAGGCCACGCAGAACATGAACGCCGTGGCGAGCGCCGCGCATCAGCTGGCCGCCTCGATCAGCGAGATCGGCCGCCAGGTCTCGGCCTCTTCCGAGGTTGCGGGACGGGCGGTGAAGGAAGCCGGCGATACCGGTTCGCGCGTTGCCGAACTCGACGGCGCCGCCCGCAAGATCGGCGAGGTCATCGGCCTCATCAACGCCGTGGCCGAGCAGACCAACCTGCTCGCCCTCAACGCCACGATCGAGGCTGCCCGCGCTGGCGAAGCCGGAAAGGGTTTCGCCGTCGTCGCGGCCGAGGTGAAGCAGCTCGCCGGCCAGACCGCCAAGGCGACCGAGGAGATCGCCTCCCAGGTCAGCCGCATGCAGACGGCCACCCAGGCGACCGTCCAGGCCATCGGCGTCATCACCGAGACCATCGGCACCATGGACCAGATCACCACGGCCATCGCGGCTGCGGTGGACGAGCAGCAGGCCTCGACGGCCGAGATCTCGCGCGCGATCAGCGAGGCGAACTCCCACGCCGATCACGCCCGCCGCTCCATCGTCGATGTCAGCCAGGCTGCCGAGGGCACCGGCCGCTCGGCGACGGAGGTGGGCGAGGCCCGCGACCGTCTCGCCGACTGCTCCAGCAACATCGAGGCGGCGCTCAAGACCTTCGTGGCGGAGGTGCGCGCCGCCTGATCAGCGGAGCGAATTCCCGTTATCACAGCTGTGCATTGGACGGGCCGGGACGATGCCCTATCGTCCCGGCTTCGTCGTTTCCGGGAGGGTCCCGATGTATGTGCCGCCGCTGTTCGCCATGGCCGAGGACCGTGAGATCGCGGCGTTCTGCGCCGCCCACCCTTTCGCCACGCTGGTGACGCAAGGGGCCGAGGGCCTCTATGCCACGCATCTGCCGGTGATCCTGAAGCAGGAGGGCGAGACCCTCTCCTTCTTTGGCCATCTCGCCCGCGCCAATCCGCACTGGTCGACGACGCCGGACGGGTCCGAGGCGCTGCTCATCTTCCAGGGGCCGCAGGCCTATGTGACGCCCTCCTGGTACCCGACGAAGAAGGAGACCGGAAAGGTCGTGCCGACCTGGAACTATGCCGCCGTCCATGTGCGCGGCACCGTGTCCTGGCCGCAGGATGCTGCCTTCCTGCGGCAGAACCTCTCCGACCTCACCGACGCCCACGAGGCGCACCGCGCCCATCCCTGGGCCATGGATGACGCGCCGGACGATTTCCTCGCCATGCAGATGCGCGCCATCGTCGGCATGGCGTTCCGCGTCAGCGGTTTCGACGGCAAGATGAAGATGAGCCAGAACCGGCCCGCGGTCGATGTGGACGGCGTGATCGCCGGCCTCGAGGCCTCGGGTGAGCAGGCGGTCGCGGAGCTGGTGGCGGCCAAGCGCCGCCGCTGAGGTCAGCCGAGGGCCTTCAGGAGGGCCGCCGCCATCAGGCCGGCGAGGAGGATGAGGCCGGCGTCGCGGTTCGACTTGAACAGGCGCAGGCAGCCATCGGGATCGGCGATGTCGAGGCTCCTCACCTGCCAGGCGAGATGCAGGGCGAAGGCGGCGAGGCCGGCATAGGCGAGGGCCGGCGCGGCAAGGGCCCAGAGCGACAGGCCAAGGCAGGCGACCGTTCCGGCATAGAACAGCGACAGGAACAGCGGCGTCCGCTCGCCGAAGAGCAGGGCCGTGGAGCGGACGCCGACGATGGCGTCGTCCTCGCGGTCCTGATGGGCATAGATCGTGTCGTAGCCGATGACCCAGAGGATCGAGGCGGCATAGAGCAGCAGGGCCGGCGCATCGAGCCGGCCGAAGGCGGCGGCCCAGCCCATCAGCGCCCCCCAGGAGAAGGCGAGGCCAAGCACCGACTGCGGCCAGGAGGTGATGCGCTTCATGAAGGGGTAGATGACGACCACCGAGAGCGAGGCGATGCCGACCGCCCAGGCGAAGGGGTTCCACAGCGCCAGCAGCACCAGGGCGCCGACGCCGAGCTGGGCGATGAGGAAGATCTTGGCCTGGCGCGATGTCACCTGGCCCGAGGGCAGCGGACGCGAGCGGGTCCGCTCGACCATGGCGTCGATGTCGCGGTCGACGAGATCGTTATAGGTGCAACCGGCCCCGCGCATGGCGATGGCGCCGATGGCGAAGAGCGCCATGTGCCAGAGGTTCGGCAGGGCCTGGCCCGCCGCAATCGCCGCATAGGCGGCCGACCACCAGCAGGGCAGCAGCAGGAGCCACGAGCCGATGGGCCGGTCGGCGCGGGCGAGGCGCAGATAGGGTCGCCAGGCGGCAGGGGCCAGCGTGTCGACCCAGGAGCCGCGCACGGCATCGGCGACGCGTCCGTCGGTCGCCGTCATGGCCGGCTCACCGCCATGGGGATCTCAGAGGGCGCCGGGAGTGCGCAGGTCGAGCTGCGGACGCCGGCCGGCATTGGGCGCGAAGGGATTGGCCCCGCCACCACCGCCGGCTTCGGCCTGGCGGCGTTGGCGCTCGAGCTGGGCGACGCCGTTGCAGGCCTGGGTGCGGTTGCGGGTGATGTTGGTGACGCCGGTGTTCACGTCATTGATGATCTGATCGGGCAGGCGGCAGAACTCGGCATTGGCCTGCATCCACTGCTGCAGGCGCAGGAAGGAAGCGCGGGCATTGGTGAGCAGCCGGCAAGCGCGCTCGGCATTGGCCTTGGCCTGTTCGAAGGTGGTCGGACGGCCGCGCGGCATCCCGGCCTGGGTCTCCTTCATCACCTCCTGGTGGGCGGTGACGAGCGGCTGGAACTCGGCCTGGCAGATCTCGTTCGCCCGCGCCGTGCCGCCCAGGGCGAGGCCGGCGGCGAGCGCGGTCGCGGCGAGGACGGTGTTGACGCGGCGAAGGCTCATGTGGACGGCCCCTGAACCCGCCCGCGAGGCGAGCGACGTTGCAATCGAGGTTGAGTGAATTCGGCAGGTTACATATCAATCCGACGGCATCGTGGCAATGTGACGGCCCCGCGCGGTTCACCGTCGCGCTGCGGGTGATGCTGGCGCCGTCGGCCGGGGCCGCCGCAGGAGGAGGAATGCCGCATGGCGGCTTATGATTTCCGCGCCATCCGGCTTCGCGTCGAGGGGCCGCTCGCCCAAGGGGTGACCATCGGCTGCGACCGCGACCAGGCGAACTATCTCCTGAACGTGATGCGGCTCGGCGATGGCGAGAGCATCGCGGTCTTCGACGGTGCGCATGGCGAATGGCGGGCGCGGCTCGCCCGGTCCGGCAAGAAGGGGCTCGACCTCATGGTCGAGGAGCTGCTGCGGCCGCAGCCGGCGGCCGGCGATCTCGCGCTGATGTTCGCGCCGTTGAAGCATGCCCGCCTCGACTACATGGTGCAGAAGGCGGTGGAGATGGGCGTGACGCGGCTCCAGCCGGTGATGACCCGGCGGACGCAAGCCCAGCGCGTCAATCTCGACCGGATGCGCGCCAATGCGGTGGAGGCGGCGGAGCAGTGCGGCGTCCTCACCCTGACGGCCTGCGACGAGACGGCCAGCCTGCCCGATGCGCTGGCCGCCCTGCCCAAGGACCGGCTGCTGGTCTTCTGCGACGAGGATGCGGCGGTTGCCAATCCCGCCGAGGCCCTTGCGACGGCACGGCCCCTGAGCGGCGGAATCACCGTCCTGATCGGTCCCGAGGGCGGCTTTGCGCCGGAGGAGCGCAGCCTCGTCGCGCGGCACCCGCGCGCCCTGGCCGTCTCGCTCGGCCCCCGCATCCTGCGCGCCGACACGGCGGCGGTGGCGGCGCTGGCGGTGGTCCAGGCGGTGCTCGGCGACTGGCGCTGAGGCCGGCGACCTGTCGCGATCGGCGCTCAAGTCAACCAATTTAAGTTCACGCCATCTTTCAACGCCTTACGGAATTGGGGCGGCGCGTGACCGGTTCGGGCCACATTTTCGCCCGCCGGCCCGACAGGCTTTGCGCCGCCGGTGACCCCTTCCCCGCCAGGGAACGGCCCGGACCGCGCCGCGTTGAGGCGCAGGACGCGTCCAGCAAATTCCAATGCCGTTTCATGGAGATGATCATGTCCGACACGCGCCGGTTCGGCATCGAGGAGGAGTTCTTCGTGGTCGATGCGGAGACCAAGGCGGTCATGCGGCGCATGCCGCACGGCTTCCTCGACGCCGCCAAGGCCAGGCTTGGCGACCGCGTCGGCAGCGAGATGCTGCAGTCGCAGATCGAGATCACCTCGTCCGTCCACACCACCCCGACGGGCGCCCGCAACGAGCTTCAGGCCATGCGCGGCGCGCTCGGCGAGGTGGCGGCGAAGCATGGCCTCGCCATCCTCGCCTCGGGCACCCATCCAACCGCCATGTGGGCGACCCAGCGGGCGAGCGACGCACCGCGCTACGACAGCGTCATGCACGACCTGCAGATGCTGGGGCAGCGCAACATCGTCTGCGGCCTGCACGTCCATGCCGAGTTCGACGACCTGTCCCGCCGCATCGACGTGATGGGCCGGCTGATGCCGACCATCCCGCTGATCATCGCGCTCTCGACCTCATCGCCCTTCTGGCAGTCGCGCGCCACCGGCCTCATGGGCTACCGGCTCGCCGCCTATGACGAGCTGCCGCGCACCGGCCTGCCCGAAATGTTCAAGACCCAGGCCGAGTACGACGACTACGTGTCGCTGCTGGTGGAGGCCCGGGTCATCGAGGATTCGAGCTATGTCTGGTGGGCGGTGCGGCCCTCGCGGCGCTTCCCGACGCTGGAGCTTCGCGCGCCCGACAGCTGCACCCATCTCGACGACAGCCTCGCCATCGCGGCGCTGTACCGTTCCATGGTGCGCTATCTCATCCGCCATCCCGACTTCCGCGCCGACCTGTCGCCCCTGTCCCGGGCGGTGGCGCAGGAGAACAAATGGCGGGCGCAGCGCTACGGCATCCACGGCTCCTTCGTCGACGAGGCGCGACGCACCACGGTCTCGATTGCCGACCTGGTGCGCGAGACGGTGATGATGCTGGAGGAGGATGCCGAGGCGCTCGACTGCCAGGATGACCTCGGCCGCTGCCTCGACATCTGCCTGCGCGGCACCAGCGCCGACGGCCAGCTCACCGTGTGGAAATCGGCCCTCGGCCTTGCCGAGACGCCGCACGACGCGCTGCGCTCGGTGAAGACCTGGATCGCCCAGCAGACCCTGCAGTGAGGTCAGACCAGGCGGGCGTCTTCCAGGAGACGCCTGCCGCTCCGGCTCACCGGCAGGGTGAGGCCGTTGGCGAGGGTGACCCCGAGGCTGCCGTCCTTGCGCGCGCTGTCGACCACGGCCTTACGCGCCACCCAGTGCGAGCGGTGGATCCTCAGGCCGGTATCCTCGCCGAGGGCGTCGATCGCCTGCGACAGGCTCATCAGGATCAGCGCCTGTCCGCGATCGGTGTGGACGCGCAGGTAATGGTCTTCGGAGGACAGCGCGAGGATCGGCGCGCGGCGCAGCGGCAGCGGCAGCTTCTCGCGCAGGATGTCGTCGGAACGCCGATCCTCGGCAACCACGGGGACGGGGGCAGCCGCCTGCGGCTGGGCCACGTGTCGCGCGTGCACCAGCGCGCGGACGGCCCGCACGACAAGGCTGACGAGCACGTTGATCAGCGCCGTCTGCAGGCACAGTTCGACGAAGGTGACGTGGGGCAGGACCTGCGGCGCGAAGAATCGGAGATGCGCCATCACCACCAGAGCGCCCGGTGGCGCGATGACGAGGGCAATCACCAGCGAGCCCCAGAGCGGCACGGGGCCGCGATAGAGGTAGCGGGCCGCCAGGGCATTCGCCGCCACTGCCATGGCGCTGATCACGGCCATATTGGCGGTGTAGTGGAGCACGCGCACCGGCAGGCTGATGCCGAGATAGGAGCCGAAGGGACCGAGAACGCCGAGCAGGATGCCGAAGGCGAGAATGACCAGCGCCAGACCGAGACGCGCTTCGCCGGGCTCCCCGAGGCTTGGCATGTCAGGACGGTCGGTCATTGGCGAAGAATTCGTGCCGTTCGCGAAGAGGCCGCAGACTAGGCCCCGGCCTGTGGCTAGGCAATCGGCGTCGCTGCTTCAGGACCCCGTCATGCGCATTCTCCGTATCGCCCTTCTCGCCGCTCTCGTGCTCCCCGTCGCCGGTTTCGGCGCCGTGATCGCCCTGTCCAGCCCCAAGCCCCCGCCCGCCATGCCGGCGATGGAAGCTGCGGGGCGGACCATCGGCGGCTGGATCCAGGGCTTGCCCCGCGAACAGACCTTCACGGCGCGGGATGGGCAGGCACTCGCCTATCGCCTCTATCCGGGAGCCCCAGGGGCGGGTGTCGCGGTTCTCGTCCACGGCTCGACCGGCTTTTCCGCCAGCATGGACGGGTTGGCGCGCAGCCTGAACGGACAGGGTTTCACCATCTATTCGCTCGACCTGCGCGGCCATGGCGAGAGCGGCCCGCTCGGCGACATTCGCTATCGCGGCCAGCTGGAAGACGACATGGCCGACCTGCTCAAGGTCATCGAAGAGCGCCATCCGCAGGAGAAAAGGCTGCTCGTCGGCCATTCCCTCGGCGGGGCCTTCGCCCTGCGCATCGGCGCAGGTCCCTTACGCGAGCGCTTCCACGCCTATCTCGCAACCTCGCCTTTCCTCTCGGCCGATCCGACCGTCAGCCGCCCCGGCTCCGGCGGCTGGGCGGATGCCGCCGTTCCGCGCATCATCGCGCTGAGCCTGCTCAACGGCATGGGCATCTCGGCCTTCGACGGCCTCGCCGCCGTCGCCTATGCGGTGCCGGACGATGCCCGGGGCAAGCGCGCGCGGATCTATTCGCACCGGCTGCTCGCGAATATGAGCCTGCCCCGTGACTGGCGCGCCGCCCTGGGGGCGATCAAGCGTCCCGCCGCCATCCTCATCGGCGCGGAGGACGAGATGTTCCTCGCCAGCGCCTATTCGGCGGCCGTGAGGGCCGCGAACCCGGCCATCGACGTGACGGTCATCCCCGGCACCGACCATATGGGCAGCACGGTTCAGCCTGAGGCTCTCTCGCGGGTGGCGGAGACGGCGGTGCGGTTGCGCGAGGCGGCGCCGGCCCGCTGACGGAGGCTAGAACAGGGTCCCCTGCCCTTCCGTCCTGCCCTCACCCGCCTTCCGCGGCTTCGGCTCGGCCGACCGGGGGGAAGGCTTCGGCGAGGCGGGCGGCGCCTCGCCCTCGGCGGTGGCGGCGATGCGGCCGTCGGCGAATTCGATGGCCAGCGCCGTGCCGGGACCGATCGCGGCGGCCGAGCGCAGCGGGCGACCCTCGGCATCGCGCACCAGCGCGAAGCCCCGGGCGAGGACGCCCTGGTAGGAGAGCGCGGCGAGGAGCTTGGTCGCGGCATCCAGCCGGTCGCGGCGGCGGCGCAGGACAAGGTCCATGGCGCGCGTCGACCGCGCCTCGATCGCCGCGAGCCGCTCGCCGGCCCGGCCGATCCGGTCGGTCTGGCTGCGGGCATAGACGCCGAGGGACCGGGTGAGCCGGGAGGCCAGCGTGTCGAAGCCTTGACGCCGCGTCTCGGTGCGGCGTGTCAGCGCCGTCGCGGCGCGACCGGACAGGGCGTCGATGCGGTCGCGCGAGCGGTCGATCCTCAGCCGCAGCACGCCCGGCGCGAGGCGGCCCGCGGCGCGCAGCAGCCTTGCGCGATGGGCGCCGGCATTGGCGGCCAGGGCATTGGGCAGGCGTTCGCCGGCCGCATCCAGCCGCTGGCGGGCCGTTTCCAGCAACCGCTCTGCATCGGGCAAGGCGCGGGCCGCGGCGCGCAGCTCGGTCCGCCGGCCCTCCATGCCCCGCGCGACCGCCAGACCGAGCCGGCGGCCGAGGCCCTGCGTCTCGGCGATCAGGTCGGCGCGCACCGGCACCGCCATTTCGGCGGCGGCCGTGGGGGTGGGGGCGCGGCGGTCAGCGGCAAAGTCGATGAGGGTGGTGTCGGTCTCGTGGCCGACCGCCGAGATGAGCGGAATCGCGCTCTCGAAGGCGGCGCGGACGACGATCTCCTCGTTGAAGCCCCAGAGGTCCTCCAGCGAGCCGCCGCCGCGGGCGACGATGATGACGTCGGGCCGGGGCAGGTCGTCGTCGGGGCCGATCGCGTTGAAGCCGCGGATGGCGGCGGCGACTTCCGCGGCGCTGCCCTCGCCCTGCACGCGCACCGGCCAGACGAGGACGGTGCGGGGGAAGCGATCCTCCAGCCGATGCAGGATGTCGCGAATGACCGCGCCGGTGGGCGAGGTGACGACGCCGATCACCGTCGGCAGATAGGGCAAGGGGCGCTTGCGGGCGGGATCGAACAGGCCCTCCGCTGCGAGCTTGCGGCGGCGCTCCTCCAGCAGCGCCATCAGCGCTCCGACGCCGGCCGGCTCCAGGCTCTCGATGACCACCTGGTACTTGGACGAGCCGGGGAAGGTGGTCACGCGCCCCGTGGCGATGACCTCCAGGCCCTCCTGCGGCTTCACCTTGAGGCGGCCATAGACGCCCTTCCAGATCACCGCCTCGATGGTGGCGCCCTCGTCCTTCAGGCGGAAATAGACGTGGCCGGAGCCGCTGGGGCCCTTGAAGCCGGAGACCTCGCCGCGCAGCCGCACATAGCCGAACGCGTCCTCCACCGTCCGCTTGATGGCGGCGGAGAGGTCCGAGACCGAAATCTCGGGCGTGTTGGACGGGACGATGTCGGCCATGCGAAGCGAATCCGTTGCCGGACGGGGCGCTCTTGTCTAGACGCTGCGGGACGCGGGTTGAAGGGGCGATCGGCCTTGGCCGGCCATCGCCCAAGCCGGTGGAGACAGTGATGAACGTGCTTCTGATCGGCGGCGGCGGCCGCGAACATGCCCTCGCCTGGGCGCTTTCCGCGAGCCCGCTGCTCACAACGCTTCACTGCGCACCAGGCAATCCCGGCATCGCCGAGGTCGCGACGCTCGCGGCGATCAACGTCACCGACCACGCCGCCGTCGTCGCCTACTGCCGGACCCACGCCATCACCTTCGTGGTGGTCGGGCCGGAGGCGCCGCTCGTGGCGGGCCTTGCCGACGATCTCCATGCCGCCGGCATCAAGGTCTTCGGCCCGTCGAAGGCGGCGGCCCAGCTCGAAGGCTCCAAGGGCTTTACCAAGGACCTCTGCCGCGAATTCTCCATTCCCACGGCGGCCTATGAGCGCTTCACTGCGGCCGAGCCCGCCAAGGACTATGTGCGCCGCATGGGCGCGCCGATCGTCGTCAAGGCTGACGGCCTTGCCGCCGGCAAGGGCGTGGTCGTCGCCATGACGCTCGACGAGGCGCTGGCCGCCGTCGACATGATGTTCGAGGGCGGCATGGGGGCGGCCGGCGCCTCGGTCGTCGTCGAGGAGTTCATGACCGGCGAGGAGGCCTCGTTTTTTGCGCTCTGCGACGGGGACAACGCCCTCGCCCTCGCCACCGCCCAAGACCACAAGCGCGTCGGCGACGGTGACACCGGGCCGAATACCGGCGGCATGGGCGCCTATTCGCCCGCCCCGGTCATGACGCCGGCCATGGTCGAGCGCACCATGGCGGAGATCATCCGCCCGACGCTGGCCGCGATGAAGGTCAAGGGCCATCCGTTCAAGGGCGTGCTCTTCGCCGGCCTGATGATCACCGCCGAAGGGCCGAAGCTCATCGAGTACAATTGCCGCTTCGGCGACCCGGAATGCCAGGTGCTGATGATGCGGCTGAAGGACGACCTGCTGACGCTGCTGCTGGCGGCGGCCGACGGCCAGCTCAAGACGATGAGCGTGCGCTGGTATGACGACGTGGCGCTGACCGTGGTCATGGCGGCCAGGGGCTATCCCGGCACGCCCGAGAAGGGCAGCGTCATCCGCGGTATCGAGCGCGCGCGCGAGCTCGCCGGTGTCGAGGTCTTCCATGCCGGCACGGCGGCGAAGGACGGCGACCTCGTTGCCAATGGCGGGCGCGTGCTGGCGGTCACGGCCACGGGCGCCACGGTGACGGAGGCCCAGGCGAAGGCCTATGCCGCCGTCGACCTCATCGACTGGCCGGGCGGCTTCTGTCGCCGCGACATCGGCTGGCAGGCGGTCGCGCGCGAGAAGGCCGGGGCCTGAAGTCTCTGCCGAACTGCTGACACCCAATGGCCACCTGCGGCGTTATGCTTGGCATGACCTGCAGGAGGCCCTGATGGCGACCCACGACCTGTTTCCCGGTTTCGAATCCCACTGGCTCGACACCTCGGCCGGGCAGATCTTCGCGCGCTCGGGCGGCTCCGGCCCGCCGCTGCTGCTCGTCCATGGCTTCCCGCAGACCCATGTCGAGTGGCACAAGATCGCCCCGGAGCTGGCGAAGCGCTTCACCCTCGTGCTGCCTGACCTGCCGGGCTATGGCTGGTCGGCCGCGCCCCGCGGCGACCGCAACCATTTCCCCTATGCCAAGCGCGACATGGCGAAGGCGCTGATCGAGGTGATGGAGCGGCTCGGCCATGCGCGGTTCATGGTCTGTGGCCACGACCGTGGCGCGCGGGTCACCTATCGGATGGCGCTCGACCATCCCGGCCGCATGGAAAGGCTCGCCCTCATCGATATCGTGCCGACCATCGTCATGTGGGAGCGCATCCGCGCTGCGCCGTCGCCGAAGACCGAGCACTGGATCTTCCTGTCCGGGCCCCAGGGCCAGCCGGAAGCCGAGATCGGCCGCAACCCCACGGCCTATCTCGAGGAGAAGCTGTCGCTCTGGACCAAGAGCGGCACGCTCGACGCTTATGACAATCGCGCGCTGCAGCACTATCGCGACTTCTTCAACGACCCCTCGCGCATCCATGCCTGCTGCGAGGACTATCGCGCCGGCGCCACCGTGGACCTCGCCGCCGACGAGGCGGACAAGGCGGCGGGCCGTACCATCGGTACGCCGGTTCATGTGGTCTGGGGCGATGCCGGCATTCCCTCGGCAGGCTCCAGCCCGCTCGATGCCTGGCGCCTCTTCGCGCCGAAGGCGACCGGCGAGGCCGTGGATAGCGGCCATTTCGTCCCCGAGGAGAACCCGGCAGGGTGCCTTGCGGCGCTCCTGCCCTTCCTCACGGCGCCGGCGCTGCGCTGACCGCGCAGCACCGCCGCTTGACCCGCGCCGCCCCGCCCCTTAACCGGCGGGCATGAACGCCAACGCCCCTGCCGCCCTGCCGCCGGTCATCGACGGACTCTCCGCCATCGCCGGGGACTATGACCTCGTCTTCTCCGATGTCTGGGGCGTGCTGCACAACGGCATGAGGGCGCATCCCGGCGCCTGCGACGCGCTGGTGCGCATCCGCCAACGGGGCGTGCCGGTGATCCTCATCACCAACGCCCCGCGCCAGGCGCCGGTTGTGGTCGGCCAGCTCGACCGGCTGGGCGTGCCGCGGGCGGCCTATGACGCCATCGTCACGTCAGGCGACGTATCGCGCACCTACATGCGTACGCGCCCGGGCGAGCCGGTCCACCATGTGGGCCCGCAGCGCGATCTCGTGGTCTTCGAGGGCATCGACACCCGCCTCGTCCCCATCGAGGAGGCGGCCTATGTGGTCTGCACCGGCCTCGTTGACGATCGCACGGAGACGCCGGACGACTACCAGGAGCGGCTCGAGCGCATGAAGGCGCGCGACCTGTTCTTCCTGTGCGGCAATCCCGACAAGGTGGTGGAGGTCGGCCACGACCTCATCTTCTGCGCCGGCGCCATCGGCGACCGCTACCAGTCCATGGGCGGTGACGTGCTCTATGCCGGTAAGCCCTACGAACCGGCCTACGAGGCCTGCTGGGATTATGCCGAGCGCATCCTCGGCAAGCGGCCGGATCCCTCGCGGGTCCTGTGCATCGGCGATGCCATGCGCACCGACGTCGCCGGGGCCGTGCGCATGGGCTACGACTGCCTGTTCCTGGCAGAGGGCATCCACGCGGAAGTGCTGTTGGGATCAGATGGCCTGAAGCGCGACGGCCTCGCCGCACTCATCGGCGAGACCGGCCAGCATCCGCGGCACGTGATGCGCAAACTGGTCTGGTGAGCGAAAGGCCCGGCTCAGCGCGCCGGGCGGAACGTCACTTCGCGAGAGCCTCGCCCTTGGCCTTCTTCTCGGGCTTGGCGAACAGCGCATCGACGTCGTTCTGATCGACACCCTCACCGTCGAGCTGCGGCCCGTGGAGGATGTTCTTGATCTTGCGCTCCTCGCGGCGGCGCTCGTCCTCGGAGAGGTAGCCGTCGGCATCGGCCGCGTTGATCGCGTCGGCGAAGCGGGTGACGCGCATCTCGATATGCTTGAGCGTATCGATGACCTTGGCGACGCGCTGGCCGGTGATGTCCTGGAAGGAGCAGGCCTCGAAGATGAGCATCATACGCTCGTCGACCATGGCCTTGTAGGCGACGGGATCGGAAGCGTCCGCCGCCATGAGCTCCTCGGCGGCGCCCATGATGGTGTCGGTGGCCTTCTCGGTCGCCTTGACGATGGCGTCGAGCTCCATGCCGGCGGCCGGGATGCGGCTGTGCTTGAGATCGTTCGGCTGCAGGCGGCCGACCTCGACCTTCATGTTGGTGATGAAGGAGGCGATGTCCGAGAGCTCGCGGTACACCGACATGTCGATCGAGCGGAAGAAGCTCGACAGCGACTCGACGGTCACTTCGGCGAGGGCGACCACGTCGCCCAGCGACACGTCGCCGTTCCCCTTCGTCCGGATGAACTGGACGATGCGATCGAGGTGATCGGTGGAAACTTTCTTCATGATCGCCTGTCCTCGCGGTGGTCGGCTCGTTGCGGCGTCACGCCGGCTGGGTGCCGACTGCCGCAAGGGCAGTCGACGGGGCGTAGGCCGGCGATAGGCCGTTCTCAGTCGGCGAAGACCGCGTCGATCTTGGCCTTCAGCGTCTGGGCGTTGAAAGGCTTCACGATGTAGTTGTTCACGCCGGCCTTCTTCGCCGCGATGACGTTCTCCGTCTTCGACTCGGCGGTGACCATGATGAAGGGCGTGCGGGACAGGGAACCGTCGGCGCGAACCTCCTTCAGGAGCTCGTAGCCGGTCATCGGCTCCATGTTCCAGTCTGAGATCACGAGGCCGTACTTCTTCTCCTTCATCTTGGCGAGCGCGGCCGAACCGTCCGACGCATCGTCGATGTCGTCGAAGCCAAGCTGGTTCAGGAGGTTACGGATGATGCGGATCATCGTGTTGTAATCATCGACCACGAGGATCGGCATCGAGAGGTCAACAGCCATCACACTGCTCCAAACGCCGGCGCTGCTTCAGCGCACCGCTGGGAAGGTTTCATTGAACCGCACGCTAGGCGGCGTTCGGTACGAAAATGCCTTTCAGCCTTGAAGAAGCGGTTAACGTGGCGTCTGGCCGACCCCGAAAATACGGCCATATTGCCGCGGATCGGGTCCGATCATCCGCAGGGTTACAAATTGGTTTGTGCCGCGCGGAGGTCTAGAAGGTCCCGAGGAGGCCTTCCATGACCTATTACCAGGAGCAGTCGCCGGTCTCGACCGGACTGAAAGGGCGCTGCCCGCGCTGCGGGGAGGGCCATCTGTTCGACGGGTTCCTGTCGGTGAAGCCGAAATGCAGCGCCTGCGGCCTCGATTTCGCCTTCGCCGACAGCGGCGATGGCCCGGCCGTCTTCGTCATCCTGCTCGCCGGCTTCCTCATTTGCGGCGCGGCCCTGGTGGTGGAGGTGAAGTACACGCCGCCCTTCTGGGTCCATGCGCTGATCTTCGGGCCGATGGTGCTGATCGTCTGCCTCGGCCTCCTGCGGCCGATGAAGGGGCTGATGATCGCCCTCCAGTATCGCAACAATGCGCGCGAGGGCCGGCTCGACAGCAGGGATGCCTGACCCTATCTGACCGGCATGACAGCATCCGATCTGCCCGCATCCGACCGCCCGCGCGCCGCACGGCTGAAGAGCCTCGTGGTGCCGGGGCTCGCCGCGCTCGCGGCACTGGCGATCCTGCTGACGCTCGGAACCTGGCAGCTGAACCGCCTTGCCTGGAAGACCGGGCTCATCGCGCAGGTGGAGGAGCGCAGCCGCGCAGCGCCCGTGCCCCTGCCTCCACGTGCCACCTGGGCGGCCATGAGCGCCGAGCGCGACGAATATCGGCGCGTTTCAGTGTCAGGCCGCTTTCGCCACGAGGCGGAGGCCTATCTCTTCCATGTCGCCGGTGACAGCCGCCAGGCGGATCGCAACCGGCCATCCGGACAGGGCTATTTCGTGCTGACGCCCCTGGTCCTCGCCGACGGGTCCAGCGTCATCGTCAACCGCGGCTTCGTGCCGACGGATCGCCGCGATCCCGCCTCCCGCCGCGAGGGACTTGCCGAGGGGCCGGTGACCGTCACCGGCCTCGTGCGCTTCCCCGAGGCGCGCGGCACCTTCGCGGCCGTGGACGACACGGCGCGGCGGATCTTCTACACCCGCGATCTGGCCGCCATCGCCCGCGCGCAGGGGCTTGAGGCCACGGCCACCGCTCCCTTCTCCGTCGATGCCGACGCCACGCCGGTCGCCGGGGGCTGGCCGGTCGGCGGCGAGACGCGGCTGAGCTTCACCAACCGCCATCTCGAATATGCGGTGACGTGGTACGGGCTCGCCCTGACGCTGGTCGGCGTCTTCGGCGTCTTCGCCCGCCAGCGGCTCAAGGGGCGCTGACTTTACGCCGCCTTTGCGGTTCCCGGCCTGATCGATATGGCGCCTTGGCGGCCGGCGCGGCGATGGTCCCGGCGGTCCCCACAAGGAGGGCGCCGCCATGATCCCCATCGCACGTCACCGCATCGTTCTCAGGGCCATGAGGCCCGTCATCCGCTCCCGCAATCAGCCGGCGCCGATCAGCGCCTGGCGTGAGGTCGGCCACCGCCTGCTCGTCGCCACCGGCCTCGCGCTGCTCGTCGTCACGGTCCTAGCGGCGCGCGTCGCCTTGACCTGGCAGGGCTGACCGCCATGCCCCATCGCCTCAGCCCCGGCGCCAAGATCTTCATCGTCTGTCCGTCCGAGGATGGTCTGTGGATCGCGCGGGAAACCCACGGCCTTGCGGAAGGCCTCTTCCTGCAGCGCCGCGATGCCGTCCGCTTCGCCATGAGCGAGGGCGGGACGGAAAACATGGTCTGCCTCAGCGACACTGCGGCCTGCCCGTCCTGGCGCGGCCGCGGCCAGCGATGACGGGCAGCCGGCCCGATCACAAGCCACCGGCCTCCACCGCATCGGCCCGCTGCCATACGGCCAAACGCCAGACCGCCGAGCTTGCCGCGTTGTTCCAGGCCTATGTCGAGGCGCTGCATCCGCTCGTCTCGGACATGGTGCGGGCAGGCCTGTCCCCTGATGAGACCGCGGCGGCGCTGAACCGCCGCGGCATCCCGTGCTGGGGCCGTGACCGCTGGACGCCGTCCCTGGTGAGGACCGTGCTGCGGCAGCGCCCCTGATGCGAGCCGCGGCTCACATCCCCTCGGGCTTGCCGACCACCACCACCAGCATCCGCGGATCGGCGAACAGGCGCCTCGCCACCCTCTTCACATCGTCGAGGCTCACCGCCTCGATCAGCGCATTGCGCTGGTCGAGATAGTCGATGCCGAGCCCGTCGAGCTGGATACGGATGAGGTTCGAGGCGATCTGGATGGACGTCTCGAAGCGCAGGGCCCAGGAGCCGATGAGGTAGCGCTTGGCCTGTTCCAGCTCGATGGCCGTCGGACCGTCCGCCCCCATGCGCTTCAGCTCGGCGGTGATGACGGCGAGGCTCTCGGCCGCGCGGTCGTTGCGCGTCGAGGTCCCGCCGGTGACCATCCCGGCCGCGTCCAGGGCGGCGATGCCGGAGGAAACGGAATAGGCGAGGCCCCGCTTCTCGCGGACCTCCTGATAGAGCCGCGAGGAGAAGCCGCCGCCGCCGAGGATATGGTTCAGCACGAAGGCCGGGATGAAGTCCGGGTCCTCGCGGGTGACGCCGGGCAGGCCGAAGGAGATGGTCGCCTGCGGCACGTCGAGCGGCACGACCCGACGCTCGCCGAGGCCCGCCATGGTGACGGCCGGGACCGGCGCGAGTCGCGCCTTCGCCGGCAGGGCGCCGAAGATCTCGTCGAGCAGCGGCCCGAGCTCTTCCGCCGTGATGTCGCCGACGACCGCGACCTTCAGGTGCTCGCGGGCCAGCAGCCGGGCATGGACATCGCGCAGGTCCTCGACCGTGATGGCCTCGACGCTCTCGACCGTGCCGGCGGAGCGGCGGCCATAGGGATGGCCGGGAAAGGCAGTGGACCAGAACATGTCGCTGGCGATCGTGCCGGGCGTCGTCGAGCCGCGGCGGATGGAGGCGAGCACGGCTTGGCGGATGCGCTCCAGCGGGGCGGCGTCAAAGCGCGGCGCGGTGAGGGCCATCCGGAGGAGGTTCGCGGCCTCGGCGCGATTGTCGGTCAGCGTCCGCATCGAGCCGGAGAAGGTGTCGCGGCTCGCCGCGAAGCTGATCTCGATGGCGCGGTCCTGGAGCCGGGCGCTGAAGGTCTCGGAATCGAGGTCGCCGGCGCCCTCGTCCATCATGGCGGCGACCATGTTGGCGGTGCCCTCGCGGCCGGCGGGGTCCTGGGACGTGCCGCCCTTCATCGCAAAGGACAGCGCGAGCACGGGAAGATGCGTCTGGCGGACGAGCCAGGCCTCAATGCCGCTGGGCGAGGTCACCCGCTGGACGCGGCTGCCCTGGTCACCTCCTCCCTGCGGCTGGGCCTGGGCGGAGGGTGTGGGCGAGAGCGAGGCGAGCATGGCAAGGGTTCCGGCGGCGAGCCAGGCGAGGGCGGGCCGCATCAGCTGCGCTCCGCCCGGATGAGTTCGGCACTGACGGCGCGGCTGAAATCGAAGGCGCGCGGCGCGAGGTCATTGACCTGCCGGCGATCGACGGCGCGCACCCGCTCGACCCATTGCTGGAGGTCGGCGAGCGTCCCGCCGCAGGACAGGGCCGCGCCATACATGCGCGCCATGGAGGCCTGGCTGTCCTGGGAATAGATGGTGTCGGCGATGAGGCGGGTGCGGGCGCGCTCCAGCTCCTCGTCGGTGACGCCCTCGGCGGCGATGCGGGCGGCCACCTCGAGCAGCCCGGTCTCCAGCGCATCGAGCGCCACGCCGGGACGCGGCGAGGCATGGATGCCGAAGCGGCCGTCCCCCAGCGCCGTGCCGGCATACCAGCAGCCGGCGCTGACCGCGAGGCCGCGGTCGCTGACGAGGGTCTTGTAGAGCCGCCCGTTGGGCGAGGCGCCGACCACCTGCGACAGCAGTTCGAAGGCCTCGGCCTCCCCGGGCTTGGCCGTCGTGTAGGACGGGACCACCTGGCTGAGGCTGAGGCTCGGCTGGCGCACCCGGGGATCGGCGAGGCGCACGGTTTCGCGGGCGTCGCGGATGGCGGCCGGCGGGCGGCTGCGCGGGCGGATGGCGGGGTTGGCGTCGGCCTTGCCGTAGGTTTCCTCGGCGAGGCGGAAGACGGTCTCCGGAGTCACGTCGCCGGCGATGACGAGGATGGCGTTGTTCGGCGCGTAATGGCGCCGGTAGAACGCCATGGCGTCGTCGAGGTTGAGCTTCCGGATCTCCGACTCGAAGCCGATGATCGGGATGCCGTAGGGATGGTCCTCGCCCCAGAGGCGGGCCTGCATCCGCTCGCCGAGACGCGCGCCGGGATCGTTGTCGATGCGCTGGCGCCGCTCCTCCAGCACCACGTCGCGCTCGGGCAGGACGACGGCATCGGTGAGGACGAGGCCGGTCATGCGGTCGGCCTCGAAGTCCATCATGGCCGGCAGCTGGTTCGCGACGACGCGCTGGAAATAGCCGGTGTAGTCATAGGAGGTGAAGGCGTTTTCCTGGCCGCCGGCTGCCGTCACGGCGCGCGAGAAGACCGGCGCGGGATTGCGCTGCGTGCCCTTGAACATCAGGTGCTCGAGGAAATGGGCGAGACCCGACTTGCCCTTTTCCTCGTCAGCCGAGCCGACCCGGTACCACAGCATGTGGGTGACCACGGGGACCCGATGGTCGGGAATGGCGATGGCCTCCAGTCCATTGGCGAGGACATGGCGATAGGCGCGTTCCACGGGGATGCGCGCAAAGGCCGCCGACGGCAGGACGGCAGGCGCTGCGAGCGCGGTGAGGCCGAGTGTGAACATGCGGCGCGTCAGCTCCATCGGCGGTCCTCGTCGTGGGTCGGCTCAGCATCAAGGCACGGAAGCCAACTCGCCGCCATATGACAAGGACGTGAGCCGACTGCCAAACGAAAAGGGCGGCCCGCGGCCGCCCTCGTCGATCTCATGTGAAGGGGCTTCAGTGCCCGACCGCGCCGGCCAGCGCGCGGCCCGACCAGTCATGGCCCCAGACGTAGATGGCGGCGAACAGGAACAGCCACACCACGTCGACGAAGTGCCAGTACCAGGCCGCCGCCTCGAAGCCGAAGTGCTTCTCGGGGGTCAGGTGCGTGTCGCGGTAGAGACGCATCACGCAGACCAGCAGGAAGATGGTGCCGACGATGACATGGAAGCCGTGGAAGCCGGTCGCCATGAAGAAGGTGGCGCCGTAGATGTTGCCCGAGAAGGCGAAATGGGCGTGGGTGTACTCGTAGATCTGCAGGCAGGTGAAGAGGAAGCCCAGGATCACCGTGAACCACAGGTACATCTTCGCCTGCTCGCGCTCGCCCGTGACGATGTGATGGTGGGCGGCGGTCACGGTGGTGCCCGAGAGCAGCAGCACCATAGTGCCGAGCAGCGGGATCTGCAGCGGGTTGAAGGTCTCGATGCCCTTCGGCGGCCAGTGGCCGCCAGTGAGCTCGGTGCGCTGGTACTGGATCACCTCGGCGGGGAAGAAGGCCGCATCGAAATAGGCCCAGAACCAGGCGACGAAGAACATCACCTCGGAGGCGATGAACATGATCATGCCGTAGCGCAGGTGCAGCGACACGACGCGGGTGTGATGGCCTTCCTGGCCCTCGCGGATCACGTCCGCCCACCAGCCGTACATGGTGTAGAGCACGCCGATCAGGCCGGCGAAGAACACCACCCAGCCGATCTGCAGGCCGGCGGGGGCCATATGCTTCATCCACATCACGGCACCGACCGCCATGACGAAGGCCGACATCGAGCCCAGGAAGGGCCAGGGGCTGAGTGGCACCAGGTGGTAGTCGTGATGCTTGGCGTGGGCCTCGGCCATGGAAGTCTCCGTCTCCTCTCCGCGCCGCCAGGCGACGCGGCGATTGGTCAGTTTGTCCGCTCGGTCGTGGCCGGGCCGGTCGTCTGGGCGACCGGCTTCGGCTGGGCCTGGCGGTAAAAGGTGTAGCTGAGCGTGATCGTGTTCGCGGTGTTGGCGTTCGGATCGTCGGCGATGGCCGGATCGACGAAATAGACCACCGTGAACTCGCGCGTCTCGCCGGGGGCGAGCGTCTGCTCGGTGAAGCAGAAGCACTGGAGCTTGTTGAAGTAGCGGCCGGTCTCGTTGGGGGCGACGTTGTAGGTCGCCATGCCGGTGACGGTCTCGCGGGACGTGTTGGTGACCTTGTAGGTCATCGTGTGGGTTTCACCCGCCTTGATGCTCTGGCGGGAGGTGTCGACCTGGAAGCGCCAGGGCAGGCCGGCGCCGATGTTCGAATCGAACCGGACATCGATCGGATGGTCGATGACCCGGTCGGCCGGACGCTCGGCGCGCATCGTCGTGCCACCGAAGCCGGTGACGCGGCAGAACAGGTCGTAGAGCGGCACGGCGGCATAGGCGGCGCCGAACATGGTGGCGCCGAAGGCGAAGGCGGACAGCGCTACCTTGATGTCGCGCTTCCAGTTCCGGGGGGTGGGAGTGGTGACGCTCATGACCAGCCTCACATCGGACGCTGCAGGATGGCCGAGCCCTTCACCAGGGTGACCACCCAGAAGAGGACGCACAGGGCCCCGAGACCGAGCGCGATGGCCAGATTGCGCTGGCGCTGGCGGCGCTTCTCCTCGGGGGTGAGGATGATGCCGGGATCGGAGGTCGGCTCGCTCATGCGCGCCTCACCAGAACCGGGCCAGGACGAGATGCTCGACGAGGAGCACCGCGAAGAGGCCGAAGAGATAGAGGATCGAGAAGCCGAACATGCGGCCGGAGGCCTTGCGGGCCGCGCCGCCCTCGCGGTGGCGCAGGATCTCGATCGCGCACCAGATCATGCCGAGGCCACCGGCGGCGGCAACCAGGCCATAGGTGATGCCGGCAAAGCCGAGAAGCGAAGGCGCGACGCCGATGGGGGCGAGAACGATGCTGTAGAGCAGGATCTGCTTGCGCGTCTCCGCCTCGCCGCAGGCGACCGGCATCATCGGAATGCCGGCGCGGGCATAGTCCTCGGACTTCAGCAGCGCCAGCGCCCAGAAGTGGGGCGGCGTCCAGATGAAGATGATGAGGAAGAGGATGATCGATTCGAGCGACACCGAGCCTGTCACGGCGGCCCAGCCGATCATCGGCGGGAAGGCGCCGGCGGCGCCGCCGATGACGATGTTCTGGGGCGTCCAGCGCTTCAGCCACATCGTGTAGACGACGGCATAGAAGAAGATGGTGAAGCCGAGCAGGAAGGCCGCCAGCCAGTTGGCGGCAAGGCCCAGCATGGTCACAGAGAGAACGGAGAGCACGAGGCCGAAGCCAAGGGCTTCGGACGGCGCGACGCGGCCGGAGGGGATCGGGCGGGTAGCGGTGCGCGACATCAGCGCGTCGACGTCGGCGTCGTACCACATGTTGAGCGCGCCGGAGGCGCCGGCGCCGACGGCGATGCAGAGCAGGCTGACGGCGGCGAGGACCGGATGCAGGCCGCCCGGCGCGATGACGAGGCCGGTCAGCGCGGTGAAGACCACGAGCGACATCACCCGCGGCTTCAGGAGCGCGATGAAATCCTGCGGCCCGGCCTGGCTGACCAGGGAGGCGCGGTTCGCTGCGGTGCTGTCGTCGACGAGGGACAAGGCGAACTCGGGGTGAAGAAGGGTCGGAAGCCGCGGGATAGCGGCTCCCCTGGTCGGTGACGAGGCCCGGGGCGGTGGCTCCGGGCCTCGGTTCACGGGACGGATCAGCGGATCCGCGGCAGCTCTTCGAACTGGTGGAACGGCGGCGGCGAGGACAGGGTCCACTCCAGCGTCGTCGCACCCTCGCCCCACGGGTTCTCGCCAACCTTCTGCTTGCGGGCGAAGGCGTGAACCACGCCGGCCAGGAAGATCACCACGCCGACGGCCGCGATGTAGGAGCCGATCGAGGAGACGAAGTTCCACAGGGCAAAGGCATCGGGATAGTCGGCGTAGCGGCGGGGCATGCCCTGCAGGCCGAGGAAGTGCTGCGGGAAGAAGATCAGGTTCACGCCGACGAAGGTGACCCAGAAGTGCAGCTTGCCGATGAACTCGGAGTACATGTAGCCGAACATCTTCGGGAACCAGTAGTACCAGCCGGCGAAGATGGCGAAGACGGCGCCGAGCGACAGCACGTAGTGGAAGTGGGCGACGACATAGTAGGTGTCGTGGAGGGCGCGGTCGACGCCGGCATTGGCGAGGACGACGCCGGTGACGCCACCGACGGTGAACAGGAAGATGAAGCCGACGGCCCAGAGCATGGGCGTCGCCATGCGGATGGAGCCGCCCCACATCGTGGCGATCCAGGAGAAGATCTTCACGCCGGTGGGCACCGCGATGACCATGGTGGCGGCGACGAAATAGGCCTGGGTCGTGACCGACAGGCCCGCCGTGTACATGTGATGGGCCCAGACGATGAAGCCGACGACGCCGATCGCGACCATGGCGTAGGCCATGCCGAGATAACCGAAGACGGGCTTCTTCGAGAAGGTCGAGACGATATGGCTGACGATGCCGAAGGCCGGCAGGATCAGGATGTACACTTCCGGGTGGCCGAAGAACCAGAAGAGGTGCTGGTAGAGGATCGGGTCACCACCGCCGGCCGGGTCGAAGAAGGTCGTGCCGAAGTTGCGGTCCGTCAGCAGCATGGTGATGGCGCCGGCGAGAACCGGCAGCGACAGCAGCAGCAGGAAGGCCGTGACCAGCACCGACCAGGCAAAGAGCGGCATCTTGTGCAGCGTCATGCCCGGGGCGCGCATGTTGAAGATGGTGGTGATGAAGTTGATGGCGCCGAGGATGGACGAAGCGCCGGCGATGTGGAGCGACAGGATCGCGAAGTCCATGGCCGGGCCCGGATGGCCCATCTTCGAGGAAAGCGGCGGGTAAGCCGTCCAGCCGCCGCCGAAGCCGTTGGAGCCGGTCGGACCCTCGACGAAGAGGGAGATCAGCAGCAGGGCGAAGGCGGGGGGCAGCAGCCAGAACGAGATGTTGTTCATCCGCGGGAAGGCCATGTCCGGCGCGCCGATCATGATCGGCACGAACCAGTTGGCGAAGCCGCCGATGAGGGCGGGCATGACCATGAAGAAGATCATGATCAGGCCGTGGCCTGTGGTGAAGACGTTGAAGGTGTGGGGATTGGAGAAGATCTGCATCCCCGGCTCCATCAGCTCCAGACGGATGCCGATGGACAGCGCGAACCCGATGAGCCCCGCGATGATCGCGAAGATCAGGTACATCGTGCCGATGTCCTTGTGGTTGGTCGAATAGACGTAGCGCTTCCAACCGGTGGGAATGCCGTGGTCGTCGTGATGGTCGGCGGCGGTCGCGTGAGCGTTTGCCATGGTGATTACGATCCTGAACAGGTTCGACGGGGTGCCGGCGCGTCAGCGCGCCGTGGCGATCTCGTTGGCGGCGACGGTGGTCGACCGGCCGGTATCGGCGAACTTCTTCTTCGCGTCCTCGACCCAGGCGGCGAAGGCCTGCTCGGAGACGACGCGCACCGCGATCGGCATGAACGCGTGGTCCTTGCCGCAGAGCTCGGAGCACTGGCCGTAGAAGATGCCCTCGCGGGTGGCACGGAACCAGGTCTCGTTGAGGCGGCCAGGAACGGCGTCCACCTTGATGCCGAAGCCGGGCACCGCGAAGGCGTGCATGACATCGGAGGAGGTCACCTGCACGCGGATGGTCTTGTTCACGGGAACGACCACCTCGTTGTCGACGGCGAGGAGGCGCGGAACCTCGCGGGCCGGCGCGCCGGCCTGGATGCGCTGGCGACGCTCGTCATCCGTTTGCATGTTGGAGACGAAGCTGAAGTTGCCGTGGTCGGGATAGTCGTAGGTCCAGCGCCAGCTCGAGCCCGTCGCCTTGATGGTCATGTCGGCGCGCGGGATCACCTGCTGCTGGTAGAGCAGGCGGAACGAGGGGATGGCGATCACGATCAGGATGAGGACCGGGATGACCGTCCAGGCCACTTCGAGGCCGACATGGTGGGTCGTCTTCGAGGGGACCGGGTTCCGCTTCTCGGAGAAGCGATAGATGCAGTAGGCCAGGAGACCGGCCACGAAGATGCAGATCACGGTGATGATCGGCAGCAGGAAGCCGTTATGGAACCAGTGGATGAAGTCCATGATCGGCGAGGCCGATTCCTGGAACCCGAGGGCGCCCGGCGACGGTTGGCCCATGCCTTGTTGCGCTTGGACCGCGCCAGGCATCGCCACCAAAACGGCTGCGAGCGCCGCGGCGCCCGACATGCGCATCCCGAGCGAGACGTTGCCGCCCCGACCCGTCGACGCGCTGTTCCGCATCGCCAAACCCATGGTCCTTCGCTCCATATCCATGGACCGAAAATCGTCGCATTCGGTCCCGATCCTGCCGGTCGCAGTCCAGGCGGGTCGGATGACCGCACGCCCGGGCTTCGGCTCCCCTCGATACGATCCGAGACGTCTCTCCGATCAGAGCCTCATCCAAACGGGAGGGGCCGGGGGTGCGCCCCCTTGAAACACAAAAACGCCATGCTCGCAATGCGCCCTTTAGAGCCTTTCGAACGAGAAGATGGGGCCTTCCGCCGCGGCATCAGGCCGAACCCGTAGCCGGGAGGGAAAACCCCGCCCGCGCCCGGGGCGGCGACAGGCCGGGGCGACAGGCTTTCGGCGATTTGGTGCACAATCTTGACACCATGATCGCGGAATGGTCCCTCGCCCTGTCCAATCCGCCACACGGCGGTCCAGGCGATTCGCACTCCGGCCGCAGGCGGGAGCGCGTGCGCCGGGGAGCAAGGGTGACGCCCGGGAGCCGCCAAAGGCTCCGATCGAAAGTTCCGCAACAAAGGACGATGCCGATGTCGCCGTTCCAGATCGCCCGCAGGACGCTCGACCGCGCCACCGTCGCCGCAGGCATGACTGCCTTTGCGCTCCTGGTCAGCCTTGCGGGTGCGGCGCCGGCCCTGGCGCAGGGCGCCGTGAGGGCGACCCACGGCGACTGGCAGGTGCGCTGCGACACGCCGCCCGGCTCCCGTTCCGATCAGTGCGCACTGGTGCAGAACGTCGCGGCCGAGGACCGGCCGAATGTCGCCCTGACCGTCATCGCGCTGAAGACGGCTGACGGAAAGGCGCGTCTCCTGCGCGTTCTGGCCCCGCTCGGCGTGCTGCTGCCCTCCGGTCTCGGGCTGAAGATCGATACGGCGGATATCGGCCGGGCCGGCTTCGTGCGCTGCCTGCCCTCGGGCTGCGTCGCCGAGGTGGTGATGGACGACAACCTGCTCAACCAGCTCTCGACCGGCCAGACCGCCACCTTCATCATCTTCCAGACGCCGGAAGAGGGAATCGGCGTGCCGGTGTCGCTCAACGGCTTCAAGCCGGGCTTCGAGGCGCTTCCCTGAGGGTCTGCCCCTCGCGCCCGGGCCGCCGTCGCATTAGATAGCCGGTCAGAACCCCGTTCCTCCTGCGACGGAGCCGTCATGGCCGACCAGTCTCTCCTTGCCCGCGCCGGGCTCGATCCGGCCATCGCGCGGTCCGTGCTCGCCGATGCGCTGACCGGCGCCGACGACGGCGAACTCTTCCTCGAATATCGCCAGTCCGAATCGCTGGTCTTCGACAATGGCCGGCTGAAACAGGCGGGTACCGACAACGCCCAGGGCTTCGGCCTGCGCTCGGTCAAGGGCGAGGCGGTCGGCTACGCCCATTCCTCCGACGTGTCGGAAGCCGCCCTGAAGCGCGCCGCGGAGACGGTGCGCGCGGTGGCCGGCGGCTATTCCGGCACGCTCGCGGCGGGCCCCGTCCGCTCGAACGTGCGGCTCTACGCCGACGACAATCCGCTGGCCGCCCCCGCCTTCGGCGACAAGGTGAAGCTGCTGGAGACCATCGACGCCTATGCGCGGGCGAAGGATCCGAAGGTGCGGCAGGTCACGGCCTCGCTGGCCGCCTCGTGGCAGGTGGTCGAGATCATCCGGCCCGACGGCGAGCTTTTCCGCGACATCCGCCCTCTGGTCCGCCTCAACGTCTCCATCGTCGCCGGCTCTGGCGACCGCCAGGAGGTGGGCAGCCACGGCTTTGGCGGACGCGCCGGCTATGCCGAGTTCATCACCGAGGGCCGCTGGCACCATGCGGTCGACGAGGCGCTGCGGCAGGCGCTGGTGAACCTTGAGAGCATCCCCTCCCCTGCCGGCGAGATGGACGTGGTGCTCGGGCCGGGCTGGCCGGGCGTCATGCTGCACGAGGCGGTGGGCCACGGCCTGGAAGGCGACTTCAACCGCAAGGGCCAGTCGGCCTTCGCCGGCCTGATGGGCGAGATGGTCGCCGCCCCCGGCGTCACCGTCGTCGATGACGGCACCATCGCCGACCGACGCGGCTCGATTTCCATCGACGACGAGGGCACGGCCTCGCACCGCACGGTGCTGATCGAGAACGGGCGCCTCGTCGGCTACATGCAGGACCGGCAGAACGCCCGGCTCATGGGTGTGGCCGCCACCGGCAACGGCCGGCGCGAAAGCTATGCCCACGTGCCCATGCCGCGCATGACCAACACCTATATGCTGTCGGGGAGCCATACGCGGGACGAGATCATCGCCAGCGTGACAAACGGCCTCTACGCCGTCAGCTTCGGCGGCGGTCAGGTCGACATCACCTCGGGCAAGTATGTGTTCGAGTGCACCGAGGCCTACCGGATCGAGAACGGCAAGGTCGGCGCGCCGGTGAAGGGCGCCATGCTGATCGGCTCGGGGCCGGCCGACATGAAGCGCGTCACCATGGTCGGCAACGACATGAGCCTCGACACCGGCATCGGTACCTGCGGCAAGGCGGGCCAGTGGGTCCCGGTCGGTGTCGGCCAGCCGACGCTCAAGATGGAGCGGATCACCGTCGGCGGCACCGGCTGATGGACTGCGAGGGGTAGGCATTCCGCATCGCCCCGCCTTAAGCTGCCGCAATAGCCGCTCCCCGACGCAGGTCCGCTCCCGATGGCCGACGCCCATTCCCCCGCCGCCTTCGTGGTCCCTGCCGTGACGCTGCTGGCGGCGGCGGTGGTGGCGGTGCCGCTGTTCCGCAAGGCGCGACTCGGCTCGATCCTCGGCTATCTCGCCGCCGGCCTCGTCATCGGCCCCTTCGGCCTGCGCCTCATCTCGGACCCTTCGGCGATCCTGCACATCGCCGAACTCGGCGTCGTCATGTTCCTGTTCATCGTGGGCCTCGAGATGCGGCCGGCGCGGCTCTGGAGCCTGAGGAAGCAGATCTTCGGGCTCGGGCTGCTGCAGGTCGGCGTCTGCGCCGGGCTTCTGACCCTGGTCGGCATGGCCGGAGGCTTCCCGCCGGCCGTGTCCTTCGTCGCCGGGGCCGGCTTCGTCCTCACCTCCACCGCCATCGTCATGCAGACGCTGGAGGAGCGTGGCGAGATCAACACGCCGCCCGGACAGAAGATGGTCTCCATCCTGCTGCTCGAAGACCTCGCCATCGTGCCTCTGCTGGCGCTCGTCGCCTTCCTCGCCCCCGCGGTCACCGGCGTCGCCGACGGCAACCTCGCCTCGCGGCTGACCGCGGTCGCTATCGGCATCGGCTCCATCGCCGCGCTGATCGTCGCCGGGCGCTACCTGCTGAACCCGCTGTTCCGCTTCCTCGCCGCGCAGGGGGCGCGCGAGGTGATGACGGCGGCGGCCCTGCTGGTGGTGCTCGGATCGGCGCTGGCGCTGCAATCGGGCGGCCTTTCCATGGCGCTCGGCGCCTTCCTCGCGGGCGTGCTGCTGTCCGAATCGACCTTCCGCCACCAGCTCGAGGCGGATGTGGAGCCGTTCCGCGGCATCCTGCTCGGCCTGTTCTTCATGGCGGTCGGCATGTCGCTCGACCTGTCGGTGGTGGCGGCCGAGTGGCGGCTCGTCGCGACCTATGTCGTCGCCTACATGGTTGCCAAGGCCATCGGCATCTATGCCGTCGCCCGCCTCACCCGCTCGAACCATGGCGAGGCCATCGAGCGCACCGTGATGATGGCGCAGGGCGGCGAATTCGCCTTCGTGCTCTATGCCGCCGCGACCAGCGCCGGGCTCATCGACGGCCGCGCGAATGCGACGCTCACCGCCATCGTCATCATCTCGATGGTGCTGACCCCGCTGGCGCTGATGGGGCTGAAATATCTCATGCCGAAGGACGAGAGCCCCTCGCTCGATGGCATCGACGTGGCGGACGGCCTCACCGGCGAAGTTCTGATGATCGGCTTCGGCCGCTTCGGCCAGGTGGTCTCCCAGTGCCTGTTGGCGGAGAAGGCCGAGGTCTCGATCATCGACAACGACGTGGAGATGATCCAGGCCGCCGCGACCTTCGGCTTCCGCATCTATTACGGCGACGGCACGCGGCTCGACGTGCTGCACGCGGCGGGCGCCGGCAAGGCGCGGCTCATCTGCGTCTGCGTCGACAAGCGGGAGGCGGCCGACAAGATCGTCGAGCTGGTCAAGGCCGAGTTCCCGCTCGCCAAGCTCTTCGTGCGCTCCTTCGACCGCGGACACACGATCCACCTGCGCAACGAGGGTGTCGACTACGAGATCCGCGAGGTCTTCGAGAGCGCCCTCGTCTTCGGGCAGGAGGCGCTGGCCATCCTCGGCGTCGACCAGGATGCGGCGGCCGAAATCGCGGCCGACCTGCGCAAGCGCGATGCGGCGCGGCTCGAAATGCAGATTCACGAGGGGATCCAGGCCGGCATGCATCTCATGCACCAGCAGAAGCCGACCCCGACGCCGCTCACCGAGCCGAAGCGCAAGGCCAAGCCCCTCAACCCCGAGGCCGAAGACGTGCTCAGCGACGAGACGAGGTTCTCGGGATGAGTGCCGCAACCCCCGCGCGGGTGCCCGGAGCCTTCACGCAGGGCTCGACCATGCGCCACGTCATCGTCATGACGCTGACCGGCTCGGTCGGCCTGATGGCGATTTTCGTCGTCGACCTGCTCAACCTCTTCTACATCGCCCAGCTCGGCGAGCAGGAGCTGGCGGCCGCCATCGGCTATGCCGGCACCGTGCTGTTCTTCCTGACCTCCTTCGGCATCGGCTTCTCCATCGCCGGGACAGCCCTCGTCTCCCGCGCGCTCGGGGCCGGCGACCGGCACAAGGCGCGGCGGCTCGCAACCTCCAGCCTGGTGCTGATGGCGCTGGTGATGATCGTGCTGTCGGTGGCGATGCTGCCGGTGTCGGGCCAGATCCTCTCCGCGCTCGGCGCCAGCGGGCGCACCCACGCCATCGCCGACCGCTTCCTCTGGATGGTCGTGCCGGCAACCGTCTTCCTCGGCCTCGGCATGATGTATTCCGGCATCCTGCGGGCGGTCGGCGATGCGCGGCGCGCCATGTGGGTGACGCTGGTGGGCGGGCTCGTCACGGCCGGGCTCGACCCGTTCTTCATCTTCGGCTTCGGGATGGGCGTCGATGGCGCAGCCGTCGCCTCCATCATCTCGCGCATCGCCATGGCGGTGGTCGGCTGGCGCGGCGTGACGGTGGTGCACCAGCTCACCGCCAAGCCGCACCTCAAGGCCATTGTCGAGGACGTCCGTCCGCTTGCCGCCATCGCCGTGCCGGCCGTTCTGACGAATGTCGCGACGCCGGTCGGCAACGGCATCGTCACCGCCATGATCGCCCGCTACGGCGACGGGGCGGTCGCCGGCTGGGCGGTGCTCGGACGGCTCGTGCCGGTGGCCTTCGGCGCCTTCTTCGCCCTGTCGGGCTCGGTCGGGCCGATCATGGGGCAGAATGTCGGCGCGCGCCGCTATGACCGGGTCAGGCAGGTGCTGGTCGACAGCCTCGTCTTCATGAGCCTCTACGGCATCGCCGTCTGGCTGGTCCTTCTCCTGCTCTCCGACCAGGTGGTGCGCCTGTTCGATGCCAGCGGCGCGGCGGCTGCCGTCATCGCCTTCTTTTGCGCCTACGCCTCGCTGGCCTGGGCCTTCAACGGCGCCGTCTTCGTCGGCAATGCCGCCTTCAACAATCTCGGCTTTCCCACCTATTCCACCGCGCTGAACTGGGCGCGGGCGACGGTCGGCACGGTGCCCTTCGCCATGGCGGGCGCCTGGATCGCCGGTCCGGCGCATGGCGCCGAGGGCATCATCGCCGGCCAGGCGGCCGGCGGCATCCTCTTCGGCATCCTGTCCATGGCCATCTGCTTCCGCGTCATCGCCCGCATGGCGGATCGCCCGCCGGCCGAGCCGCCGCAGCCGGCCCCGCCGCCTGCCGCGCAATCCCCCTTCACCTCCGGCAAGGGCGCGACCGCCGGCCCGTGACGGCGCCGGGAGGGCGTGGTTAGATGCCAGACGCAGGCGGGAATCGCCGCGTCAGGGGAGCGTCACGACCATGTTCAACCTCGCCGAGATCCTCGCCCAGGCGCAGAAGCAGCAGGGCTTCGACCAGATGGCCGCGCAGTTCGGCATGGGCGCGCAGCAGATGAAGACGGCGATGGACGCGCTGCTGCCCGCCTTCTCCCTCGGCCTCAACCGCGCGACGCAGTCGCCGATGGACATGGCGCAGCTCTTCGGCCTCTTCGCCAGCGGCACCAATTACGCGCAGATGTTCGAGCAGCCGATGGCGGCGGGCCAGGCGATGATGACGGCGGGCCAGCAGGCGCTCGGCCGCATTTTCGGCCCCGAACTCTCCCAGGCCATCGCCCAGCAGACGGCTGTCGCCACCGGCTTCCAGCAGGAGGCGATGAAGCAGGTCATGCCGGTCATGGCCTCCATGCTCATGGGCGGCCTGATGAAGGGCGCCATGGCCGGCCAGAACCCGCTCGGCGAGATGATCACCGCCATGGTGGCCAAGATGATGCCGCCGCAATCGACCGCCGCGGCCGATCCGGTCGGGGGCATGATGGGGATGTTCGGCAACTTCTTCCCCCAGGCGGGCAAGACCGCCGGCGCCATGCCGCCCATTCCCGGGCTCGAGCAGATGATGGAGCTCGGCCGCCAGATGCAGGCGGCCAATCCCCTGCTCGCCGCCGCCATGGCCCCGCCGCAGCCGGCGGCCGGCGAGGCGACCGGCCCGCGCAGCCTCGGCCAGCAGGCGGCCGACACCTGGACGGCGACGATGGGGCGGATGTTCGAGGCCGGGCGCGAGGTGCAGGACCAGCAGCTCGCCCAGCTCGAGGGCCTCTTCGCCCAGTTCGGCAAGGCGCCCAGGGCCGACCAGGCCTGACGCCCGGCGCCACATGAACGAAGTTTAACTAGGGGTCCGCGGCGCGCGATCCTAGATTCTCCTCAAGCGGATCGGGGGGCCGACCCACGAGGAGACTTCTCCATGAAGACCAGGATCATCGCCGCAGGCGTTGCCGCCAGCATGGCGCTCGCCGCCGCCGCCCTTGCCCAGCCGGCCCCCGGGCCGCGCGGTCCGGGTGGCCCTCCCGGCCCCGATGCGGCCGGCCCCGGCCCGGATGGTCCGCGTGGCCCCGGCTGGCGCCGCATGATGAACCCGGAGGACCGCGCCGCCATGACGGATGCGCGGATCGCCGGCCTCAAGGCCATGCTGCGCCTCACCCCCGATCAGGAGCGCCACTGGCCTGCGCTTGAAACCGCGCTGCGCGAGGCGGCCAGCCAGCGCGATGCCCGCATGACAGAGCGGATGCAGCGCTGGCGCGAGATGCGGGAGAACCGCGACGCGGCGCGCCCGGACCCGGTGCAACGCCTGCGCACCGCCGCCGACCGCATGGCCGCCAACGCCGCGACCATGCGCAAGCTCGCCGATGCGGCGGGCCCGCTCTACGCCTCCCTCGACGAGGCCCAGAAGCGCCGGATCGACCGCGTCATGGAACGCGGCGGCCGGATGGGCTGGGGCCCGGGCATGGGCATGGGCGGCGGCTGGGGCGGCCACGGTGGCCATGGTGGTCGCGGCGAAGGCCGTGGCGGCGAGGGCGGCCGCCTCTGACCTCTGGTGTCATCGCTTTTTCACGGGCCCGCCATGCGCGGGCCCGTTCCTTTTCGGGACGCAATGAAAGGTTCCGGCAAGGGAGTTGAAACCCGGCGTTTACCCTGTTCGCCCACAGTGTGGCCTCCATACCGGTCCGTGTGAGGGGTCGCCCGGCCATGATGCCTTTCGAGGGCCCAGAAGAGCCCGCGCCTCCGCGTCGCGTTCTCGTGATTGAGTCGGAACCTGCTGCCCGTCGCACTGCCTGCAAGGCGCTCGCGACGATCGCGGCCTGTCACGAGGCGGCGAGCCTCGACGAGGGCCTCGCCGCGCTCGACCATCGCGACCCGGACCTCCTCGTCCTCGGCCTCGACAGCGCCGGCGGCACGCCGGAGGAGGCGATCGATCTCATCCGCTTCACCGGCTACGAGGGCCCGATCCTCGCCACCAGCGCCCGGCTGTCGCTCGGCCTTGCCGTCGAGACCATGCGGGCAGGGGCGAGCGACGTCGCCGCCGTGCCGCTGTCTCCGGCCGAATGGACCCGCCGGGCGACGCGGCTGATGGCCGAGGAGTGGCCGGCGCTGAAGCCAGTGGCGCAAGAGGCGCGCAGCCTCACCGATTTCGAGGGCTTCATCGGCTCCTCGCCTGCCATGCGCGAGCTCTATGAGCAGATCCGTCGCGTCGCCCCGTCGAGAGCGCCGGTCTTCGTCACCGGCGAGAGCGGCACGGGCAAGGAGGTCACCGCACAGGCGATCCACGGGCGATCCGGCCGGACACGCGACCGTTTCGTCGCCATCAATTGCGGCGCAATCCCCAAGGATCTCATGGAGAGCGAGATCTTCGGCCATGTGAAGGGGGCCTTCACCGGCGCCACCGAGGACAGGCCGGGCGCCGCCGAGCTCGCCGATGGCGGCACGCTCTTCCTCGACGAGATCTGCGAGATGGACCTCGCGCTGCAGACCAAGCTGCTGCGCTTCATCCAGACCGGCGAGGTGCGCCGCGTCGGCGACACGAAGCTGCGCAAGGTCGATGTCCGCTTCGTCTGCGCCACCAACCGCGATCCGCTCGCCGATGTGGCGGCGGGGCGCTTCCGCGAGGATCTCTACTACCGGCTCTGCGTGCTGCCGCTTCACCTGCCGCCGCTGCGCAAGCGCGGCGATGATGTCGTGGCCCTGGCCGAGGCCTTCCTGGCCCGCTTCTCCGCCGAAGAGGGACGTCATTTCCGCGGCTTCGACGCGGCGGCGCTTTCCATCGTCTCCGGCTTCGCCTGGCCGGGCAATGTCCGGCAATTGCAGAACGTCATCCGCCGGCTGGTGGTGATGCATGATGGCGATCGCGTCACCGCGGCCATGCTGCCACTGGCGCTCGCCCATGGCTCCCAGCCGCTCGAGGCTCCGTCCGCTCCGGCGGCGCCAGCAACAACGCTGACGACGGCGCCCCGCATCGAGCCCTTCTGGGTGCAGGAGAAGCGGATCATCGAGGAGGCCCTCGCCGCCTTTGACGGCAACCTGTCGCGGGCGGCTGCGGCGCTGGAGATCAGCCCGTCCACCATCTACCGCAAGCGCGAGGCCTGGGCCCGGGACGGGCTGGCCGCGGCCGGCTGATCCCCAAAGGCGGGGTTGAAGCGGCGGGCGGTCCTGCCTAAACCGGCACCATGACCCGCGCCAAGGCCTTCGCCCCTGCTGCCCTTGCGGTGGCGACACTCATGCTCGCGACCACTGCGGCCGAAGCCCAGCGCCGGCGTGAGGAGCCGCGTCCGCAGCGCCCCTCCCGCGCGGACATCCTGCTCTACAACAGCTTTCCCGCGGGAACGCGCCTCGCCGTCGTCTCGATCAACGGCCGGCCGCCGGTTGCAACCGATCGCCCCGCCTTCACCTTCACGCCCGGGTTTCGCATGGCCGGCTTCGGCGGCTGCAATCCGGTGAGCGCCGACTATCGCCGCACCGGCCCGAGCGACATCCGCTTCGGGCCGCTCAATTTCGTCGAGCGGAAATGCGGCGGCGAGGTGGACCGTCAGGAGCGCGCCATCTTCTGGGCGATCCAGGGCGCGAACCGGTGGCGGCCCAACGGCCGCGGCGGCATGACCTTCACCGGCGTCCGCGGCACGGTTAGCTTCGCGCCGGCCTTCTAGGGCAGAAGGCCGGCCCGGCTCCCTCAGGCCTTTGCCAGGGGCATCAGCGGCGCATCGGCGGCGACGTGCAGGCCGCTCTCGTCCTTGGTCAGGTGGACGCGCCGGTCGTGGAAGTTCACCAGCGTCGAGCGATGGCCGATGGAGACGATGGTCGCCTTCGGCAGCGCCTCGACGATGGCCTTGTAGAGGGCCGCCTCGCCGACCTCGTCGATGGCCGCCGTCGCCTCGTCGAGGAAGAGCCAGTCGGGCTTGCAGAGGATGGCGCGGGCGAGCGCCAGGCGCTGCTGTTCGCCGCCCGAGAGGATCTGGTGCCAGGCGGCCTCCTCGTCGAGGCGGGAGACGAGGCCCGGGAGGTTCATCGCCTCCAGCGCAGCGACGATCTCGGCATCCGAATAGGCGCCGCGTTCGGCCGGATAGGTCACGGCGTCGCGCAGCGTCGCCACCGGGAAATAGGGCCGCTGCGGCAGCAGCATGATGTCGGCGCCGGCAGGTCCGGTCACCGAGCCGGAGCCATGCGGCCAGATGCCGGCGATCGCCCGGAACAGGGTGGACTTGCCCGAGCCGGAGGGGCCGGTGACGAGGACGCGCTCGCCGGGGCCGACGGTGATGTCGGGGGCGGAGACCAGCGCCTTGCCGTCGGGCAGGGTGACGGTGAGGTTGGACAGGCGCAGCGCCTCCCCATCCTTCGCACCGGCAATGGCGGCCGGCGGCGTTTCGCGGGCCGCATCGGCGGAGCGGACGAAGCCGGTGAGACGGTCGATCACCGACTTATAGTCGGCGAGCGAGGCGTAGAGGTTGGTGAAGATCATCAGCGCCGCCTCGACCCGGCCGAACGCGCCGGCGGTCTGGGTCAGCGAGCCGAGCTGGACGGCGCCGGAGAAATAGGCGGGCGCGAGCAGCACGAAGGGGAAGATGATCGAGGCCTGGTTGACGAAGCTCGTGAACCAGGTGAGCCGCTTGGTGTACTTCATGTAGTCGAACCAGTTGGCGACCACATTGGCGAAGCGGCGGGTGAGGCCTTGCGCCTCCGCCTGCTCGCCCTTCAATAGGGCGATCTGCTCGTCGTTCTCACGCACCCGCACGAGGCTGTAGCGGAAATCGGCCTCGTAGCGCTGGCGCAGGAAGTTGATGCCGATCAGCTTGCGGCCGATGAGATGGGCGCAGACCGTGCCGAAAATGGCGACGAAGAGCGCGGCATAGACGAGGTAGCCGGGGATCGACTCGAGGTCGAAGCCGAGCACGTTGTACTTGAAGCTCGCCGACAGGCCCCAGAGGATGAGCACGAAGGCGTAAAGCGACAGGATCGCCGAGAAGAAGCGGATCATCAGGGCCAGCGTGTTCTCGGTGAACAGGCGGATGTCCTCGGCGATGCGCTGGTCGGGGTTGTCGGCCTGGGAGCCGGTGAGGCGCATGCGGTAGTGGCCGCCGCGGTCGAGCCAGTGGCCGGTCATGCGCTGGGTCATCCAGGTGCGCCAGCGCATCTGGGTGAACTGGGTGAGGTAGAGCTCGTAGACCGCGAGGATCACCCACAGGAAGGCGACGATGGTGAAATACTGGAGCTCGATCCAGAAGGTCGCCTCGGCGCGCTGCTGCAGCGCCGTATAGAAGCGGTTGTTCCACTGGTTGAGCAGGACGGTCGCCAGCACCTGCGCCACATTGATGATCAGCAGGATGTAGAGCAGCGCGTGGGCGATGTAGCGCTCCTGCATGCGGAACGACAGGCCGAAGGGCAGCCGCACCTCGCCGATGTCGCGGGCCTCGAAGAAGGGATCGGCGAGGCGGGTGATCTGGCGGATCGTGCCGACGAAGCTCAGCGCATAGACGGCGATGGCGAAGATCACCGAGAGCAGGATGCTGGCGCGCGTCGGAAGATAAGGGCCGAGCGCCTCGGGCATGCGGCCGGCCTCGTTGAGGAGGAGGATGCCGAGCGCAGTCAGGTGCCAGACGACGAGGAAGCCGATGATGGCGCGGATGAGCGTGCTCGTCCCGCGCGCCAGGAAGGCGATGACGGCTGCGGCGAGCGTCAGGGCGAAGACATAGACCGGCAGGTCGATCAGGCCGGCAAGCCTGGCGCCGGCGGTCGCGACGCCGGCAAGGCCTGCTGCGAGGGCGATGGGAAGCATGAGGGAACCCCGGAGGTGAGTCAGACGGGTGCGGGCGCACCGGAAAGGGAGGAACGAGGGCGAGCGGTCACGGTCGCGGTCATGTCAGGACAGGATGTCGGAGGGCGCGTCGACGAGCGCGCGGCGCAGGTCGTCCTCGGTGACGAGCCGCATGGCCTTGAGGACCTTGACCGCCTCGGTCTTGCGGCCGAGCCGCATGATGAGGACGACGGTCTCGGCGTCGCCGCATTCGGGATGGGAGCAGGCGATCTCGCTCACCGTCACGCCGTCATCCTCGGTCAGGGCGAGGACCTCGCGAACGAGGGCGGTCAGCCGGCGCGAGGCGTCCGCGGTTTCGGGGTCCTGACCCCTGCGATTGAAGAAGAAGCGTGCCATGGTCCGCCTTGTCGGCAGGAGTTATGGCCGATCCGTGGCGAAGGCGAAAGCACCCCGCCACCGCCTCACGGCACTGTGCGCGGCCTGTCAGGCGAGGCGGAAGCCGGCGGCGGCAAGGGCGGCGGGGAAGGCCGCGCCGGCGAGATAGTCGCGTTCGCGCTCCCGCGGGCCATGGACCGGGTCGACCCGCTTCAGCGCGTCATCGACCTCGCCGGGGTGGACCATGACCACCGCGCCATCGGGCAGGCCGTCCAGGAAGCGGGGAAACAGCATCGCGAACTCGCCGCGGCCGAAATCATAGGCGCCTGAAAAGGCGGGGTTGGTCGGGATGCCGTGGCGCGCGGCGAGCCGCTTCAGCCCCCGCGAAAGGCCGGCAATGACGCGGCCTTTCAGGCCCTCGCCAGCGCCACGGGGTCCTGAGCACTGGCGGATCCAAGCGCCCGGCGCGTGATGATCGACGGCCGCAACGACGAGGTCGCGGATGCCCGGCAGGAGATGGGCGTGCTGGTGGCCGTCGATGAAATCTGGCGGGTGACCGAAGGCGGCGAGGAACGCCGCCATCTGGGCCTCGATCTCAGCGGCGAGGGCCGGGCGGTCGAGGCGGCGCAGGTGCGAGCGCACCAGCAGCGACCCGATGCCCTCGGCGAAGGCGACGCGCGGCGCAGTGAGCGGCGTCAGCCCGCCGGTCAGCGTCACATGCAGGCCGATCTGGAAGCCCGGCGGGGCGACGGCCAGCAGCCGGGCGGCCTCGTCCGAGAGATTCGGCCCCGGCGTCATCACCGAGGTGGCGTTGAGGCGGCCGGCCGCGGCGAGATTGCGGATGGCGCGCGAGACGCCCGGCGCCAGCGCATAATCGTCGGCGCAGAGGATCAGGCGCTTCATGCGGTGAAGCGGCGCGTCATTCGCGGGGCGCGAGCGGCGCGCCGGCATCCGCCTGCCCGACCGGCTGTTCGGCCGCGCGGACGAGGCTCTGCTCGGCGACGAGATAGACCGGCCGTCCCTTCAGCTCGGAGAGGATCTTGCCGATATATTCGCCGAGGACGCCGATCATCAGGAGCTGGACGCCACCGATGAAGGTCACCGCCACGAAGACGGACGGGTAGCCCGGCACGGCGCGGCCGAGGAACACCGTCTCGGCCACGATGTAGAGGCCATAGAGGAAGGCGCAGGCGGCCAGCGCCGCGCCGAGGAGGCTGGCGAGGCGCAGCGGCACGATGGAGAAGGAGGTCAGGCCCTCGATGGAGAAGGCGAGAAGGCCCCAGAAGCTCCACTTGGCCTCACCCTGCTCGCGCGGGTCGGGCTCGTAGGGAACACCGATCTGGCGGAAGCCGACCCAGCTCGACAGGCCCTTGAAGAAGCGGCCGCGCTCGGGGAGGCGCCGCAGGGCGGCCGCGGCGCGGGGCGAGAGCAGGCGGAAATCGCCGGCATCGGCCGGGATCTTGTGGCGCACGCCGGCATTCACCAGCGCGTAGAAGGCATTGACGAAGAGGGTCCGCAGCCGCGGCTCGTCGCGGCGATGGGCCTTATAGGTGAAGATGACGTCATAGCCGTCGTCGAGCCAGCGCGAGACCAGCGTCTCGGCCACGGAGGTCGGGTGCTGGCCGTCGGCATCCATGAAGATGACGGCGCCGTAGCGGGCATTGTCGAGGCCGGCGAGAAGAGCCGCCTCCTTGCCGAAATTGCGGGAGAAGCCGACGACCTGAACGTCGACACCCTCGGCCTTCAGGCTGCGGGCGACCGCCAGCGTGCCATCGCGCGAGCCGTCGTCGACATAGAGGATCTCGACCGCAAGGCCACGCTCCTCCTTCAGCTTGCGGCCGAAGGCGCAGAGCTTGGCGTGGGTGTGCGGCAGCGCCTCCGCCTCATTGTAGGCCGGAACCACGATGGTGAGGCCGAAGGGCGGGGGCTCGCTGCCCGGGAAGGCGATGACGCGCCGGTCTTGGGTCATGACAGTCGACGGCCTCAGCCGCTCCGGTAAGAGGGGCCATGATAGAGCAGATCACGCCCCCGTGAAAATCTCACTGACATCATGGTCACCACGCACTGGCTGTTTGATGACCCAAAAGCGTGTAGACGACGGCGCTGAGATGAACGAGCGACAACAGATTCCCGCCGAAAGCCTCGTGTCCCGGCTGATGGGCGAAGGCCGCAAGATGCTGTCCTTCGGGCTCATCGGCGCGGGGAACGGCGTCGTGAACTACGCCATCACGGTGGGCGTGACGCTCATGGTGCTCGCGCCGCTCGGACTTTCGACCAACGATGTCGCGCTCGGCGCCGCCAAGGCCCTCGGCTGGATGGTCGCCGTGTCGAACTCCTACCTGTTCAACACGCTCTTCACCTTCGCCGCCGAGAGCGGCCGCCGCCTCACCTGGCCGACATACTGGCGCTTCGTGGCCTCGGGCACGGTGGGGCTCACCATCGAAGTGCTGAGCTTCCTCTTCGCCGTGCGCTACCTCCCCCTGTCGCTCGCGGCTATCGTGCCCATCGGTCTCGCCTTCGTCGCCAATTTCGCGATGGCGCGGATCTTCGTCTTTTCCGGCGGCCGCTGAGCCGCGAGGGGGCCCTGCTCATGGCCATGGATACGCCGGCGAAACGCTTCGTGCCGCTGAGCGACGATGCCGCCGTCCTCGCCATTGTCGAAGCCTTCAAGGCGCGCACCCTGCCCTTCGCCGACTGGTCGCACCAGGCGCATCTCGCCACCGGCCTCTGGCACGTGGCGACCCACGGGGAAGAGGCAGCCAAGGAGCTGCTGCGCGAGGGCATTCGCGCCTACAACCTGTCAGTCGGCGGCGTGAACACCGACATGCGCGGCTTCCACGAGACGGTGACCATGTATTTCGTCTGGTCGGCGGCCCGCTTCCTCGAGCGGTTTCCACAGACGGGCCTGGCGGCGCGGGTCAACGCCTATGTCGAGGGCCCTTTCGGCGCCAAGGACGGCATTTTCACCTTCTGGACGAAGGAGCGCCTGCTGACGCCCGAAGCGCGGCTCGCCTGGCGCGATCCAGATATCCGCCCCCTCGACGCCGACGCTCTTTGCTGACGGACCTTTCGTGATGAGCAGCCGCCCGACGCCCCGCCCGCGCAGCGATTTCAGCTGGTTCTCACCCATCCAGACCCGCTGGTCCGACAACGACCAGTACGGCCACGTCAACAACGTCGTCTACTACGCCTATTTCGACACGGTGGTGAACGCCTTCCTCATCGGCGAGGCGGGCCTCGTTCCCGTCACCGGGCCCTGGATGGGCCTCGTCGTCGACACGCGCTGCTCGTTCTTCGCGCCGTCGAGCTACCCTGAGCCGCTGGAGGCCGGCATCGCCTTTGCGGAGAGCGGCTCGTCGAGCCAGCGCTACGAGATCGGCATCTTCAAACAGGGCGGCGAGACGACCCTCGCCCATGGCCATTTCGTCCATGTCTATGTGGATGCGGCGAGCCGCCGGCCGATCCCGCTTCCCGAGAGCCTGAAGGCCGCGATCGCCCGGGCGCGCTGAGCCGCATTGCCCCTCCGTCACGTCATGGGACATGCGGCCACAATTCGGCTATGGACCGCATGTATCGATTGCCGTGACGAACCGATTGCATGATTCACATCACCTCCCCCGGGCTGCTCCGCGCCGCGCTCTTCAGCGCCATGACGGCGCTTGCGCCGACGCTCGCCGAGGCACAGACGCCGCCCGCGGCCACCGAGGCGCCGGCGGCTCCTGCCGCAGCCCCTGCTGCGCCGCCTCCCGCGGCCCAGGCGCCTGCTGCTCCGGCTCCCACCGCGCAGGCGCCCGCTGACGGCGCGCAGCCGGCGACCGCCGCCCCTCCCGCGCGGCCGCGCCCGCCGCGGCCCCCGCCGCCGCCGCGCGTCACCGCGCTCTCGACCGATCCACAGCCGACCTATGGGCCGCAGACGATCGCCGTCACCCGGTCGGCGCTCGCCCAGTACCAGCAGATCGCCCGGCGCGGCGGCTGGGGTACCCTTCCGCCAACGGCACGCCTCACCAAGGGCCAGCGCGGCGGCGAGGTCCTCCGGCTGAAGCAGCGGCTCGCCGCCGAGGGTGACCTTCCCGCACAGTTCGCCAGCGGCGACCTCTTCGACGATGCCACCTTCGCCGCCGTGCAGCGCTTCCAGCGCCGCGTCGGCCTGCTGCCTTCGGGCATCGTCGCGGCGGCGACCATCCGCCAGCTCAACATTCCCGTCGAGGCGCGCATCCGCTCTCTGGAGAAGTCGCTGGAGCGGCTCGCCGAGAGCCGTTTCGCCTTCGGTCCGCGCTACGTCATCGTCAACATTCCCGCCGCTGCCGCGGAGGCCATCGAGGGCGACGTGGTCAAGCGCCGCCACGTGGTCATCGTCGGCAAGCAGGCCCATGCCTCGCCCATGGTCGAGACACGGCTGACGGTGGTGAACTTCAATCCGACCTGGACGATCCCCACCTCGATCATCAAGCGCGACATCATCCCGCGCATGCGCCGCAACCCCGCGACCCTCGCCAACATGCGGGTGCGCATCCTCGACCGCTCCGGCAACGAGGTGAACCCGGCGGCCATCGACTGGTCGACCGAGCGGGCGGTGAACTACACGCTGCGGCAGGATCCCGGCCCCGGCAATTCGCTGGGCCGCGTGCGCATCGACATGCCGAACACGGAAGCGGTGTTCATGCACGACACGCCGTCGCGCGGGCTGTTCCAGTCCGACAGCCGCACGCTCTCCTCGGGCTGCGTGCGCGTCGCCGACGTCTCCGACTTCGTCACCTGGCTGCTGGGCCCCCAAGGCTTCACCAAGGAGCAGGTGGTCGAGGGCATGACGCAGACGCAGCGCCGCGACGTGAGGCTGACGCAGGCCGTGCCGGTCGCCTGGGTCTATCTGACCGGCTGGTCAGCGCCGGACGGCACCGTGCAGTTCCGTGACGACATCTATGGCTGGGACGCGCCGGGCGCGCCGCCACAGGCGATCGTCAGGCCGGTCCAGCGGCAGGCGCCGCCGCCGGTCGAGGTCGCACCGCAGGTGCAGCAGGCCCCGCCCCCGCCGCAGAACTTCTTCGAGAGCATCTTCGGCACCCAGCGCGGGCCGTCAGCCGACGCGCGCTACTGAGCCCATGCCGCTGCCGAACCGCGTCGATCCCTTCGGAGCGATCGCGGCGGTGCCGGAGCGCGGGCTCTTCCTCGGCAATCGCGGCGGCCGCTTCCATCGCGACGACCGCACCATCGGGCCGCGCCCCTGGGCCTCGCGGCAATGGATCTGCTGTGTCCTGTCGTTCAAGGGGCGGCGGCGCACGCCGCTGATGGGCCGCGGCTATACCGAGCTCTTCTTCCTCGACGAGGCAACGGCGCTCGCCGCCGGCCACCGGCCCTGCTTCGAGTGCCGGCGGGCGGATGCGACGCGCTTCGCCGCCGCCTGGGCGCGGGCGAAGGGGCTGCCAGCACCGCCCAAGGCGCCGGACATGGACGCCGTGCTGCATGCGGAGCGACTGGAGGGCCGGGTGAAGCGGACCTGGAAGGCAGAGGCGGCGGGTCTGCCTGATGGGGCGATGATCGCGGTCGGGGGGCAGGCTTTCGCGGTGAGAGGCGGAATGACGTTGGCGTGGTCGTATGGCGGCTATGGGGAGGGGACGCCGCTTCCATCGGGACCCGTGGATGTGCTCACGCCCGCTGCCATCGTGGCGGCGCTGCAAAACGGTTTCACTCCGCTCTGGCATCCAAGCGCTCGTTGAGGATGGCGCTGCAGACCGCAAGTGCGTCCTTCGAGGCTCGCCCTACGGGCTCGCACCTCAGGATGAAGATGGGTGTGGACTGCAGGCAAGGTGCTGCCGCAAAGGACAGCAACGTCCATGCAACGCTCAACCGCCCTCATCCTGAGGTGCGAGCCCGTAGGGCGAGCCTCGAAGGACGCAGTTCGGTCCTGCAGATCGACCGCCCCTTTAGAACAGCCCCTCAATCAGCCCTTCCGCGCTGACATGGATCGCCTCGGCCGCCGGCAGCTTGGGCAGGCCCGGCATGGTCATGATGTCTCCGCAGATCGCCACGACGAAGCCGGCGCCGGCGGAGAGCCTGACCTCGCGCACCGGCACGGTGTGTCCGGTCGGTGCACCCAGCAGGCTCGGATCGGCGGAGAAGGAATATTGCGTCTTCGCCATGCAGACCGGCAGGTGGCCATAGCCCGCAGCCTCGAAGGCCTTGAGGTCGGCGGCGGCCTTGGGCGCGATGGCGATGTCGTCGGCGCGGTAGATCCGGGTCGCGACCGAGAGGATCTTGCCCTCGAGCGACAGGTTGTCCGGATAGAGCGGCTGGAAATGCGCCGTGCCGCCCTCGCAGAGCGCCACGACCTTGCGGGCGAGGTCCTCGGCCCCCGCCGCCCCATCCGCCCAGTGGCGGCACTGCACCGCCTCGACGCCGAATTCGTCGCGGCAGATGTCGGCGATGAGCTGGTGCTCGGCCGCCGTGTCGGTGGTGAAGTGGTTGATGGCGACCACCACCGGCACGCCGAAGGCGCGGACATTCTCGACATGGCGGCCGAGATTGACGATGCCGGCGCGAAGGGCTTCGAGGTTCTCGCGCGCGAGGTCGGCCTTGGCGACGCCGCCGTTCATCTTCAGAGCGCGGACGGTGGCGACGACGACAGCGGCGTCGGGCTTGAGGCCGGCCTTGCGGCACTTGATGTCGAAGAACTTCTCGGCCCCGAGATCGGCGCCGAAGCCCGCCTCGGTCACCACGTAGTCGCCGAGCTTCAGCGCAGTGCGGGTGGCGATTACCGAGTTGCAGCCATGGGCGATGTTGGCGAAGGGACCGCCATGGATGAGGGCGGGCGAGCCCTCGATGGTCTGGACGAGGTTCGGCTTGATCGCGTCCTTGAGCAGCGCCGTCATGGCGCCGGCGGCGTTTAGCTGGCCGGCGGTGACCGGCTTCTTGTCGCGGGTATAGGCGACGACGATGCGCGATAGCCGCGCCTCGAGGTCGGCGAGATCATCGGCGAGGCAGAAGCAGGCCATGACCTCGGAGGCCACCGTGATGTCGAAGCCGTCCTCGCGGGAATAGCCGTTGCCGGCGCCGCCTAGGCCGTTGACGATAGCGCGCAGCGCCCGGTCGTTCATGTCGAGCACGCGACGCCAGACGATGCGGCGGGTGTCGATCGCCAGCGCATTGCCCCAGTAGACGTGGTTGTCGACCAGGGCGGCGAGGAGGTTGTGCGCCGAGGTTATGGCGTGGAAATCGCCGGTGAAGTGGAGGTTGATCGCCTCCATGGGGAGGACCTGCGCCTTGCCGCCGCCGGTGGCGCCGCCCTTGGTGCCGAAGACCGGGCCGAGGGAGGGCTCGCGCAAGGCGATGACCGCCCGCTTGCCGATGCGGTTGAGGCCGTCGCCGAGGCCGATCGTGGTGGTGGTCTTGCCCTCGCCGGCTGGCGTCGGGTTGATGGCGGTGACGAGGACGAGCTTGCCGTCCGCCCGGCCCTTCAGCCCCGCGAGATAGCCTTCGTCCAGCTTGGCGATGTGCTTGCCATAGGGCTCCAGCGCATCGACCGGGATTCCCGCCGTCGCGGCGACCTCGGCGATGGGGCGGAGGGTCGCGGCGCGGGCAACGGCGAGGTCATGGGACATGAGCGATGATCTGCGCTGGAGGACGGGGCTTGGTGATCGTGCGGGGCGCGATTAAAGCCTGCGCGGGCGCGCTGGCAAGGGGACAGGTCTTGTGAGCGGTTGCCGTATCGCAGAACGGGCGTTCTGTTCGGACGTTCTGTTGGGAGGGTTGCAATGTCGGAACCGCGGCTGATCGGCGTCGATTGGGGCACGACCTCGTTCCGCGCCGTGCTGATGGACGGCGACGGCGCGATCCTCGACCGGACGGCGAGCGGCGACGGGCTGCTGTCGGTGACCGACCGCGGTTTCGAGGCGGTGCTGGAGCGGGCCGTCGGCGGCTGGGACAGGGCCCGCGCCCTGCCTGTCATCGCCTCCGGCATGGTGACCAGCCGCAGCGGCTGGGTGGAGACCGCCTACCTCCCCTGCCCTGCGGGGGCTGCGGAACTCGCCGGCGCCCTCACCCGCTTCACCACGGAGGGCGGGCGGCGGATCGCACTCATCACCGGCCTGTCGTTCCGCCATGCCGACGGCGCGCCGGACGTCATGCGCGGCGAAGAGACGCAGATCGCCAGTCTGCGGCTTGCCGGCACCCGGCTCGCGGTCATGCCGGGCACCCATTCCAAATGGGTGCGGGTGGAGGATGGGCGGATCACAGCCTTCCGGACGGCGATGACGGGCGATGCCTTCGCGGCGCTGCGCGACCACACCGTGCTGAAGCTGACGACGGCGGAGCGTGCCGACGCGCCGGAGGCTTTCGCCGCCGGGGTGGCGCTTGGGGCGGCGGAGAGCGGCGCGGGCCTGCTCGGCAAGCTGTTCCGCCAGCGGGCGGGGAGCCTCCTCGGCGACTTTCCCGCTTCCGAGACGGCGGAGCGGCTGTCGGGCCTGCTCATCGGCACGGAGATCGCCGAGGCCCGCCATTTCGCGCCGGATGTCAGCGGATCGATGGTGATCGTCGGCGGCGAGGCACTGGCGGCGCGCTATGCGGCAGCGCTGGACGTGCTTGGCATTGCCCATGAAACGGCCCCGGCCGATGCGGCCTTTGCCGGTCAGGTCCGGATCGCAGTGGCGGCCGGGCTGGTGTGAGGAGCCCCATCAAGGGACTCTCGACTAGGAATATTATCCTTGACAGCGTGACGCTGGTCGGGTAGTTTCCGTCCATGTTCGAGGACTGCGCCCGATGGTCTGCCGGGCTGCCCCTCGGGCTCAATCCATCCCCGGCTTGCCCTGCCGCATCTTCTTCACGCCCGCGCGCTTCTGCTTGCCCTCGAGCCGCCGCTCCTTCGACGCCCGGGTCGGCTTCGTTGCGATGCGCCGTTTCGGCCGCACGGCCGCCTTGGCCACCATCTCGACCAGGCGGGCGAGGGCATCCTCGCGGTTCATGTCCTGGGAGCGGAAGCGGTCCGCCTGGATGACGATGACGCCATCCTTGGTCAGCTTCGACCCGGCCAGCGGCACCAGCCGCGCCTTGATGTCGGGCGGCAGCCTGGAGGCCGCGAGGTTGAAGCGCAGTTCGCAGGCGGTCGAGACCTTGTTGACGTTCTGCCCGCCAGGGCCGGAGGCGCGGACGAAGCTGTAGCTCACGTCGTCCGGGTCGAGGTCGAGGAAGGATGTGACGGGGATCGGATCGGCCATGATGCCGGCATTGTCGCAGCCGGGGGGCGTCATGAGCAAGACAAGCGGCGCTGCAGACCGGACGTGCGTCCTTCGAGGCTCGCTTTCGGACGATGCTGCGCATCGCCGGGGGCCTCGCACCTCAGGATGAGGGGGAAAAGAGCTCTGCAGAGAGTGTGCCCACCCGAACCTCAACCTGTCATCCCCGGCGAGCGCAGCGAGGGAAGGGGATCCAGGGGCGGCAGGGATCAGGCGGCAGGGATCCGGGCGGCAAAGATTGCGTGGTGCGTGGCTGTGATCGCCAGGGGCCGAGCGGCCAAGCTTGGCCCCTGGACCCCCTTCCCTCGCTACGCTCGCCGGGGGTGACGGGATGGTTCCCTCCCGCCAATGGCCGTTCAACGTCCAACCGGGTTCATCCATCGACTGCGGTGTATTGAGACCCCAAACACAAAGGGCCGCCGGTCTCCCGACGGCCCTTCCGAACCTTCAGCCTGTTTGCCGGCTCACGCCGCCTTGGCGCGGGCGTCGAGCTTGGCGAGGCGGTCGAACAGGTAGTCCACCTCGGCGCGGGCCTTGGCCGAGAGCGGGGCGCCCGGCTTGCGCTGCGCGTCGGAGGCGATGACGCCGCGCTTCTTGAGGAGATACTTGCGCACGGCGAGGCCGGCACCCGGCTGCTGCTCGTAGCGGATGAGCGGCAGGTGGGCGTCGAAGAGGTCATGGGCCGCATCGCGCTTGCCGGCCTTCTGCAGGCGGACGACATCCACCAGCATGTCCGGGAAGGCATAGCCGGTCATGGCGCCGTCGGCGCCGCGCTCGCATTCGAAGTCGAGGAAGAGGCCGCCATTGCCGCAGAGGATCGAGACGTGGCGCATGGAGCCATCGGCCTCGAAGCCGCGCAGGGTCGAGATCTTCTCGAGGCCCGGCCAGTCCTCGTGCTTCAGCATCACGCAGGAGGGCAGCTCCTGGATGATCGAGCGGATGACCTTCGGGCTCATCACCACCGAGAAGGTGAGCGGGAAGTCCTGGATGCAGAAGGGGATGTCGTCGCCGATCGCGTCCACCGCCTGCTTGTAATAGGTGACGATCTGGTCGTCGGTGCGCAGGGTGTTCGGCGGGGCGATCATGACGCCGGCGGCGCCCGCATCCATCACCGTGCGGGCGAGCGAGCGCATGGCGGCAAAGCCGGGGGCGGAGACGCCGACGATGACCGGCATCGAGGCGCCGGCGCGCTTGATGATCTGCTTGGAGATGGCCACCGACTCCTCGGCGGCGAGCTTCGGCGCCTCACCCATGACGCCGAGGATGGTCATGCCGTCGCAGCCGCAGGCGCGGTAGAAGTCGACCATGGAGTCCGTCGACTTCTCGTCGATCCGGCCGTCCTCGTGGAACGGGGTCGCTGCGATCACGTAGACGCCGCTGGCGGTGGTGAGATCGGTGCCGTTCGCCTTCATGGCCGTGGTCCTCGTTGGGAAAGTGGCGTTTCGGGATGAGCCGATGACACGAAAGGGCCGTGCCGGTCAAAGGGCCGGTGCCGCAGGGCATCCATGCCGGTCCCTTGGCACCTCCGTCACGACGGATCGCGGAACGGATCGGCGAAGCGGACGGCGCTGCGGCGGACCTCGTCGAGGAAGGCGCGCACCAGCCGCTTCTGCGGACGGCCGCGGGCGGTGAGCGCGAAGGCCTCGATGGGCACGCGCGGAGTGAGCGGGCGGAAGACGAGGTCATAGCGGCCGCCCACCACGGCAAAGCTGTCGACCACGGCCACACCGACCCCGCTCTCGGCGAGCAGGCAGGCCGTTCCGCTGTAGCGCGTCTCGACCATCACCTTGTCCTGCAGCGCCTGGGTCCAGAAGCTGCGGGCGAGAGCCACGCCGAGCGGCGTGCCCGGCTCGAAGCCGATCAGCGGATGGGCCGCGAGGTCCGCGGCCGATATCTCCGAGCGGCTGGCCAGTGGATGGTCCGGCGGGCAGACGCAGACCATCTGCCCGGTGCAGATCGGCGTCGCCTCGATGCCAGCGCGCGGCTGCGGCGACAGCGAGAAGCCGACATCGACGAAGCCGGATTCGACGCCCTCCACCACGCCCGGGGTCCGGCGCACGTCGAAGAAGACGCGCATGTCCGGACGGGCGACGAGGAAGGACTTCAGCGCCCGCGGCACAAGGGCATTGGCCAGCGCCGGCGTGGACAGGACCCGCAGGCTGCCCGTGCGGGTGTCACGCAGGTCCTTCAGCTTCTCGGAAAAGGCGCGGTAGAGCGAGAAGATCGGCTCGGAGCCTCGCATCACCTCGCGCGCCTCGTCGGTCGGCACGAGCCGGTTGCCGACCCGGTCGAAAAGCGGCATGCCGAGCTGGCTCTCGATCTGGCGGATGGCGTTGGAGACCGCCGGCTGGGAGATGGCGAGGGCTTCGGCGGCCCCCACCGTCGTCTGGCAGCGGATGACCTCGCGGAAAATCTCGAGCTGGCGCAGGTTGAGCATGACCGGTTCCGTCGCGCGCTGCCCATCACGGCGGCAGCTATAAGTGCTGATTATATGTATGCCTTCATTATTGATCGACGCTGATATTGAGGGGACCGGTTCCCCGTGATTGCATGACCCTTCCCGCCGCAAGAGCGGGCATCCCAACAGAGGGGTCCCACCATGTTCCGCACCATCATCGCTGCAGCGGGCCTCGCGGCCATGCTCGCCGCGCCCGCCATGGCGCAGGCGCCGCTCAAGACGGCCGTCGACGGCACCTTCGCCCCCCACGCCTTCCCCAACCTCCAGGGCGGCGGCGTGCAGGGCTTCAACATCGACCTCGCCCAGGAGATCGCCAAGCGCCTTGGCCGTCCCATCGAGATCACCTCGACGCAGTTCTCCGGCATCATCCCGGCGCTGAATGCCGGCACCTACGATTTCATCATGGCGCCGGTGACGGTGACGCGTGAGCGCGCCGAGAGCCTGCTCTTCGCCGAGGGCTATCTCGACACCGACTTCCGCCTCGTGACCCGCCGCGGCGACGCGCCGATCACCGACCTCGCTACGCTGCGCGACAAGGTCGTCTCGGTGAACCGCGGCTCGGCCTATGAGAGCTGGGCGAAGTCGATGGAGGCGCAGGTCGGCTGGAAGGTCGAGGCCTTCGGCACCCAGACCGACGCTGTCCAGGCCGTGATCGCCGGCCGCGCGGTGGCCAACATCACCGCCGAGACGGTCGCCGCCTTCGCGGTCCGCAACAACCCGCAGATCAAGCTCGACTACCTCCACAAGACCGGCCTCGTCTGGGCGACGCCGGCGCGCAACGGCGACACCGCCATGCGCGGGCTGCTGGAGAACGCCATCGAGTGCATCAAGAAGGACGGCACCATGGCGAAGATCTACGAGAAGTGGTTCGGCATCGCGCCGCGGCCGGATTCCGCCGCCGTGACCATCTTCCCGGGTTCGGGCGTGCCCGGCATGGCCGGCTATGACGCGACGCCGCGCGAGCCGCGCTGCTGATGTCTGCCCTGCTTGATGTCCGGGGCCTGAGAAAGAGCTTCGGCACGACCGAAATCCTGCGCGGCATCGACTTCTCCGTCGCCGCGCAGGAGCTGGTTTTCGTCATCGGGCCCTCGGGCTCCGGCAAGTCGACGATGCTCCGCTGCTGCAACCGGCTGGAGGAGCCGACGGCAGGCCATGTCTCCGTCGACGGCGTCGACCTCATGGCCAAGGGCACCGACATCAACGCCATGCGCCGGCGCATCGGCATGGTGTTCCAGGCCTTCAACCTCTACCCGCACATGACGGCGCTGGGGAACGTGACGCTGGCGCTGCGCAAGGTGCTCGGCAAGCCGCGCGACGAGGCCGAGGCCATCGGCCTTGCCGCCCTCGACCGGGTGGGCCTGAAGGAGAAGGCGGGCAACTACCCTTCCGAACTCTCAGGCGGCCAGCAGCAGCGTGTCGCCATCGCCCGCGCCCTGTCGCTCGAGCCGAAGATCATGCTCTTCGACGAGCCGACCTCGGCGCTCGATCCCGAACTCGTCGGCGCCGTGCTCGGCGTCATGCGCGACCTGAAGGAGGCTGGCATGACCATGGTCGTGGTCAGCCACGAGATGCGCTTCGCCCGGGACGCTGCCGACCGCATCGTCTTCATGGCGGACGGGCAGATCCTGGAGCAGGGCACGCCGGCCGAGATCTTCGGCAATCCGCAGCATCCGCGCACCCGCGAATTCGTCGGGGAGCTGTCGCGGTGACAGGCCTCGACCGCTTCCGCGACGCCTTCCTGAAGCCGGAGCTGATCGCCCGCTACTGGCCGGACATCCTGTCAGGGATAGCCGTGACGCTGCAGATCGCGGTGGCCGTCGTCATCACGGGCCTCGCGCTCGGCCTCATGCTGGCGGTGATCCGCAGCTACCGCATCCGCCTCGCCAACCTGCCGATCATCGTCTTCGTCGACATCTTCCGGGCCCTGCCGCCGCTCGTCGTCATCCTGATCGTCTATTTCGGCCTGCCCAATCTCGGCATCAACATCTCGGGCTTCGCCGTGCTGTGGCTGGTCCTGTCGCTGGTGCTCGCCGCCTTCGCCGAGGAGATCTTCTGGTCGGGCATCGTCTCGGTGCGCAAGGGCCAGTGGGACGCGGCGCGGTCCACCGGGCTCGATCACTGGCAGACGCTGACCTCGGTGATCCTGCCGCAGGCCATCCGCATCTGCGTGCCGCCGCTCACCAATCGCACCATCGCGGTGACCAAGAACACCGCGCTCGGCACGGTGATCGGCGTCGGCGAGATCATGAACCAGGGCACTTCGGCCATGTCGCTGTCGGGCAATGCGACACCGCTGATGATGGCCGCCGTCGCCTATGTCGTCATCTTCGTGCCGGTGGTCGCGCTCGGCTCGTGGATCGAGCGGCGCTTCGCCTGGAAGAGGGCGTGATGGAGATCTTCCTCTTCCAGTTCCTCAACTTCGACATCATGCGGCAGGCTTGGCCGCTGATCCTCGGCGGCGCGCAGATGACAGTGCTGCTGTGCCTGGCGGTGATCCCGCTTGGCCTGTTCGGCGGGCTTCTCGTCGCGACGGGGTCGATCTCGCAGTGGCGGGCGCTCCGCTGGGCGACAAAGGCCTATGTCGACTTCTTCCGCGCCGTGCCGCCGCTGGTGCTGCTGATCGTCATCTATTCGGGCCTGCCCTTTGCCGGCATCCGCATGTCGCCGTTCATGGCGGTGTGCATCGCCTTCTTCCTCAATGCCTCGTCCTTCTATGGCGAAATCTTCCGCGCCGGCGTCGAATCCGTCGGCCGCGGGCAATGGGAGGCGGCGCGGTCCACCGGCCTCACCTGGGTGCAGACCTACCGCTTCGTGGTCCTGCCGCAGGCGAGCCGCAACGTGCTGCCGGACCTCGTCTCCAACACGGTCGAGGTCATCAAGCTCACATCGATCGCCTCGGTCGTGTCCTTCACCGAGCTTCTCTACGCCGCCGACATGGCGCGGAGCGTCACCTACAACACCTCGCCCATCGTCCTCGCCGCCTTCCTCTACCTCATCGTCCTCTGGCCCGTGGTCCGGCTCGTCAGCCGGCTCGAGCACCGGCTCGGACATTGAGGCCGTCGCCCCAGGAGCATCGCCATGGCCCGCATCGTCACCGTCGCCGCCGCCCAGCTCGGCCCCATCCAGAAGGCGGAGAACCGCGCCAGCGTCGTCGCGCGCATGATCAGGCTGATGGAGGAGGCGAAGACCAAGGGCGCCAACTTCATCGTCTATCCGGAGATGGCACTGACCACCTTCTTCCCGCGCTTCTACGAGGAAGACCGGGCGAAGATGGACCATTGGTTCGAGGCCGCCATGCCCGGGCCGGACACCCAGCCCCTCTTTGATAAGGCCAAGGCGCTGGGGATGGCGATGAGCTTCGGCTATGCCGAGCTCACCCCCGACGGCCATCACTTCAACACCTCGATCCTCGTCGACAAGACGGGCGCCATCATCGGCAAGTACCGCAAGACCCACCTGCCCGGCCATGTCGAGTTCGACCCGGAGCGCACCCACCAGCATCTCGAGAAGCGCTATTTCGAGCCGGGCGACACCGGCTTCCCGGTCTGGCGCTTCCTCGACGGCCTCGTCGGCATGGCGATCTGCAACGACCGCCGCTGGCCGGAGACCTACCGCGTCATGGGCCTGCAGGGCGTCGAGATGGTGGTGCTCGGCTTCAACACGCCGTCGGTGAATTCGCAGCGCGGCGCCGAAGGCATCGAGGACCGGCTGTTCCACCATCGCCTCTCCTGCCAGGCCGGCGCCTACCAGAACGCCACCTGGGTCGTGGCCGTGGCGAAGGCCGGCTCCGAGGACGGCAACCACCTCATGGGCGGCACGCTGATCGTCGATCCCAACGGCAAGATCGTCGGCGAACTGCCGCACGAGGAGGATGGCGTGCTGGTGCACCCTTGCGACCTCGACGAGACCGTCTTCGGCAAGGAGACGATCTTCGACTTCAAGCGCCATCGCCGGATCGAGCATTACAAGCTCATCACCGAGCGGGTGGGCGTGGGCGAGCCGCTGGGCCGCTGATCGACAACGAGGCAGGGCCTCCATCTGCCTGATTGAGAGGCGGCGCGATGGATTTCGCGCCGCTTCCGCGTTCTCCAGGCCTTTCAATAACATCATATAAATCAGCGACTTCGCTTCATCGCGCGGCTGGCACGTGACTTGTATGCAATGCCTCCAGACAACCTCCGGAGGCCGTCATGGCGCGCAACCCGTCCCGCAGTGCCTTCTCCCGCCGCACCGTGCTGAAGGGCGCAGCCGCTGCCGCCGGCGCCCTCGCACTCCCCTCCGGCGCGATGGCCCAGGCTGCAGCACCGCTGCGCATCGGCATCTCGCTCTCCGACGTGCCGCGCATGTGGGGCGGTCCCGAAGGCGGCTTCGAGGGCATCCGCTTCGGCGGCTACATGGTCTTCGATGCGCTGGTGAACTGGGACCTCTCCAAGGCGGACCAGCCCTCCGGCCTGACCCCGGGCCTTGCCACCAAGTGGGAGGTGGACCCGGCGAACAAGCAGCGCTGGATCATCTCGCTGCGCGAGGGCGTGACCTTCCATGACGGCACGCCCTTCAATGCGGACGCCGCCATCTGGAACTTCGACTCCATCTTCAAGTCGGACGCGCCGCAGTTCCACCAGCCGCGCGTCGGCCTCGTGCGCTCGCGCCTCTCCTCGGTCGCCGGCTACGAGAAGATCGACGCCAAGACCATCGCCATCACCACCAACGTGGTCGACGGCATGCTGCCCTACCAGCTCTCCTTCCTGTGGTTCGTCAGCCCCGCCCGCCATGCCGAGCTCGGCGGCGACTGGCAGCGCTTCACCCAGCGTCCCGCCGGCACGGGGCCCTACAAGGTCATCTCGGTGACGCCGCGCGAGCGCGTAGAACTCGAGGCCAACACCGCCTACTGGGACAAGGCCCGCGTGCCGAAGACGGCGCGCACCGTGCTGCTGCCGATCCCCGACGGCAATGCGCGGATCGCGGCCCTGCGCGCCGGCACGATCGACATCGCCGAAACCCTGCCGCCGGACGCCATCCCCTCGCTGAAGGGCGCCGGCTTCCAGGTGGTGCAGAACTCCTATCCGCATATCTGGGCCTGGCGTCTCAACGTGAACCCCGGCACGCCCTTCGGTGACGTGCGGGTGCGCCGCGCCGCCAACCTCGCCATCGACCGCGACGCCATGGTGCAGCTCCTCTCCGGCACGGCGCTGCCCGCCAAGGGCAAGGTGCTCCCCGGCGATCCCTGGTTTGGCAAGCCGAGCTTCGACATCCGCTACGACGTGGCCGCTGCGAAGAGGCTCATGCAGGAAGCCGGCTACGGCCCGAACAAGCGGCTGGAGGTGGTGGCCGTCATCGCCTCCGGCGGCGGCGGGCAGATGGTGCCCCTGCCGATGAACGAGATGATGCAGGAGAACCTCAAGGAGATCTGGATCGACGTGAAGTTCGAGGTCGTCGACTTCACCACCATCATCAACATGCTGCGCGGCGGCACCCGCTCCGAGCAGCAGCGCGGCTTCCACGCTCTGAATATCGCGATCCCCTCCATCGATCCGACGACGGGCTGGGTGATCTACGATTCGACGCTCACCGCGCCCCGCGGCGTCAACTGGGGCTGGTACAACAACCCGGCGGTAGACGCGCAGATCAAGGTGATGCGCGAGGCCTTCGACCCCGCCGCCCAGACCGCGGCCATGGGCCAGTTGCACACGCTGCTTGTGGACGATGCGGCGGCGCTGTTCGTGGTCCACGACCTCAATCCGCGCGGGCTTTCGCCGCGGGTGAAGGGCTTCACCCAGGTGCGCAACTGGTTCCAGGACTACACGCCGGTGACGGTCGGCCCGGCCTCGTGAGGCTCAGGCGGGCCTTATGTCCGTCGCCGCGAAATCCTCGCCTTTGAACAAGAGAGGAAGGCCCTCTCTGACGGCCAGCGCGTAGGCAATCGCATCCCCGAGGTTCAGCCGGGCCCGGGGGTCGAACCCCTTACCGAAACGCCTGTAGGCCGCGAGGGCGAGATCGGCCTGCGCCTTGTCAAAGGGCCTGACGGTCAGACCGAGGCCATCGATCAGCGACGTCAGGTCCGCTGTTGCGAACCCCCGGAGGCGGACCGAAAGAACGATACCCGCCTCCAGGACAGAGACGGCAGACACGACCGGTTCAGTCGCGCTCTGGATGCGATCAATGAAGACGGAGCGTTCCGGCTCGTTGAGGGCGATCGCCACCAGGACCGAGGTGTCGACCGCAAGAGTCACGAGGTCCAGGCGTCTTCGAGGATGGCTTTCACCGACCGCTCGTCTGCAGACCGCGGCAAGCCGTCAAGCCTTGCCAGGGCCGCGGAGAGATCGGCCCGGCGATCAGTGTTTGGCTCCAGTGTGGGAGCAATGGCGGCGAGGGCCGCGCGGACGAGCGCATCAGGAGAGGTTCCGGCGAGCCTCGCCTTCTCCATGATCATGTCCTGCGTCTCTTGCGCGAGATGAATCATTGTGGCCTCCAGCCAAGAGTTTGGCGACGGGAGGAGGCTTTCGCAAGGGCGCCTAGACCCTGATCCGCCTGAGGTGCTCGAGCAGCCCCGCCGTCGACGCGTCGAGCCCGGCGAGGTCCATCGTCTTTCCGGCAACCAGCGGCTCCAGCCGCGTCGCCAGTTCCTTGCCGAGTTCCACGCCCCACTGGTCGAAGGCGTTGATGCCGAGGATCGCGGCCATGACGAAGACCTTGTGCTCGTAGAGCGCCACGATCATGCCGAGGGTGGCGGGATCGAGCTTGCGGTAGAGGAAGGTGGTCGAGGGCCGGTCGCCGGTGAAGACCCGGTGCGGGGCGAGCTTTTCCGCCTCCGCCTTTGACAGCCCCTTGGCGATGAGCTGGTCGCGCGCCTCCTCGAAGGAGCGGCCCTTCATCAGCGCCTGGCTCTGGGCGAGGCAGTTGGCCACGAGGAGGTCATGGTGCTTGCGGCCCCGCTCATGCGGCGAGGCGGCGACGAGAAAATCGCAGGGTACGACCTCCGTGCCCTGGTGGAGCAGCTGGAAGAAGGCGTGCTGGCCATTGGTGCCGGGCTCGCCCCAGATGATCGGCCCGGTCGGGCGCGTCACCGCCTTGCCCTCCAGCGTCACGCCCTTGCCGAGGCTCTCCATGTCGAGCTGCTGGAGATGGGCGGGCAGCCGCGCGAGGCGCTGGTCATAGGGCAGGACGGCGTGGCTCGCATAGGACCAGACGTTGCGGTGCCAGAGGCCGAGGAGGCCCATGATCACCGGCATGTTCCGCTTCAGCGGTGCCGTCCGGAAATGCTGGTCGACCCGCTCGGCCCCCGCGAGGAAGGCGGTGAAATGGCGGGGCCCGACCGCGATCATCAGCGACAGGCCGACCGCCGACCAGACGGAGTAGCGGCCGCCCACCCAGTCCCAGAAGCGGAACATGCTGGCCTCGGCGATGCCGAAGGCGTTGACCGCGGCGAGGTTGGTGGAGACGGCGGCGAAGTGGCGGCCGACCGCCTCCTCGCCCAGACCTTGCGCGATCCAGTTCCGCGCCGTCTGGGCATTGGTCATGGTCTCGACCGTGGTGAAGGTCTTGGAGACCACCACGAAGAGGGTGCGGGCGGGGTCGAGGCCCTTCAGCGTATCGGCGATGTGGGCGCCGTCGACATTGGAGACGAAGCGCACGGCGAGGCCGCGCTTGCCATAGGGCTTCAGCGCCTCGGCGGCCATGGCGGGCCCGAGATCGGAGCCGCCGATGCCGATATTGACGATGGTGTTGAAGCGCTTGCCGGTCGCGCCGCGGAGCGCGCCGGAGCGCACCGCCTCGGCGAAGGCAAGACAGCGTTCCCGCTCCGCCGCCACTTCCGGCATGACGTCGCGGCCATCGGTGAGGATGGGCGCGCCCGAGAGGTTGCGCAGCGCCACGTGCAGCACGGCGCGATCCTCGGTGGTGTTGATGCGCTGGCCTGCGAACATGGCGTCGCGCTTCTCTTCCAGCCGCGCCGCGCGGGCGAGATCGACGAGAAGGCGCATGGTCGTGGCGGTCACCCGCGTCTTCGACCAGTCCATCAGCAGGGATCCCAGCTTCAGCGAGAACTTCTGGAAGCGCCTGGGATCCTCCTCGAAGAGCTCGGGCAGCGACATGACCATCAGGGCGCGCCGGTTGGCCTCGAGCGCCTCGAAGGCGCGGGTGACGGCGTCGGTCTCGGGAGCGGCGGTCATGTCGTCAGGCAATCCGGAGGGGCGGGCATCGGGGACGGCGGACCTTCGTCGGCCATCGTGACCAGATGATGATCATCGCGCCGGACCGCGCCAGGTTCCAGCCGGTCACTCGGTGGGCCTCGCATGGACCGCAAAGGCCGCGACGACCGCGGCGTAAACCGCGCGCTTGAAGGGCACGACGAGGTCCGGCAGGCGGTCGAGCTGTTCCCATCGCCAGGCATCGAACTCGATCGGCTCCGTTCCGGCCGAGGCGGCGAGATCGATCTCCGCCTCGCTGCCGGTGAAGCGGTAGGCGAACCAGACCTGCCGCTGGCCGCGCCAGCGCGTGAGGCGGTGCGGCGGGCCATGATAGGGCGGCCAGTCATAGGTCATTGCGCTGGCCATGCGGCCGAGCAGGGCGACGGAGCGGATGCCGGTCTCTTCCGCAAGCTCGCGCCGGGCGGCGGGCTCGATATCCTCGCCCGGCTCCACCCCGCCCTGCGGCATCTGCCATTCGTGGCCGGGCACGATGATCTCCGGCCCGTCATCGCCGATGCGGCGGGCGATGAAGACGCGGCCCTGCCGGTCGAACAGGGCGATGCCGACATTGGGGCGATAGGGATCAGCGGTCATTCATCACCGCGCCAGATCGGCCGAGGCGAGCTCCGCCGTGAGGTAGAGCACCACGAGGCCGAAGAGGAACTGGCGCGTGCAGGAGCGGCGGAAGGCGTCGCCCGCCAGCACGTCGCCGCGCTCCATCAGCCGGGCATGGCGGAAACGGCAGGCGAGCGCGCCGAGACCCATGGCCACGACAAAGGCGGTCTTCGCGACGGTCGCAAGGCCGTACCCGCCACGCACCAGCGCCGTAGGCGGCCCGGCGAGCATGAGGGCCATCACCGCGCCGGTCGCCAGCGCCAGGACGGCGAAGACCATGGCCTGCCGCGACCAGGCGAGGATGTCCTCGGCCGCCGAGGCCGGGTCGCGCCGCAGGGCCACCGCGCGCAGCGGCGGCAGGCTGCCGAACCAGAAGGCGGCGGCGAAGACGTGAAGGGTGCCGAGGGCGACCAGCTCCTGCCGGCGCGCATGGCCGACCGCATGTCCGCCCATGGTCAGTCCGAGGGAGACGAGCATGGCGCCGGCCGTGGCAAGGCCCGCGCCCCAGGCCGTGCGGACACGGGCGAAGAGGAGCAGCACCAGCCCGGCCGCGGTCAGGAAGGTGGCATCGCCGAAGTCGGAGCGGGCGATCTCGGGATAGAGGGCCCAGCGCACCATGCCGTCGCGGATGCCGGAGAGTTCGGCGGCGCGGAAGGGCCAGAGCAGGGCGAGACACAGGAGGGCGAGCACGGCGAAGAGCGAGAGCCAGCCGCGGGCGGAGCGCGCCTCCTCGCGGGTCAGGCGCTCGCTGGCAAAGACGAGGAACAGCGCGGCGCCAGCCGCCGCCAGCGCCGCGATGAGCGCCAGCGCCCGGACCACGACGGCGAGGCCGCGCAGCGGGTCGCCCCCTCCCTGCCAGAATTCGAGAATCATGGCGCCTTTCCCCGCGTCAGCCTGGAACGCGGCGGAACCTCCAGGCAAGGGCTGCCGTCGCCGCAAAGGAGGACAGCGACACCGCGAACATGACCCAGAACCCCGCGACCGGCCCCGAGGCGTCGAGAACGGCGGCATAGGCCGTCGGCGCCGCGGCAGTGACGATGAGGCCGGGCGTGGCGATGGAGGCGAGCACGCTGGCATAGCCATGGCGGCCGAAGAGCACGAGCGGCACGGCGCCCTTCACGATGGTGGCAAGGCCCACCGAGATGCCGAAGAGGATGTTGAAGGCGAAGAAGAAGGGGACCGACACGCCGCCGAGCGCCAGCGGGATGAAGGCCAGCACCATCATGCCGGTCGAAATGTTGGCGAAGAGGAAGGGGTCGAGGTTCTTGCCGAAGAGGATTTCGGCGAGACGCCCCAGCGTCTGGAACACCCCGCGCAGCGAGGAGATCCACACCGCCACGGCGGCCGCCATGCCCATGGACACGACGGCGGGGATGAGGTGGACCGACAGCGCCGTGGTGATGAAGGAATTGCCGGCCATGGCGATGGTCAGCATCAGCACCGCGAAGGCCTTCTGCTCGGCGGGCACCAGCGGCTCGGGATCGGGCTGCGCCGCCTCGCCCTCGGAACCACCGATGGGGGTGCCGAGGCGCGGCAGGAGCAGGTGCAGCGGCGTGCAGAGCACCAGGACGGCCAGGGCGCAGACGAGCCAGGCGCCGCGCCAGCCGATGGCCTCGTTGAGGTAGTGGGTGATCGGCCAGAAGATGCTGGAGGCGAGCCCGCCGAAGAGGGTGAGCACCGAGATCGGCCGCCGCGCCCGCATGCCGTAGATCTCCACCAGCATGGCGAAGGCGGCGTCATAGAGCGTCAGACGCGAGGCCAGGCCCAGCACAATCCATGCAGCGATATAGACGATTGGATCATTCACCTGCGACAGCATGGCGAGGCCGAAGGCGCCGACCAGCGATCCCATGGTGAGGGTCAGCCGCCCGCCCCGCCGCTCGATGAAGCGCGCCACCGGCTTCGACACGATGCCGCCGACCAGCAGCGAGATCGAGAAGCCCGCGAAGACGAAGGTCGTGCTCCAGCCGAGCTCGGCCATCATCGGCTTCGCCAGCACCGAGATGCCATAGAAGATGGTCCCCCAGGAGACGATCTGGGTGACGCCGAGCGCGGTGACGATGAAGGGAAATGACGTGAGCATGGGCGGGCCGAAGGTGGCCGCAGCGTGACGCGGGGTCAATCCACGCAGACGGGCAGGCGCCCTGCGCCGCCCGGTCAGCAGCCGTGGAAGCCGGCTCCGGGGATGGGCGCGAACATGACGATGCCGAGGATGCGCGGCGGCGAGGCCGGCTCCATGACGATGGCGGAGCCCTCGGGGAAGGCGCGGCCGGCGACCTCCGGCCCCAGCAGCATGATGGCGGGGGGTGCGGTGGCCGACAAGGACGCGGTTCAGGCTGGGCGGCGGTGGCTCGGCCATCAGCCGGCGATGTTCGCCGAGCACCCAGTCGAGGCGCGGTCCGGAGAAATCGTCGGCCGTGAGACCATCGATCACCGAGACCTCGGCGACGCCGAAGGCTTCCTCGGCCGTGTCGCGGGCCCGATAGACCGGGCCGGCCAGAACCGGCTTCGCCACGGGAATGCGCAGGGTCGCCATGGCCTCGCCGATGCGACGCGACTGCTCGCGCCCGCGGGGCGAGATATTGCGCTGGCCGGCGCGGTCGCCGACGCGGAAGGATGAGTCACAGGGCATGCCGGCCGTATCGGCGTGGCGGAAGAAGAGCACGAGCCCGCCCGCCCTCAGCCGCTCGATCAACGGCGCGGCATCGGGCGCCGTGGCGGCGACGGGCACGCGCTCGGCAGCTGCGGCGGGCGGCGCCAGGGCGGCGCAGAGCGGCAGGGCAAGGGCGAGCAAGGCGCGGCGGAGCGGGCGTCGGGTGGTCATGGGGCCGACATAGCGCGCCCGCCGGGCCTTGAGGAGGGCTTGCGACACCGCGGTCGGCTTGCCTTCTCCCGGCGAGCGGCTAGAGAGGATGTCACGCAACGGGCGCGCGCGACGTCCGAGCCCCCGGGGAGATGACCATGTCCGAGACCGTCCGCCGCCGCACGCTTCTCGCCGCCACGATGGCCCTTGGCCTTTTCGCCAGTGCTGGCGCCGCCTGGGCGCAGTCCTATCCCAACCGCCCGATCCGGGCCATCGTGCCCTTCGCCGCCGGCAGCGCGACGGACATCGTCGCCCGCACCTTCGCCGACCAGATGGCCAAGACCCTGGGCCAGTCCATCGTCATCGAGAACCGTCCGGGCGCCAATGGCCTGATCGGCGCCGATGCCGTCGCCAAGGCGACGCCGGATGGCTACACGATCCTCATCGGCACCAATTCGACGAATGCCGCTGCGCCGGCGCTGTTCAACAATGTGCCCTTCGACATGAACAAGGATTTCCAGCCGATTTCCTTCCTGTCGTCGGTGCCGCTCATCGTCGCCGTGCCCAACACCCTGCCGGTGCGCACCCTGCGCGAGCTCATCGACTATGCCAGGGGCCGCACCGACCTGACCTTCGCCTCGGCCTCGGCCTCGCAGCGCGTCTCGACCGAGATGCTGATGGCCATGACCGGCATGAAGATGACCCACGTCTTCTACCGCAGTGGGCCCAATGCCATGCAGGACCTGATCGCCGGCCGCGTGACGCTGTTCACCGCCGATCTCGGCGTGATGCTGCCGCAGGTGCGGGGCGGCACGGTGCGGCCGCTCGCCGTGACGTCGCAGCAGCGCAGCGCCCAGGTGCCGGACCTGCCGACGGTCGATGAGGCCGCCGGCACCAAGGGCTACGAGCTCATTGCCTGGTTCGGCATGTTCGCCCCCGCCAGCGTGCCGGCCGAGGTGACCGCCAGGCTGAATGCCGCCGTGCGGGCCGCTGCCGCAACGCCGGAGCTGCGCACCGCGCTTGGCGAGAATCTCGGCATGGTCATCGCGCCCTCGTCGCCCGAGGAACTCGCCGCGCGCGTGGTGTCCGAAGCCGCCAAATGGGCCGAGGCGGCGCGCGTCGCCGGCATCGAGAAGCAGTGATCCGCGTCGCCACCCGAGCCGACCTGCCGCGGATCTCCGAGATCCGCGGCGCGGTCAGGGAAAACGTGCTGTCGAACCCGGCGAAGATCACCGACACGGTCGCCTATCTCATCGACCGCGACGGCTTCTGGGTCTTCGAGACAAACGGCCACATCCACGGCTTCTCCTCCGCCGACCCGCGCAACGGCTCGATCTTCGCGCTGTTCATGGACCCGGCAAGCGAGGGCCGCGGCATCGCCCGCGGGCTCCTGGCCGCCGCTTGCGAGCATCTCGCAGCCGCCGGCCATAGCCGGGCCTGGCTGTCGACCGACCCCGGCACCCGCGCCGACCGCTTCTATCGCCGCCAGGGCTGGACGGAGACCGGCCGCACCCCTGACGGCGAGGTCCGGTTCGAAAAGGCGCTGGACTGAGCGGGGCCATCGCGGTCCTTGGCCGGGCCGACGCGAAGCGGCTAGACTGCCGGCATGACGCGCCACGGCGACGATCTCGACCAGACCATCACGCCGGATGTGCTGCTGAAGGCCTATGCCTGCGGCATCTTCCCGATGGCCGAGAGTGCGGATGATCCCGGCCTCTATTGGGTGGAGCCGGAGCGCCGCGGCATCTTCCCGCTGGAAGGACTGCTGATCTCCAAGCGGCTCGCCCGCACCGTGAAGGGCGAGCGCTTCGAGATCCGCATGGACAGCGATTTCGACGCGGTGATCGACGGTTGCGCCGCGCCCGCGGAAGGGCGCAAGGACACCTGGATCAATGCCCGCATCCGCGCCCTCTACGGCGCCCTGTTCCGCCGCGGCCATTGCCACACGGTGGAATGCTGGCGTGACGGGCGTCTCGTCGGCGGTCTCTACGGGGTGAGCCTCGGCGGCGCCTTCTTCGGCGAGAGCATGTTCCACCGGGAGACCGACGCCTCGAAGGTGGCGCTGGTCCATCTGGTGGCTCGGCTCAAGGCCGACAGCTTCGTGCTGCTCGACACCCAGTTCGTCACGCCGCACCTCGCCTCGCTCGGCGCCATCGAGGTGCCGCGCGCGCGCTACCAGCGCATGCTGGAGGCGGCGCTTCCCGTCCCCGCCCGTTTCACGCCCGAGCCGCTGCCGCCGGCCGAGGCGCTCGCCCGCGCTACGCTTCTCGGATCCCAGGACGCATGATCATCCGCCCCGCTCGCGACGGCGACGGCACGGCCCTCGCCGCGCTGATCGCCACGACCTTTGCCGAATATCCCGGCTGCCTGTTCCTCGACGAGGAGTTCCCCGAGCTGAGGGCCCCGGCGAGCCATTATGCGCGGCTGGGCGGCCAGCTCTTCGTCGCCGAGGCGGGCGGCGAGCTGATCGGTTCCCTGGCGGCGGTGATGACGCCGGTGCGGGGAACCGGCGAGCTCTTCAAGGTCTATGCAAGCGCCGGCCATCGCGGCTCCGGGCTTGCCCAGCGGCTCTATGCGGAGGGCGAGGCCCTGCTGAAGGCCCGCGGCGCCAGGGAGATCATCCTGTGGAGCGATACCCGCTTCACCCGTGGCCACCGCTTCTACGAGAAGCTCGGCTTCGTGCGGGAACCGGTGGAGCGCTACCTCGCCGATGCAAGCGCGAGCTGGGAGTTCTTCTTCCGGAAGCGGCTGGGATAGCCGAAACGCGCTCCATCAGATTGTTGCCGCCGCATGCCCCTCACCCTTCCCTCTCCCCGCAGGCGGGGAGAGGGGGCAACAGCCTCGCTCCATCCTGGCAACGGTTGGGCCTGGCAAGACGGCCTGGGCTATCCACCACGTCGACGTCCCCCTCTCCCCGCCTGCGGGGAGAGGGAAGGGTGAGGGGCCATTGCCCATCAGGATTCCCCGCCGCTGCCCCACACTCGCCTACCCGTGCGGCAGGCGAGGCCCGGCCCTGCATTGCGCAGGGCTGGACCGCGCTGTCTGAGCCAGCAAGAACGGAGGCTTCACGTCGGACCCTCCATGCCCGCTGCGCCCGCCCCTCCCCGCGTCCCCTGCACCTTTGCCGGCATGGTCGAAGGCGCGCGCCTCACCGTGCCGCTGCTGCCGGGAACGCTGGTCTTCGCGGCCGCCGTCGGCGCGACCTCCGCCGAGAAGGGCCTGACCCTCGGCCAGGCCGTGTTCATGAGCCTGTCGGTCTATGCGGGCGCCTCGCAGCTCCTCGGCCTCCAGCTCTGGCCCCAGGTCTTCAGCCTCTCGGCCATCGCGGCCATCGTCGTGGTGACCATGGCGGTGAACCTGCGCTTCCTGTTGATGGGCGCATCGCTCCAGCCCTGGCTGTCGCGCGGGCCGGCGGGTCCGGTCCATGTCGGGCTGGCGGCGCTCACGGATGCCAATTTCGTCGTCGCCTCCCGCTACCATGCGCAGGGCGGGCAGGATGCCGGCGTCTTCATCGGCGCGGGCCTGTTCATGTGGGTGATCTGGACGCTCGCGACGATCCCGGGTCATGCGCTTGGCCATCTGCTCACGGACCCCAAGCGCTTCGCCATCGACATGGTGATGCCGCTCACCTTCACCGCCATGTCGGTCGGCCTGTTCAGGCTCCGCCGCGACCGCCTCGCCTGGCCGGTGGCGGCCGGCGTCGCGGTGGTGACGGCCCAGCTCGCGGACGGCTACTGGTTCATCGTCACGGGGGCCCTCGCCGGCTCGCTCGCCGCGGGGGTGCTGCGTGAGCGTGCCTGAGGAAGCCTGGCCCTATATCGCCATCACCGGCATGGCGGCGGCGACCTTCCTCGTGCGCTTCGCCGGCTACTGGATCATGAGCCGGGTGCCGCCGACGCCCTTCGTGCGCGCGGCGCTGGAGGCGCTTCCCGGCGCCATCATCGTCTCAACCGTGGTGCCGCTCGCCATGCGCGGCGGGCTCGCCGCCTGGATCGGCGTGGCGGTGGCGGCAGCGGTCATGGTGCTGGTGCGCAAGGACATCGCGGCGCTGGCCGCCGGCATGGGTGCGGTGATCGCGGTGCGGAGTTTCGGCCTCGGCTGAGGCCGTTGACCCCGATCAAGGCGGCCGGAGACCCGACGGCGCATCCCTATCGCACTGTTTCAGCGAAGAGGACGCGCCATGACCACCCTCCCCCGCGGCTTTCACCGGATCCGCCTCAACATGGCCCGCTCGCCGGGCTTCCCCGAGGGCTCGAAGCTGCACGGCTACGAGTTCGTCGCGCCCCTCGACGCGGAAGGCCGGATCGATCTTGCCGCGTGGAAGGAGCATCGGGCCCTGTGCAAGGTCCGCCGCTTCTGGGCGGGCGAGGAGGACCAGCACGGGTTGCTCGTGCACAAGGCCGGCGGCGCCAAGGGGGCGACCTGGACCTTCGACTATGACGCCACCGGAAACGACGACGATGAGGCGGGCTACCGCTTCGGCGACCACCTCTTCCAGATCGGCGAATATGTCTCGATCCGCGACGAGGACGGCGCACTGCTCACCTTCATCGTCACCTCGACCGACGCGGTCTGACCCGCCCGGTCAACGGGCGAGCGAAGCCGCGAGGCGGTCGTAGAGCGGGTTGTCGCGCGAGAAGACATAGTCGAGCTCGGCGACCGACACGGTCTCGGCGCCGCGGTCGCGCAGGAAGCGGCCAAGGGCGAAGACCTGCTTCGGCGGGCAGTGCAGCGTCAGCATGCCGGACGAGGTCGGGCCGCCAAAGGGCGCCTCGACGCCGAAGCGCTGGCGCGTCTCGGCGAGCAGCGCCGCGTCCGCGCCGGCAAAGCGGGTGCGGACCTCGCGCAGCTGGCGCGCGCGCGCCTGGGCATGGATGCGGTCGAGCATGTCGCGCGCGCAGGCGAGCGCGCCATCGCCCCAGGCGGCCGTCCGGGAGGCGACGAGATGGGCCTCGGACTTCAGGATGACGCCATCATCGAGCACTTTGAGGGCATTGGCGGCGAGCGTCGCGCCCGTCGTGGTGATGTCGACGATGAGCTCCGCCGCGCCGGCGGCCGGCGCGCCCTCGGTGGCGCCCGCGGATTCGACGATGCGGTAATCGGCAATGCCGTGGCGGTCGAAGAAGGCGCGGGTGAGGTTCAGGTACTTGGTGGCGACGCGCATGCGCGTGCGATGGCGGGCGCGGTACTGGCTCGCGACATCATCGAGATCGGCCATGGTCGAGACGTCGATCCAGGCCTGCGGCACGGCGACCACCACGTCGGCGCGGGAGAAGCCGAGGGGGGTGAGCGAGACGAGGCGGTCCTCGGGCTCGGGCGTTGCCTCGTGCATGAGGTCGAGGCCGGTGAGGCCGAGATGGACGGTTCCGGCGACGAGTTCGCGGGCGATGTCGGAGGCCGACAGGAAGGCGACCTCGACATTGTCGAGACCCGGGATCGTGCCGCGATAGTCGCGGGCGCCGCGGCCCTGCACGGGCTTCAGGCCGGCGCGGTCGAGGAAGTCCTGGGCGGATTCCAGGATGCGGCCCTTGGAGGGGATGGCGAAGACGAGCGTATCGGTCATGCGCGGCCTCCCACCGCCGCGAGGCGTTCGACCCAGAAGGCGCAGCCGACGGCTGGCACCCTGGTGGCAAGCCCCAGCTTGGCGGCCATCATCTCGGTGAGGCGGTCATAGCGGCCACCGCCGACCAGCGGGCGGGCTTCCGTGCCGGCACCGTCGTGGATCTCGAAGACGAGGCCTGTGTAGTAGTCGACGTCGCGGCCGAAGCGGGTGGAGAAGCGGGCGGCGGCAAGGTCGATACCGGCATCGGCGAGGAGCTGGTGGCGGCGGGCGAGCCGGTCGATCGCCTCGTCCATGGCAAGGCTGGCGCCCCTCGCGATGTCGCGGATGGCGGGCTCGGCGGAGGCCGCATCCGTGTCGATGGCGAGGAGCTTCTCGACCACCGCGAGCTGTTCGGCGGACAGTCCGCCGGTGCCGAGCGCCGCCTGTTCGAGGAAGCGCTCCGCCACATCGGCGGCGGAGCGGCCGCCGACCGTGGTGATGCCGGCGATGGAGAGGAGATCGGTGACGAGGGCGCGCGCGGCCTTGGGGTCCGAGCCCTCCAGCGCGGCGAGGAGGCCGGCATGGGTCGGCGCGCCGCGGGCCGGCTCGGCCAGGCGCTTCAGGTCGCCCGCCAGCATGCCGGAGCGGCGGAAGTCCTTGGCCAGGCGCCGGCGCCAGGCCGGCGGCAGGCCGAGGGCGTTCACCAGCGCCATGAAGATGCCGACGTCGCCGAGGGCGAGGGTGAGCGGGCCATCGGTGTAGAGACGGGCGCCCTTGAGGCCGAGCGCCACGACTTCCGCCTCCGCCGCCTCGCGGTCGGTGCGGCCGAGAAGCTCGATGCCGGCCTGGTTGAACTGGCCGTCCATGCCGGGGCGATGGCGGAAGACCGGGCCGAGATAGGCATAGGCGGCAGCCTCGGCGGCGCGGGGACCTTCAAGATGCGCCTGCACCACGGGGATGGTGTAGTCGGGCCGCAGGCAGAGCTCGCGGCCCTCGGCATCGCTGGTGAGGAACAGGCGGCGGGCCATGGCCTCGCCGACGAGATCGCGCACGAGGTCGGCGGCAATCAGCAGCGGCGGCTCGGCGCGCGTGAAACCGGCCTCGCCCAGAAGGGCGGCGAGGCGGAGGTCGAGATCGGACAGGGCGCGCGTCATGCGGGTTCCCGGCGGATGGTGAGAAGCAATGAGCGGCGCCTGGCACACCGGAATTGCGTCCTTCGAGGCTCGCGGCCGGACGATGCTGACGCATCGCCGTGGCTCGCACCTCAGGATGAGGATGGTTGAGCCCTGCCCCTGGACCAAGCTGCCGGCGCCGCAGCCATCCCATGCAGGTCACCACCCGCCTCATCCTGAGGTGCGAGCGAAGCGAGCCTCGAAGGACGCACTGCCGATATGCAGCACACGGCCCGAAGCCTTGCCGCCAAGCCTCTAGCCGTCCCGCGCCGTCAGGTCGAGCCCCTGGTCCCAGTAGGGCACCGGCCCATAGAGCCCGGCGAGCCAGTCGACGAAGACGCGGACCTTCTGCGGCAGGAAGCGGCGGGTGGGATAGACGGCATGGACGGCGACGCGGCGGGTCGCCCGCCATTGCGGCAGCACGACCTCCAGCCGGCCGTCCTTCAGCTCCGGTCCCACGTCCCAGGTCGAGCGCAGCGCGATGCCGATGCCGGCGAGCACCGCCTCGCGCACGACCTCGGAGGAATTGGTGCGCAACGGGCCACGCAGGCGGACGAGTTGCAGGCCCTCGGGCCCCTCGAGCCGCCAGGTGTCGGTGTTGTGCGAGAGGAGCGAATGGCTGGCGAGGTCGGTGAGCGTCTTCGGCCGGCCGGCGGCGTTGAGATAGCCGGGGGTGGCGACCAGCAGGCGATGGTTCGGCGCGAGGCGGCGGGCGACGAAGGAGGAATCGTCGAGCTCGCCGATGCGTATGGCCACGTCGTAGCCCTCGCCGACAATGTCGACGAAGCTGTCCGAGAGCTCGAGATGGACGACGAGGTCGGGATTGGCGGCGAGGAAGGGCCGCAGGTGCGGGGCGATGTGTAGCCGGCCGAAGGAGGTCGGCGCCGAGACGCGCAGTGTGCCGCGGGCGAGGTTCGAGCGGCGGGTGACGAAGGTCTCCGCCTCGTCGATCGAGGCGAGGATGGCGACGACGCGCTCGTAATAGCCCTGCCCCGCCTCGGTCAGCGACAATTGCCGCGTCGTGCGTTGCAGGAGGCGCGTGCCGAGGCGCTCCTCCAGCCGCTTGATGCGCTTGGAGATGACCGCGGGGGACAGGCCCATTTCGCGCCCCGCCGCCGACATGCCGCCGGCGGTCACGACCCGGGCGAAGATTTCGAGATCGGCGAGAGGCGTCACGAACGGCTCTCCATTATTTCCCTGGAGGAAACAATCTTCGCCTCACCCGCGGCATTCCGCCATTGGCAATCCGTCGTATAGTCGTTTGAAACAATTCCAGACGGAGCGCTGCGCAGCAGCCTCCGGACGAGAACGAGGGGAGACCGCCATGGCCATCGCCTTTCCCGCCCCGCGCGCCGATGTGCTGGCGAAGCGCGACCGGGTGATCGCGGCGCTGAAAGCCATCGTGCCGGGCGAAGGGGTCATCACCGAGGAGAACGAGCGCCGGGCCTTCGAGACGGATGCGCTCACGTCCTATCGCCGCATCCCGATGGTCGTGGTGCTGCCGGAGACGACGGAACAGGTCGCGGCGATCATGGCGCTGTGCCATGCCGAGGGCGTGCCGGTGGTGGCGCGCGGCGCCGGCACGTCGCTGTGCGGCGGCTCGATCCCGCAGGAGGACGCGGTCGTCCTCGGCGTCGCCAAGATGAACCGCGTGCTCGACGTGAACTTTTCCGACCGCACCATGCGGGTGCAGGCCGGAATCACCAATCTCGCCATATCAGGCGAGGTCGCCCATGCCGGCTTCTTCTACGCCCCCGATCCGTCGAGCCAGCTCGCCTGCACCATCGCCGGCAATGTCGCGATGAATTCGGGCGGCGCCCATTGCCTGAAATACGGCGTCACCGCCAACAACATCCTCGGCCTCAAGCTGGTGACCGTAGAGGGCGAGATCGTCGAGATCGGCGGCGGTGCGCTGGATGCGCCGGGCTACGACCTCATCGGCCTGCTGGTCGGCTCTGAAGGCCAGCTTGGCGTCGTCACCGAGGTGACTGTGCGCATCCTGCGCCAGGCCGAGGGTGCGCGTCCCGTGCTCTTCGGCTTCCGCGAGATTGCGGCAGCCGGCAAGACGGTCGCCGACATCATCGGCGCGGGCATCATTCCCGTCGCCATCGAGTACATGGACCGCGAGGCCATCCATATCTGCGAGGCCTTCGCCAAGGCCGGCTATCCGCTCGACGTGGAGGCCATGCTGATCATCGAGGTCGAGGGCTCGGATGCCGAGATGGACGCGATGCTCGCCCGCATCGTCGAGATCGCCCGGCGCCACGACGTGGCGGTGGTGAAGGAATCCAAGTCGGCTATGGAGACGGCCGCCATCTGGAAGGGCCGCAAGTCGGCCTTCGGCGCCACGGGCCGCGTCGCAGACTACATCTGTATGGACGGCACGATTCCGACCGGCCGCCTGCCGGAGGTGCTCGAGGGCATCGACCGGATCGTGAAGGGCTATGGCCTGCGCGTCGCCAATGTCTTCCATGCCGGCGACGGCAACCTGCACCCCCTCGTCATGTTCAACGTCAACGATCCCGCGGAGCAGGTGAAGGCCGAACATGCCGGCGAGGACATTCTCCGGCTCTGCGTCGCGGTCGGCGGCTGCCTGACCGGCGAGCATGGCGTCGGCATCGAGAAGCGCGACCTGATGCGCGAGCAGTTCACCGAGGTGGACCTCTTGCAGCAGACGCGGATCAAGACGGCGCTCGACCCGAAATGGATCCTCAACCCCGCCAAGGTCTTCCCGCTGGATGCCCCGCGGGACGAGGCGCCGCGCGCGGCGGCCTGAGGCATCCATGACCGTCCACACACCGTCCACCGCGGCCGAACTTGCTGCCATCGTCACCGACGCCCGCGCCGCGAAAACCCCGCTCGCCGTGGCGGGCGGCGGGACACGTGCCGGCCTCGGCCGCCCGGTCCAGGCCGCGGCGACCCTCTCGACCGCCAGGCTCTCGGGCATCACGCTCTACGAGCCGGCCGAACTCGTCATCGCCGCCAAGGCCGGCACGCCGCTGCGCGAGGTGACGGAGACGCTCAGCCAGCGCGGCCAGCGCCTGCCGTTCGAGCCGATGGACCACCGGCGTCTGCTCGGCACGACCGGGGAGCCGACGGTCGGGGGCGTCGCGGCGGCCAATGTCTCGGGTCCCGCGCGGATCAATCTCGGCGCGGCACGCGACTCGATGATCGGGCTGAAATTCGTCAACGGGCTCGGCGAGGACGTGAAGTCCGGCGGACGGGTGATGAAGAACGTCACGGGCCTCGACCTGGTGAAGGCGCTGGCCGGCTCCTACGGCACGCTCGCCGTTTTCCACGAGGTCTGCTTCAAGGTGCTGCCGGTCGCCGAGGGCGAGCGGACGCTGGTGATCGCTGGCCTTCCCGTCGCCAAGGCGGTGGCGGCGCTCTCCGCAGCCCTCGGCTCGCCCTTCGAGCCGACCGGCGCGGCGCATGTGCCGGCTTCGGGCACCGAGGCCGCCCGCACGCTCATCCGCATCGAGGGCTTTGACGCCTCGCTCGCCTACCGCACGGACGCGCTCGCCAAGCTGCTGGCGCCCTTCGGCGCCGTCTCGGTCATCGACGGTGACGAGGGCCGTGCGCTCTGGGCGGGCATCCGCGATGCCGCCCTCTTCGCCGGCACCGACGAGGCCGTCTGGCGCATCTCGGTGCCGCCGAGCGCGGCCCCGGCCCTGGCGGACCGTCTGGCGCCGCTCGCGCCGCGCATGCTTATGGACTGGGGCGGCGGCCTCGTCTGGGCCGGCGTCGCCGCCGAGGGGGATGCCGGCGCCAAAGCCGTCCATGCTGCGGCCAAGGCCGCGGGCGGCTACGCGACGCTGATCCGGGCGCCGGAGACCATCCGGGGCGCGGTGGACGTTTTCGCGCCTCCCGCAGGCCCCGCCATGGCCCTGCAGCAGCGCATTAAGGCGAGTTTCGACCCGGACGGGATCCTCAATCCCGGTCGCATGTATCGGGGGATGTGAGGCCATGCAGACCAACTTCACGCCCGAACAGCTCGCCGATCCCGCCATCGCCACGTCGGAGAAGATCCTCCGGACCTGCGTCCATTGCGGCTTCTGCACCGCGACCTGCCCGACCTACCAACTGCTCGGCGACGAGCTCGATTCCCCGCGCGGCCGCATCTACCTGATGAAGGAGATGTTCGAGACGGGGCGTCCGGCGACGGCCGAGGTGGTCAAGCATGTCGACCGCTGCCTCTCGTGCCTCTCCTGCATGACGACCTGCCCCTCGGGCGTGCATTACATGCACCTCGTCGACCATGCCCGCGCCCATATCGAGGCGACCTACCAGCGGCCCTGGCAGGACCGGCTGATGCGTGGCGTGCTCGCCACCATCCTGCCCTATCCGAACCGCTTCCGGCTGGCGCTCGCCGGCGGTTTCCTCGCCAAGAAGGCGCTCTCCGTCGTCTCGGTGCTGCGCTGGAAGGGCCGCGCGGCGGTCGCCGTGTCGCGCAAGGCGATCGGTCCCATTGCCGAGCGCGCCGGCATCCTCAAGCGCACCCGCGCCATGATCGAACTCGCCCCCGACCGGCTGCCCTCGCGCTCGCATCTCGACCGGGGCGGCGTGCATCCGGCGGAAGGTGTGCGCCGTGGCCGCGTGGCGCTGCTGCAGGGCTGCGCCCAGCCGGTGCTGCAGCCGGGCATCAACGAGGCGGCGGTGCGGCTGCTGACGCGGCTCGGCGTCGAGGTGGTCTTCGCCAAGGGCGAGGGCTGCTGCGGCGCGCTCGTCCACCATATGGGCCGCGAGGAGCAGAGCCACGCGCAGGCCAAGCGCACCATCGATGCCTGGATCGCCGAGATGGATGGCGCGGGCCTCGATGCCATCATCATCACGGCATCGGGCTGCGGCACGACGATCAAGGATTACGGCTTCATGTTCCGCAACGACCCCGCCTATGCCGAGAAGGCGGCGCGAGTCTCGGCCATGGCCAAGGACGTCACGGAATATCTGGCGACGCTGGACCTGCCCGCCCGTCCCGGCAACGGCATCGTCGCGACCTATCACTCGGCCTGCTCGATGCAGCACGGCCAGCAGATCAAGGACACGCCGAAGAATCTGCTGAAGGCCGCCGGTTTCACCGTGAAGGAGCCGCCGGAGGGCCATCTCTGCTGCGGGTCGGCGGGCGTCTACAACATCATGCAGCCGGAGATCGCCGAGCGGCTGCGCGACCGCAAGGTGGCGAACCTCGACAAGACGCGGCCTGACGTGATCGCCGCCGGCAATATCGGCTGCATCACCCAGATCGCGAAGGGCTACGAAGACCACGCCCGGCCGGTGCCGATCGTCCACACCGTGGAACTCATCGACTGGGCCCATGGCGGACCGGTGCCGGAGGCGCTGGCCGATACGCTGCTGACGGCGCGGCCGGCGGGGCTTGCCGCCGCCGAATAGGGTCAGGCCGGGTCGGTTGCCCCGGCCGTGGCGTTGAGCGCATCGCGCAGCGCGGCGATGTCCTGTCGCAGCCGGATGACATCCGGCCAAGGGCGGCCGATGGCGCAGCCGAGCGCGAGCGGAATGTCCTTCGCCTTGGCCTTCAGCGCCCGGCCCTCAGCCGTGAGACCGATCCGCACGGACCGCTCGTCCTCGGGATCGCGACGGCGCGCGACGAAGCCGAGCTTCTCGAGGCGCTTGAGGAGCGGGGTCAGCGTGCCCGAATCGAGCCCGAGCCGCTCGCCGATCGCCTTGACCGAGAGGTCGTCCCGTTCCCAGAGAACGAGCATGGTGAGGTACTGGGGATAGGTCAGCCCCAGCGGCGCCAGCAGCGGCTTGTAGACGCGCGTGAAGGCCTGCGCCGCGGAATAAACCGCGAAGCACAGCTGGTCGCCGAGCTTCAGAACGTCATGATCGTCCGCCATCATCGCCTCCGCTGCCCAGAGACCGCAGCCGCCGCCGCAGCGCAAGGCTGCACATTGGGCGAGATGACCTATTGCAAACAATTTGATTGTGTGCAATCTAATTTATGACGCTGATCGAGCGCCCCTTTCACCATCGCCCCAGGGAGAGCCCCATGAAGATCCTCTACACCGCCCACGGTTCCGCCACCGGTGGCCGCACCGGCTCCGCCGCCTCGGATGACGGCCGCCTGTCCGTGACCCTCGACACGCCGAAGGAGCTCGGCGGTGGCGGCGGCCAGGGCACCAATCCCGAACAGCTTTTCGCGGCCGGCTATTCCGCCTGCTTCCTCGGCGCGCTGAAGTTCGTCGCCGGCAAGGAGAAGGTCGCCCTTCCCGCCGAGACCAAGGTGAGCGCTGCGGTCGGCATCGGCCCGCGCGATGACGGCACGGGCTTCAGCATCGATGTCGGCCTGACCATCAGCGCCCCGGGCGTGGACAAGGCCGTGCTCGAGGACCTGGTCGCGAAGGCCCACATCGTGTGCCCCTATTCGGAGGCGACCCGGAAGAACCTCGACGTGCGCCTCGCCGTCGCCTGATCAGGCCAGTTCCTCCAGCAAGGGCGTCCGCGGCTCGCCGCGGGCGCCCTTGTCGCGTCAGGCCGACGCCGGTCCGAGCGCCGAGCCAAGCCCATAGGCGGCGACGAAAGCGTCGAGATCGGCCTGGGTGATCGCGCCGCCCGCCATGGCCAGGGCGCGGTTGCCGATGAGCGCCCATTTGTCGACGGGGATGTGCCGCATGATCTCGGACCTGACGCGCGGCATGGCGGCAGCGACCTCGGGAATGGTCAGGACCCCGCGCCGGCGCTGGAAGGCCTGCTCCTTGCGGGCGAACCGGCGATTGGCGCCGCTGTCGATCTCGTAATTGGCGAAACCGAGCCCGGTCTTCAGGTACTTCATGTGCCAATAGGCGAAGCCGGCGAAGACCCGGCGGAAATGATACTTGCGGAAGTCCTCGAAGCGGCGGTCGTGGACGAAATAGGCGTCCGGCGTCATGGCGAAGAAGCCGATGTCGCCATTGCCGGAAAAGGGCGTGTCGGCGTGGATGCCGATGAGGCCCGCCTCGTCGCGGACGAGGTTGAGCCCGGAGAAACACAGCATCCGGCCGGGCGCGAGGCCCTCGTCGCGCAGCCGCTTCACCATGGGGACGAGGCCGCGCTCGAAGGCGATGTGGTCGTCGTCGAGCTTGACGACGATCTGCCTGTTCGTCCGGGTCAGGGCGAAGTTCGAGTAGTTGACGACGCTGTGCGGCGAGGCCGCGGGCTCCGCCGCATGGGCCGTGGAGCCGGGCGGATGGACCCGCGGCAGGTAGTGAAACACCTTAAGCTTGTCGGGGCCGAGCTCGTCCTGCAAGGCGGCAAGGACCGCCTCGGTGCCGTCGGTGCACTGGTTGTAGACGGCGACGATCTCATCGACGAAGGGCGCGTGGCTGAGGATTGTCGGGCGCAGGAAATCGGCGCCGTTGCGCGTGCGCACGAAGGCCGAGATGCCGGGCCGACGCTCCGCGACGGCGAGATCGCCGGGGCGGAAGGAGTAGGTGTCGACGGGAGTGATGGAGGCCATGGGATGACGCTGCGGCGGGTGCCCCGGCATTAGACGCCGCGGCCGGGAAAATCCAGCGGCCACTCGCCGCGGCTACCGACCGCACCATGTCGTCGATTGTTTCCGCGCAGGAGAAAGTCCTCGTCACCTTGGTTCGTTTCGGCATAGCCCGCGCTCGCCTATAACCCTCCCCATGGCCGCGCCCCGATCGCGGCACGAGGAGGAGATGACCATGACCGCGATGACCGGCGTCACCATCAAGGGCGCCATGGGCCCCCGCTACGACGAGATCCTGACCCCCGAGGCCCTCGCCTTCGTGGTCGACCTGCAGCGCACCTTCAACGAGACCCGCAAGCGCCTGCTGAAGCTGCGCGTCGAGCGCCAGAAGCAGTTCGACGCCGGCGCCCTCCCCGACTTCCTCGCCGAGACCAAGCACATCCGCGATGCCGCCTGGACCGTGGCGCCGATCCCGGCGGATCTCCAGGACCGCCGCGTCGAGATCACCGGCCCCGTGGACCGCAAGATGGTCATCAATGCGCTGAACTGCGGCGCCAAGTGCTTCATGGCTGATTTCGAGGACGCCAACTCGCCGACCTGGTCGAACCAGATCGAGGGCCAGATCAACCTGAAGGACCGCTGGGCCGGCACCCTCGCCTTCACCGATCCGAATTCCGGCAAGTCCTACGCGATGAAGGACAGGGTCGCCGTCATCATCCCGCGCCCGCGCGGCTGGCACCTGCCCGAGGTTCATGTGCAGGTCGACGGCGAGGACATGTCCGGCTCGCTCTTCGACTTCGGCCTCTATGTCTTCCACAATGCCAAGTCGGCGATCGCCAAGGGCTCGGGCCCCTATTTCTACCTGCCGAAGATGGAGAGCCATCTCGAGGCGCGGCTGTGGAACGACGTCTTCGTCCACGCTCAGGACAAGCTCGGCATCCCCAAGGGCACGATCAAGGCGACCGTCCTGATCGAGACGCTGCCGGCGGCCTTCGAGATGGACGAGATCCTGTTCGAGCTGAAGGACCACATGGCGGGCCTCAATGCCGGCCGCTGGGACTACATCTTCTCCTTCATCAAGAAGCTCGCCCGGAACCAGGCCTATGTCCTCCCCGACCGCGGCCAGGTGGTGATGAGCAAGGCCTTCCTGAAGGCCTATGCCGAGCTCCTCGTGAAGACCTGCCACAAGCGCGGCGCCTTCGCGATGGGCGGCATGGCGGCGCAGATCCCGATCAAGAACAATCCCGAGGCCAATGCTGCGGCCTTCGCCAAGGTGAAGGCTGACAAGGAGCGCGAGGCCACGATCGGCCATGACGGCACCTGGGTCGCCCATCCGGACCTCGTGCCGGTCGCCATGGAGGCCTTCGACCGCCTCATGCCGACGCCGAACCAGGTCTCGCGCCAGCGCGACGACGTCACCGTCGGCCAGAAGGACCTGCTGCAGATCCACGAGGGCACCAAGACCGAAGCCGGCTACCGCGAGAACATCCGCGTCGGCGTCCAGTATATCGAGGCCTGGCTGCGCGGCCGCGGCGCCGTGCCGATCTACAACCTCATGGAGGACGCGGCGACCGCCGAGATCTCCCGCGCGCAAATCTGGCAGTGGACGACCTACGGCGTGGCGCTGGAGGGCGGCATCGCCTGCACCCCGGACTTCTTCGACCGGGCGCTGAAGGAGGAAATGGAGGTCGTGCGGAACGAGGTCGGCGCCGAGGCTTTCGACAAGGGCCGCTTCAAGGAGGCGATCGGCCTGTTCCGCACCCTGTCGCTGGCGCCGGACTTCGAAGAGTTCCTCACCCTGCCGGCCTACCGCATGCTTGCCTGACGAATCACGCGCAAGACCAGAATGGTTAACAAAGGCTCTGTTGCGGCAATGCAACAGAGCCTTTGCTTCAGTTACGTGTGCCGATTATTTGGGCGGAAGACTGCTGCTTGCCTCGTTTTTTGCCTTCCCTGCCACGTCCGGTTGTGACGTGATCGTGTCGTGTTCAAGGTGATTTGGGTCGAAGCAACGGCCCCGCAGGCAGGAGACGCAGATGTTTCGCAAGTTCGTTCTCACCGGCCTTCTGGCTGCCGCGCTCGGCACGGGCGCCCAGGCTGCCGATGTGGCCGCTCCCCCGGCGATTGCCGCTCCGGCGCCGTGGGCCTTCGACTTCGCCTTCGGCGGCAAGTTGATGTCGGACTATAATTTCCGCGGTATCTCGCAGTCGGCCCGCGGCCCCTCGGTCAACGTCTACGGCGAACTGCGCTACGGCTGGCTCTATGGCGGCGCGGCCTTCTGGACCACCAAGCTGCCGACCCGCCCGGTCGGCGAGATCGACATCTATGGTGGTATCCGCCCGGTCATCGGCGACCTGACCCTCGACCTCGGCCTGATGTACTACCTCTACACGCCGGAGCGGCAGTTCATCACCACCGGCGCCGAGACCCCGGTGGCGCTTGCCGGCACCTGGACGCCGCGCAACACCGACTTCCTCGAGTTCTACGGCAAGGCCGGCTACGACATCACCCCCCAGTTCAACCTGGGCGGCGCGGTCTACTACTCGGCCAACTGGCTCGGCACCGGCGCCTACGGCCTCTATGCCGAGGTCAACGCCAAGTACAAGCTGCCGAACGATTTCGCCATCTCGGGTGCCCTGGGCCACTACTGGCTGGGCAACACGACGGTCTTCGGCGTCAACAACTTCAACATCCAGGACTACCTGTACTGGAACGCCGGCGTGTCCTGGACCTACAAGGACGCGGTCACCCTCGACCTGCGCTACCATGGCACCAACCTGACCTCGCAGCAGTGCTTCGCGACGACCGGCGACTACCGCGGCGTGTTCACCGGCTCGGGCCGCTCCAACTGGTGCGGTCACAGCGTGGTGGCGACCCTCTCGGTCGACCTGCAGTGGTCCAAGCTGCCCTACAAGTGATCTGATCCGATCCTCAGGATCATCGAAGGCCGGGGCTCGCCCCGGCCTTTGTCGTTGCAGGGGCTGCGACGCGCCGCCACGCCGATGGGCTCTGGCGTTGTGGCATTGGCGGTCCCATGTTTCCTCCGCCCAGGGAATCGTCTGCCGATGCGACATGAGATCGCCATGCAGCGGTGCCAGACAGGCAGCATGCGGGGGCGACCCGCCTCGACCCGTCTTCCGGAGGATCCTTCCCCATGAACCAACAGGAACGCGACATCATCGCCGGCCTGTTCGACCGCCTCAAATCGGCCGAGAGCCAGCAGCGCGACCCCGAGGTCGATGCCTTCATCAAGGAGCGCCTCGTCCAGCAGCCCGGCGCGGTCTACGCGCTGCTGCAGTCCATGTATGTGTCCGACCAGGCGCTCAACGACCTGTCGCGCCAGAACGAGGCGATGCAGGGCCAGCTCCGCGCCATGCAGGGCCAGATCGATCAGCTCCAGCAGCAGCTCCAGCGCCAGCCGGAGCCCCAGCAGGGCGGCTTCCTGTCCTCCATCTTCGGCTCCAAGCCGGCCGCTCCGCCCCCGGCGCCGCCGCGTCCGCTCGGCATGGGCATGGCCCCGCCGCCCCCCGGCTTCGGCCAGCCGCCCGCCGCGCCTGCCTATGGCGGCCCGCCGCAGCCCGGTTACGGCGCTCCGCCCCAGCCCGGCCCGTGGGGCCAGCCCCAGGGCGGCCCGATGGGCGCCCCGCAGGGTGGTCCCTGGGGTCAGCAGCCCCAGGGTGGTCCCTGGGGCCAGCAGGCCGCGCCCCAGCAGCAGAGCCGCGGTGGCGGCTTCCTGGCGACGGCCGCGACGGCAGCCGTGGGCGTTGCCGGCGGCATGCTCGCCGCCAATGCCATCTCCTCGATGATGGGCGGCGGCACCCGCACCGCGTCGGCGGCTCCGGCGACGGAGACCGGCGCCACCCAGTCGGCCGAGAAGAGCGCCCCGCAGGACAGCTACACCGGCGGCGCCGGTGACCAGAGCGCTGAAAAGGGCGGCTACGACCAGGGCTACGGCAACGACAGCTACCACGAGGCCGGCTACGACAATGGCGGCTACGACGATTTCGGCGGCGACGACATCTGATCGCCTCTGAAAGCTTCTCGTGCGCGGCCGCTCCCCCCGGGGGGCGGCCGCTGCCATGAGCGGGGCGCGGCTGGACATTGACCGGCGCGGGTGGCATGAACCGGACATCCGGAAATCGCGCGCAGGCGGTCCATGAAGACCTTCTTCCTCAAGTTCTTCACCTGGTGGAACAGCCAGACCTTCGGCACCCAGTTCACCATCTGGCGTGACGGCGTGTTCGTCGGCGAGGACGAGTTCGGCAACCGCTACTACCGCTCGCGCTTCGCCAAGGACCCGGCCCTCGGCCACGAGCGGCGCTGGGTCGTCTACAACGGCTATGCCGATGCCTCCGCCATCCCGCCTGGCTGGTACGGCTGGATGCATCACCGCACGGCCGAACCGCCGACCTCGGGCTCCTACCAGCCGCGGGCCTGGCAGAAGCCGCACAAGCCCAACGGCACCGGCACGGCGGAAGCCTATCGCCCGCCCGGTTCGACGCTGGCCGCCGGCAAGCGTCCCCGCGCCACCGGCGACTACCAGGCCTGGACGCCGGGTCAGTGATCACGGCGCGGGACCGCCGCCTCGGCATGGTTCCGCCACTTTCCCGCGTCACATGACCGGCGGCGGGCGCTTAGCCCCGCTTCTGCCGCGCACCGGCTGCCGGTGCCGCGACCACGGACGAGAGAGCACAGCTTGGCCCCTTCTGCCCGGACCCTCCTTGCGCTGACCGGCCTTGGCGCGCTGGCGCTGGCCGCTCTCGCACCCGCGTCCGGCCCGGTCCTGGCGCAGCTGCAGCTCGGGCCCCCGCCAACCTCGCAGCCGCGCCCGAGCGCCCCGCCGCCGGCCGGACAGCTGCCGCCGGCACCGCGGCCGCCGCAGGCCCGCCCCGCCCGTCCGGCCGTGCCGACCGATCCGCAGCCGCCCTCCGCCGACGACGCACCCCGTGACCGCCGCCGGGCGCTTCCCGGCGAGACCGTCGCGCCGGCCCCGGACGAGACGGTGATCGCCCCGCCGCGGCAGAAGATCAACAACCCGACGGCCGTCTTCTCGGGCCTCGACAAGATCACCGGCCGCATCATCTCCTTCGACGTCGCCATCGACGAGACCGTCCAGTTCGGCGCTCTGCAGGTGACGCCGCGCGTCTGCTACACGCGCCCCTCCACCGAGACGCCGCAGACGACCTCCTTCGTCGAGGTCGACGAGGTGACCCTCTCCGGCGAGGTCCGGCGCATCTATTCCGGCTGGATGTTCGCGGCCAGCCCCGGCCTCTCCGGGGTCGAGCACGCCGTCTATGACGTCTGGCTGACCGACTGCAAACAGACGGCCCCGGCCGTCCAGGGGCAGCCGCAGGCGGCCCAGCCGCCTGCTCCGGCGGCCAATGCGCCGCAGCGGCGCTGACCCGCGCGCGGCGACGATTGCCGCGGGCATGGCAGGGGCCTAGATAGGCCGCATGCGCCCGATGCGCCTTGCCGCGACCCTCCTCCTCGCCTTTGCGCTCGCGGCGCAGGCACTGCTCGTGCAGACCGCGCGGGCGGCGCAGGTCGCGGCCATGCCGGGCCCGGCGGGCTTCTGCCTCTCCGACGAGAAGAGCGACCGCCACACGTCCGACCGGGACTGCAAGGTCCACTGCCTGCTGGCCAGCGGCGGCGATGGCGCGGCAATTCCGCTCCGCGACGCCGCAACCTCTCGCGCCTTCGCTCCCCTGGCTCAGGCCCCGGGCGCACCGACCGAGGCGCCGCGGCCCCGCCCCACTCTCGACCAGGCCGCCAGGGCACCGCCGGTCATCGCCTGATGGCCGTCACGTCCCCTGTCCCTGATCGAGAGAGATCCATGAACCGACGCCAGTTTCTCGCGGCCGCCGCCGCCATCGTGCCCAGCCTCGCCCTTGCCCAGGGCCATGGCTCCCACGGCACCGCCCCTGCCAACCCCGCGGTGTTCCGCATCGGAGCGCTCGTCATCGAGGCGCCGTGGACCCGCGCGACGCCGGGCGGCGCCCGTGTCGCCGGCGGCTTCATGACCATCCGCAACACCGGCACCGTGCCGGACCGCCTCGTCGGCGGGACCTTTCCCGGCGCGCCGCGGGTCGAGGTCCATGAAATGGCCATGGCCGACGGCATGATGCGGATGCGCGAGTTGCGCGGCGGCCTGGAGATCCCCGCAGGTGGATCGGTCCAGCTGCGCCCCGGCGGCTACCACATGATGTTCATGGAGCTCGGCGAGCCTGTCCGGGCCGGCGCGCCGCTGCGGGGCACGCTGGTCTTCGAGAAGGCCGGCACGATCGAGATCGCCTACGATGTCGTGCCCGTCGGCGCACCCGGCCCTGCGGGCCATGGCGCGGCGAGGCACTGACATGATCGATCGCCGCAGCCTTCTCGCCGCTCCCGCGCTCCTCGTAACGGTCCCGGCCTTCGCCCATTCCTACCGCCACGGCGACCTGATGATCGGCCATGCCTGGTGCCTGCCATCGGAGGGGGCGACGACGCGGGCCTTCATGCCGCTGGCGGTCGTCCAGGACCAGCCGGACGCGCTCGTCTCGGCACGGACCGAGGCCGCGGAGGCGGTGGAGTTCCGCCCCGTCGCCGGCGGTCCCGCCGCTCCGCGCTGGGACATCGTCCCCCGCCGGCCGATCGGCATGCGATCGGATGGCCCGCATCTCCTGCTCACCGGCCTGAAGCGCCCGCTGAAGGTTCGAGACCGCTTCCCCCTCACCCTCGTCTTCCAGCGCAATGGCGCGAAGGAGGTCGAGGTCTGGGTGGAGCGTGCGCCCTATTCCACCTGACCCCCGAGGCCACCATGCGCTCCATCCCGCTCGATACCCTGCCGGGGGATCGGATCTACAAGATCCTCTGCTCGCTCGTCGTGCCGCGCCCCATCGCGCTGGTCTCGACGCTCGGCCCGGGCGGGGTGGTGAATGCCGCCCCCTTCTCGTTCTTCAACGTGTTCTCGGAAGCGCCACCGCTCGTCGTGCTCGGCCTGCAGCACAAGCCCGACCACTCGCCGAAGGACACGACCCGGCACATCGGCGCTGCCGGGTCCTTCGTGGTCAACATGGTCGACGAGGCGCTGGCCGACGCCATGAACACCTGCGCCATCGACTTCCCGCCTGACGTCTCCGAGGTCGAGGCTGCCGGCCTCACCACGGCGGCCTCGGTGACCATCCCGGCACCCCGCATCGCCGAGGCGCCGGCGGCCCTCGAATGCGTGCGCGAGGTGTCGCTCGCCTTTGGGCCGCAGCGGGAACTGCTGGTCGGGCGGGTGCTGCACGTCCACGTCCGGGAGGACGTGATGGACGAGAAATTCAATGTCGACATGGCGGCCTACCGCCCCGTCGGCCGTCTGTTCGGCAATCTCTATTCCCGCCAGCACGAGGTCTTCGGCCTCGATCGCGTTGACCACGCGACCTGGCTTGCGCGGAAGGAGCGCGGCGAAGGCTGATGGCGGGGCGTCAGGCCCCGAGCCGGTCGATCAGCGCCGCAACGTCCATGGCGCCGCGCGGCGGGCTGACGAGATAGCCCTGGATATGCGTGCAGCCGCAGGCGCGCACGATGGCAAGCTGTTCGTCGGTCTCCACGCCCTCGGCGGTGGTGTCGATGCCGAGGCTGCTGCCGAGCTGGGCCATGGCGCGGACGATGGCCGCATTGTCCGTGCCTCGGTCGAGATCGGCGATGAAGGACCGGTCGATCTTGATCTTGTCGAAGCGGAAGCGGCGCAGGTAGCTCAGCGAGGAATAGCCGACACCGAAATCATCCATGGCGATGCGGACGCCGAGCGCCCGCAGGTCGTGCAGCATGGTCATAGTGACGTCGTCGTTCTGCAGCAGCACCGCCTCGGTGATCTCCAGCTCCAGCCTGCCGGGCGCAAGGCCCGTCTCGGCGAGGACCTGCCGCACCGTGTCGACGAGTTGCCGGTCCTTGAACTGAACCGGCGACAGATTGATGGCGACCGGCACCGACGTGGCCCAGGTGACGGCCTGGCGGCAGGCGGTCTCGAGCACCCAGCGGCCGAGCGGCACGATGAGGCCGGTTTCCTCGGCAATCGGGATGAAGTCGTTCGGCGGAACGGGGCCGCGCAGCGCGTGGGTCCAGCGGACCAGCGCCTCGAAGCCGGCGAGCTTCAGGCCCGTGCTGTCGACCTGCGGCTGGAAGACGAGGTGGAACTCCTCCGCCGCCAGCGCCTCGCGCAGGTCGAGCTCGAGCTGGCGGCGCGCCTCCATGCTGCGGCTCATGTCCGCCTCGTAGAAGCGGTAGGTGGCGCGGCCCTCGGCCTTGGCGCGGTAGAGCGCGAGATCGGCGCATTTCATCAGCTGGTCGCCGGACGAGGCGTCGCGCAGCGCGATGGCAATGCCCATGCTCATGCCGGTGTTGATGACATGCCCCTCGACGACGAGGGGTTCGCTCAAGGTCTTGCCGATGCGGCGGGCCATGCATTCGGCGCCGCCCGGCGTGCCATCGAGCCCACTGAGCAGGATGGCGAATTCGTCGCCCCCGAGACGGGCGATGGTGCCGGCGTCTCCGACGGCCTGTTCGAGGCGGCGGGCGACGACCGACAGCATCTCGTCGCCCACCGGGTGTCCGAGCGTGTCGTTCACCGACTTGAAGTGGTCGAGATCGAGACAAAGCAGGGCGAGCGAGCCACCGGACGTGGGCAGCGCGGCGAGCCCCTCGGTCAGGCGTTCGCGGAAGAGCGTGCGGTTCGGCAGGCCGGTGAGCGCGTCGTGATGGGCGAGGTGGACGATGTGCTGCTCGACCTTGTGGCGCTCGGTGACGTCCTCGTGGACCGCCACCCAGCCGCCATGGGGCATGGGCTGGTAGAGGACCTTGTAGATCCGGTCGCCCGACAGGTGCCGGTGGGAGAGATATTCGCCCCGGCGTAGGCTGTCCAAATATCCGGCCACCAGCTCCTCGGGACTGGCCTGGGCGTAATTGCCCTGGGCGATGCTGTGGCGGACGATATCCAGCATGGCGATGCCGGGATGCACGACATCGGCGGACATGCCGTACATGTCGAGATAGCGCTTGTTGCAGACGATGAGGTTGAGGTTCTCGTCGAGCATGGCGAGGCCATGAGCCATGTTGTTCAGCGCCGCGTTGAAGCGGCGATGCTGCTCGCTGAGCTCGAGGGTCGCGCGCTCGCGGGCCGTGACGTCCTCGAAGGTGGCGAGCCAGCCGCCATCGGCCATGGGCTGGACGCGGATGTTGAGAATGCGGCCGTCGGCGAGATGCCGGGTGAGGGCATAGCCGCGGTGGGCCTCCACCATGTTCATGAATTCGCTGGCGATATCCTGCGCCGTTCGCCCCTTCGTATGGACGCCGCGGGCAACGCTGCGCTCGATCACCTCGACCATGGTCATGCCCGGCCGAACGTCGTCCTCTTCCAGGCGGTAGATTTCGAGATAGCGGCGGTTGCGAACGACGACCCGCATGTCCCGGTCATAGACGCAGAGGCCCTGCGCCATGCCCTCTAGGGTGGCGTCGAGCAGGAGGTTCTGCTGCTGCACCTCCGCGAGGGCCCGGGCCCGCTCGATCTCGGCGCGCCGCAACTCGGTGACGTCCTCGAACATGCCGAGCCAGCCGCCATTCGCCATGGTCTCGATGGAGACGGCGATGATACGGCCATCGTTCATGTGCTGGTCGTAGCTTCGCCCGTCGCTGCGGGCGACCGCTTCGAGACGCCGGGCGACGAGTTCGTCGGCGGTCATCCCGGGATAGCTGCCGAGCTGAACGCCATGGGCGAAGATGTCCCGCAGGCTGATGCCGGGCTTCACCACGGCCGGATCGGCGCGGAAGAGGGTGACGTAGTTCTCGTTGCAGACGATCAGGCGCTGGTCGGCGTCGAACATGCACAGCGCCTGGGACATGGCGTTGAGCGCGGCGTCGAATCGGCGGTGCTGTTCGTTCAGCTCCTGGACGAAGGTCTCGCGCTCCGTCACGTCCTCGGCCGTGAACACCCAGCCGCCGCCGGGCATGGGACGCGACCGGGTCTGGATCCAGCGTCCGTCGGGCAGCTGGCGGCGCTTGTTGACCTCGGAGCCCGATGCAATGGCGCGCCGTGAATCGGCCTGCAACTGCTCCAGCGTCATCCCGGCATAGATGCCGCGCTCGATGCCATGGGCCTGGACCTGGCGGAGGTGCACGCCCCGCCGGACGATGGCCGGGTCGTAGCCGTACATGGTGATGTAGCGGCTGTTGAAGATGACCAGGCGCTGATCGACGTCGAACACCGCCAGCGCGTGGGACATGTTCTCCAGCGCCTCCTCGAAGATCGAGGCCTGGGCGCGCAGTTCGTCCTCGAGGCGCTGCTGCGCGGTGATGTCGTGGTGGATCGCCACCCAGCAGCCGCCGGCGGCCGGTTGGTAGCGGATCGAGATGATGCGCCCGTCGTCAAATCGCTCGACACGCGCGAAGGGTTCACCCTTGGCGATGAGCCCTAGCCGTTCGGCCCAGGCCTCCTCCAGGCTCCGGCCGCCGAGGCGCCCGCGGCTGGCGCTGTAGCGCAGCAGGCCATACATCGGCGCGCCGACGCGGATCATCTCCTCGGGCATGCCGAAGATCTCGCGCATCCGGGCGTTGGCGAGGCGAACCGTCAGGTCGGGAGCGAAGACGCAGAAGCCGTGGTCGACGGAATCGAGGGCGATGTCGCGGTAATCGAGCGCGGCGAGATCGGCGGGTCGTCGATCCCGTTCGACTCGGCCAGCCGCTCCAGTCCGCGTCAAAGCCAATCCCTGCTCCCTGGCTCAAGCCCGCGTTGGTATCGCGATTCGCCGAACATTACGTTAACCCCGCAGTTGAAGTCGGCGATGATCGGCATCAACTGGCGAGCAAAGGACCGGGGGACCGGAATACCCCTCGTGCTGCTGCGGCAGGGCGTGCGCGTAACCGAGCGAGGCGTGGGACGCCGCCGGTTGGAAACAGGACCGCCCTAGGGCAATCTGCCCGAACCCCGACGAGGTCCGCATGTCGATGCCATCACGCCGCTCCCGCACCGCGCTCGCCGGAACGCTCGCCGTGCTCATGGGCCTCGGCGGCCTCCCGGGGCTCGAACTTCGTCCTGCCGCTGCCCAGTTCGACCTCGGCGCGGGACTGCGCGCGCTCGGCGGCGCCCAGGGTGCCGGCCGCGCCAATGATGCGCGCCGCCCCGGCGTCGCGGCCCCGCGCCGCGGCCAGCCGAGCTCGACCGCCCCGCGCGCCGTGCGCCGTGGCGCCGAACCGCAGCAGGCCGCCCCGCAGGGCCTTCCCGGTGGGCTCGGCGCCCTGGCGCCGGTCCTTGGCCTGCCCGCCCAGACCCAGCCGCAGCAGCCGCCTGTCCGCGGTGCACGGCGCGGCCCTGCCCGCGCGCCCCAGGCGCAGCCCGAGGCCGGCAATGCCGCGGGCGCCGCAGCCGCGCTCGGCGTCATCGCCCCGGTCCTCGGCGCGGCGGTCGGAGGCGGCGGCATTCCCGGTGGTCCCGGCGGCATCCTGCCTCCCGGCCTTCCCGGTGGGGGCGGCTTCGGCGGCGGTGGTGGGCGCAACGCGATCATCGGCGCGGCGGCGGCGGCGATCGCCGTGCCGGCCATTCTCTCGATCATCGAACAGGCGCGGGCCAATACCGACGCGCGGGGACCGGCCGGCGACCCGCCGGGCCTGCCGCCCGCCAACGAGCGGCGCTTCGTCTCCGGCGAGGTCCTCTTCATCATGTCGCCGGATGCACCGCCCGAGGCCATCCGCCAGGTGGAGCGGCGGTTCGGCCTGCGCCTCCTGCAGCGGGAGACGGCGGAAACGGTCGGCGCGGTGATGCACCGCTACCGGGTGCCGAACCGCCAGACCGTGCCGGCCGCCATCCGCGCCATGCAGCAGGCGGCGGGCTTCGCCTATATCCAGCCGAACTATGTGTTTGAACGGCCGGAATTCCGCGTGAAGCTGCAATCGGCCAGTGCCATGCGGGCACGCGGCGACGAGCGCCTGCAATATGTCATCGGCGCGCTCAGGCTGCAGGAGGCGCACCAGCTCGCCCGCGGCCAGCGCGTGGCGATCGCGGTGATCGATTCCGGCGTCGACGCCAGCCATCCCGAGCTCGAGGGTCGCGTCGTCCAGAGCTTCGATGCCGTCGGCGGCCAGTTCCGGGCGCATGAGCACGGCACGGGCATGGTCGGCGCCATCGTGGCGCAGCGGCAGCTTGTCGGCGTCTCGCCGGGGGCCGACATCTATGCGGTCCGCGCCTTCGCGCCCGGCCAGACCCAGGGCTCGACCGGCACCAGCTTCCATATCGTCAAGGCGATGGACTGGGCCATCCGCAACGGCGCCAAGGTCATCAACATGAGCTTCGCTGGCCCGCGTGATCCGATGATCGCCCGCGCCATCCAGGTGGCCGCCGACCGTCGCATCGCGATGATTGCCGCCATGGGCAATGGCGGACCGAATGCGCCCATCGCCTATCCGGCCGCCGATCCCAATGTCATCGCGGTCACGGCCACCGACCGCGAGGGCCGGCTGTTCGACGCTGCGACGCAGGGCGATCACGTCGCCCTCGCTGCCCCGGGCGTCGAGATCATCCTGCCGGCGCCGCGCGGCGGCTATCAGATCTCCTCGGGAACGTCGGTGGCGGCCGCCCATGTCAGCGGCGTCGCCGCCCTCATCCTCGAGCGCCATCCCGACGCCGATCCGGCGACGCTGCGGCGCCTGTTGCAGGCAACCGCCCGCCAGGGCGCGATCCCCGATCCGCGCCTCGGCGCCGGCGTGACCGATCCGGTGAGTGCGCTCACCGCCGAACTGCCGCGCCAGGAGGCCCCGCCCGCCATCGCCACCGCTCCGGCTCCGGCCGGCGAGGCGCCCCGGGCCGACGCCCAGCCTCAGCCTTCGCCGGAAGCGCCGGCACCGGCGACGGTGCCCCAGCGCTGAGGCGCCTCGCGCAGGGCGTGGTTCCCTCTCCGGCTCCAGCGCGCTAGGAGCAGCGGCGGAAGGACCCGCCGCCATGCAGGATTACATCCGCGCCATCCTCTCGGCCCGCGTCTATGACGTGGCCATCGAGAGCCCGCTTGATCCGATGCCGCGCCTGGCGCAGCGGCTCGGCACGGCCGTGCGGCTGAAGCGCGAGGATCTGCAGCCGGTCTTCTCGTTCAAGCTGCGCGGCGCCTACAACAAGATGGCCGGCCTGCCGCGGGAGGCGCTGGACCGCGGCGTCATCTGCGCCTCGGCGGGCAATCATGCGCAGGGCGTGGCGCTGGCGGCGCAGAAGCTTGGCGTGCGGGCGACCATCGTGATGCCGAAGACCACCCCGGACATCAAGGTCCAAGCGGTGAGGAGCCGGGGCGGCCGCGTCGTCCTCCATGGCGAGAGCTTCGACGAGGCCTATGCCCATGCCCGCCAGATCGAGGCGGAGAAGGGCCAGACCTTCATCCACCCCTATGACGATCCCGACATCATCGCCGGCCAGGGCACGGTGGGCATGGAGATCCTGCGCCAGCACCCCGACGCGATCGATGCCATCTTCGTGCCCATCGGTGGCGGCGGCCTGGCGGCGGGGCTCGCCGTCTTCGTCAAGTTCCTCAGGCCGGACATCAAGGTCTTCGGCGTCGAGCCGGATGATGCGGCCTCGATGCGGGACGCCATCGCCGCGGGCTCGCGGGTGATCCTCAATCAGGTCGGGCTCTTCGCCGATGGCGTCGCGGTGCGGCAGGCCGGCGAGGAAACGTTCCGCCTGTGCCGCGAGCTGCTCGACGGCGTCATCACGGTCAGCACCGACGAGATCTGCGCCGCGGTGAAGGACATTTTCGAGGACACCCGCGCCATCGCCGAGCCCTCGGGCGCGGTCAGCCTTGCCGGCCTCAAGACCTATGCGGCGAGCCATCGCGGCACGGGCGCGCTGGTGGCGATCAATTCCGGCGCGAACATGAACTTCGACCGGTTGCGCCATATCGCCGAGCGCGCCGAGATTGGCGAGCAGCGCGAGGCGCTTCTGTCTGTCACGATCCCGGAAAAACCGGGCAGCTACCGCCGCTTCATCCAGCTGCTCGGCAAGCGCGCCATCACCGAGTTCAACTACCGCTATGCCGACCCGCAGAAGGCGGAGATCTTCGTCGGGGTGCAGCTTGATGCCGGCGGGGAGGAAAAGCGCGCCATCCTCGCCCTGCTCGCCGAGCACGGTTATCCCGTGCTCGACATGAGCGACAACGAGCTGGCCAAGCTGCACGTGCGCTACATGGTCGGCGGCAAGACGCAGGGCGTCGCCGGCGAGCGCATCTTCCGCTTCCAGTTCCCGGAGCGGCCGGGCGCGCTTTTGAAGTTCCTCACCTCGCTGTCCGAGGGCTGGAACATCTCCTTGTTCCATTACCGCAATCACGGCGCCGATTACGGCCGCGTTCTCGCCGGCATCCAGGTGCCGCCGGAGGACCATGCCCAGCTCAAGAAGCGGCTCGATGCCCTCGGCTATCCCTATTGGGAGGAGACCGACAACCCCGCCTACAAGGCCTTCCTGGGCTGACGCGCGGCCCGCGACCTCACGGCAACCCTTTGGCGCAAAGTTCGTCTTGGCAACCCGTTTACCAAGCGGCGCGATGGCGTCGCCGGCCGGTACCAGGTTCCGCAAGCCGTTTCGGTGTTTACCAATTCCCCACGTCCTGACCGCACAATTCGCTGATGCCTTGAACGCCCCCAGACGAGGGCGGGGGCAACGGAACGACCGGCATGACGATGCAACAGGTCTCCATGAAGGACATGGGGTTGTTCGGCCCCATCCTGGAACAGGCTATCGACGGCGTCGTGGTCATCGACCACGCCAATTGCGTCGTGCTGTTCAATGAGGCCGCGGAACGCATGTGGGGCCTCAAGCGCGAGGACGTCCTTGGCCGGAACGTCTCCCTTCTGGTGCCGGAGGAGCATCGCAAGAATCACGATGCCGGGATCGACCGCAACCGTCATGGCGCCAAGAACCGGTTCGTCGGCACCACCGTCGAGGTCCCGATTGTCAGGCCTGACGGCTCCACCGTCTTCGGCTCGCTGTCGCTCTCCCGCACCGCCATTGACGGCTGCATCTACTACGCCGCCTTCGTGAAGGACGTGACCGAGGAGGTGCGGCGCCGCGAGGAGCTCTATCTCCTGTCGCTGGTCGCCAATGAAACCGATCGCGCCGTCATCATCACCGACCGCCACCAGCGCATCGTCTATGCGAACCGGTCCTTCATCGACATGTTCGGCTATTCGCGCGAAGAGCTGATCGGACAGGTCCCCTCGACCCTGCTCGCGGGCCAGCACACCGACGCCTCCATCCTGCGCGACCTCGCCGGCCTGTCGCATGGCGAGAAGAGCGTCACGATCGAACTCATCGGCTATGACAAGGCCGGCCGGGAGCTGTGGATCGCGGCGACGGTGAACCCGGTGCTCGACGACGCCGGCAAGCTGCGCAACGCCGTCTGCGTCATCGGCAACATCACGGAGACGCGGCAGACCCAGGTGCTGCAGCAGCGCGTGCTGGAGGCTGTCGCCCGCGACGATGACATCGAGACGGTCGCAACCCTGATCTGCCGCGAGGTGGAGGCCATCGCACCGGGCGTCGTCTGCTCGATGCTGCGCGTCGACGAGGAGAAGACGCTCCGTCCCATCGCCGCCCCGAGCCTGCCTGATCACTACTCCGCCGCCATTGACGGGCTGCCGATCGGGCCGTCCGTCGGGTCCTGCGGCACGGCGGCCTTCCGCGGCGAGCCGGTGCTGGTCGAGGACATCGAGACCGATCCGCTCTGGGCGCCCTACAAGGGGCTGCCCCTGCCGCTTGGCCTCAAGGCCTGCTGGTCGAGCCCGATCACGCTGAAGGACGGCCGGGTCGCGGGCACCTTCGCCTTCTACTACCGGGAAAAGCGCGGTCCGAGCGCCTGGCACGAGCGTCTCGTGGAGTCCTGCCTCCACCTTGCGGCCCTCGCCATCGAGCGGCACGAGGCCAAGGCCCATATCGCCCAGCTGGCCTATTACGACACACTCACCGGCCTGCCGAACCGCTCCAAGCTCGCCGATGAGATCGACCAGCGCATCGTGCAGATCGACGAGGGCGAGGGCGCCGGCATGGCGCTGCTCTTCCTCGACCTCGACGCGTTCAAGGACGTCAACGACACGCTCGGCCATTCGGCCGGCGACGCCCTGCTGGTTGAGGTCGGCCGCCGCCTCAGGGAGCAGGTCCGCCCGACCGACATGGTCAGCCGCCTCGGCGGCGACGAGTTCGTCGTCATCCTCGGCAGCTGCGAGAGCACTCATGCCTCCGCCATCGCCGAGCGCATCGTCAAGGCGCTGTCGCAGCCGCTGGCCATCGACTCCATGATGCTGTCGACCACGGCGAGCATCGGCATCAGCCTTTATCCCGGCGACAGCGCCGATCGCGAGGAACTGCTGAAACATGCCGACACCGCCATGTATGCGGCGAAGAATGCCGGCCGTGGCGCCTATCGCTTCTACGACCCGGCGATGAACCGGGAGGTCGAGGAGCGGCTGAGGATGGGCGAGGCGCTGAAGGAGTCCCTCGCCCTCGGTCATCTGCAACTGCACTACCAGCCGCAGCTGAGCGGCGAGGACGGCAAGCTGCACGGGCTGGAGGCGCTGGCCCGCTGGCATCACCCCGCCTTCGGCCAGGTGCCGCCGTCGCGCTTCATCGGCCTCGCCGAGGAGTACGGGCTGATCGAGGCCATCGGCGAATGGGCTCTGGTGGAGGGCTGCCGGCAGGTCGCCGCCTGGCGCGCCGGCGGACTGGCGATCCCCTCGGTCTCGGTGAACCTGTCGCCGATGAACTTCCGCAACCGCCGCCTGCCGCTCATCGTCAGCGCGGCGCTGGAGGCGGCGGGACTGGAGCCGGACGCGCTCACCATCGAGATCACCGAGGGGATCATGATGGACGATTGCGAGGCCACGCGGGCCACCGTCGAGGCCGTCGCGCAACTCGGCGTGCGGCTGTCGCTCGACGATTTCGGCACGGGCTATTCCAGCCTGTCGTCCCTCTCGACGCTGGCGATCGAGGAGATCAAGCTCGACCAGAGCTTCATCCACGGCCTGGAGAGCGATCAGAACGCCCGGGCCGTGGCCTCCGCCGTGATCCGTATTGGCCAGAGCCTCGGGCTCACCGTGGTGGCCGAAGGCGTGGAGACCGAGCCGCAGCGCCGGTTCCTGCAGGGCCTGCGCTGCCATGTGATGCAGGGCTATCTGTTCGCCCCGGCCCTGCCGCCCGCCGCCCTGGAGGCGTGGATCGCCGCTCGCGCGCCGGTCGAGGGCTTCGAGGCGGTCGCCTGAGGCTCAGAGCTCGACGATCTCGGCCTGCCGGGCAGGTCGGACATAGTCCTTGCACAGGCAGTTGATGCCGAGCGGGCACTGGCGCTCGTCGGCGCGGCCGTGATGGACGCCGCAGATCATGCTGGCCATGGCGGAGTCGCCGATCCGCCCGAGGACCTCCGAGCGCACCATCTTGGCGCGCGGCACGGGGCCGAAATAGACGCGGGTGCGCACGAAGGGCCGCGGCATGGCAAGGACGGCCTCCGCCCGGGCGCGCAGCGTCTTCATGCTGAAGGGGCGGGCGACATATTCGTGCACGCCTGCGGTCACCGCGCCGAGCACGGCGGCGCGGGTGGGGAAGCCCGAGATCATGATGATCGGCGTGTATTGCAGGCCACCTTCGGCGCGGCGCAGCAGCTGCGTGACCTCCAGCCCGTCGAGACCGGCGAGGTTGTAGCCGAGGATGATGAGGTTCGGCCGCAGCTGTTCGGCCTGTTCGATGACCTCGAAGCCGGTGCGGCATTCGGCGACCCGGCCAAGGCCCGTCACCACCGAGCGGATGATGCGGCGGGAAAAGGCCTGCTCGTCAGCGACGAGGATGGTCGTGCTGTTCGGACGGTGAAGGTTGACGGACGGACGTTTCGACACAGAACCTGACCCAACGTCATGTCGAGGTCCTTGATGCCACGCACGTCGTTAAGGAGCGGTTGACGCGAGTCAGGCGCGCTCCAGCAGGCCCAGCGCCACGAGACGGGTGCAGAAGGCCAGCGCGTCGTCTCCGCCGAGGGCGCGCGGCGTCGCGCCCGCCGAGAGCTGCTCGATCCAGCCGAGTTCGGCCATGGTGAGCGCCACGGACGGCCCGGCCCAGCGCAGTTCGGCGCCCTCCCCCACGGGCACGATGACGTGGTGGACGGCATCGGCGAGGATCAGGCGGTCGTCGGGGCCCGGCTTCGGCGTGCGAAGGCTGCGGCCCGGCATGACCATGCGGTCGGTGCCGAGCTGCTGAAGGAAGCGCATGGCGACAAGGTCCATCGCCTCCTCGTTGGCGACGGCGGCGAACCGCTCCCGCGCCGCCTCGACAAGGCCGGCGCGCACGGCGGGATCGCCGATGCGCCAGGTGCGGAAGGACTGGCGCAGGGCCGGCTGCTGCCGCTCCATCTGGTCGATGGCGGCCTTCAGCGCATCGGCCCAGCTGGGTTCGAGCAGGCCGACGGTGACATGCAGCGAGGGCTCGCTGCCCTCCTGCACGGAAGCGTCGTGGGCGACGCCGCGCGGCACGTAGAGCACGTCGCCCGCCTCCAGCAGCACGTCCTTCGCGCCAGCCGGATCGGCGCGATGAGTCGCGCCATCCCAGGGCGTGTTGCGCGTCGCGTGGGGCATGAGCATGTCGTCCCAGACGCGCCAGGCCTTGCGACCGGACACCTGCAGGACCAGCACGTCATGGGTGTCGTAATGGGTGCGGAAGCCCTGGGCGCCGGGCGGTGTCAGGTAGATGTTGGCCTGGACCGCATGGAGGAAGACCTTTTCCAGCCCGCGGCAGAAGCGGGCGAGCGGCGGGTGCATCTCGTGGAACTGCGACACGACGAGGGTCGCGCCGGCATCGAAGAGCCGGAACAGCTCGACCGGATTGATCCGGCCGTCCTCGTCGGTGAAGAGGTCGTCGGGAACCGCGGCGCTGCCATTGCGCGAGGAGTCGGCCATGGTGACGCGCGGCGCCCGAGCGGCGTCGGTGCGAAGAAAGGCGTCTAGATCGTCGATGCCGAGCAGCGGGCCGAAACGGCCGGCGTCACCGCCCCTGAAGTGGCGTGCGCGACTGTCCTCGCGCAGCGAAAGGACCTCCGGAACCGACAGGGAACCGAAGGCGAGGCCGAAGGCGTCGCGCGCGAGGGTCATGCGAGGATCGATCCGGCGGGCTTACCAGCCGCGCCCACGACCCCGCCGATCGCGCGGATCGTTGTCGGTCACGCGGACGTTGCGGCGATAGGTGCGCACGCGGCCGCGGCCAGGATCATCGAAGGGATCGTTGTCGGTGCCGCGACGACGCACGAAGCGACCGCGTCCGCGGCCCTCGCGGTCATAGGGGTCGCTGTCGGTGACGCGCAGGCGCTGGGCCTCGGCGGGCTGGGAGGTCGCCACGGCGACGGGCATCACCACCGTGGCGGCGCCGGCCAGCGTCTTGAAGAAGAACAGGCGGCGGTCGAGGAGCGCACCGGTCTCGGCGGGCCCGTCGGCGGGTGTGTCGTTGGTCGGCTTGATGGTGTCGGTCATGGCTGAACAGCCGCTCCCCCGGCCGGTGCACGTTCGTAACAGACCGTAGCGCCAAACTGCCGCAGCGACATGGGGGATTTAACGTATAGTCCGCGCGATTGGCGGCAGGCGCGTGGAGGGGAGGAGGCCGCTCTCAAGGGGTCGCAGATCGCTGCCCCCTCCCGTCCGAGCCATTGGCCCGGCGACGCGTAACCTGATGCCGGACCGTTCTCTGTCCTGCACGGGTGATGCCACGGCTGGCGCCCACCACATGTTGGCGCTGGCGCTCCCGACCCCCCAGATGTGGTGGGCTGTGCGCCTGGCCCCATCGGCCCTCTCGCCGTTTGCGCCTCGCATTTCGCAACAGGTCTCGCAATTTGCGACGGCGCCTGGCGAAGCCCTGCCGCGCCGGCCGCTGCCGTTGCGCCGGAGAGCCACCTCCTATAGATGCACTGCAACAGAGTTCACGCGGGCCGCCAGACACATGCTGCCCGCCTTTTTGTATTGGCCGACTGGACGCCCACCCCCATGACCATGCGCAACATCGCGATCATCGCCCACGTCGACCACGGCAAGACCACGCTCGTCGACAAGCTCCTGCAGCAATCCGGCTCGTTCCGCGAGAACCAGCGCGTCGCCGAGCGCGTCATGGACTCCAACGACCTCGAGAAGGAGCGCGGCATCACCATCCTCGCCAAGGCGACCTCGGTCGTCTGGAAGGACACCCGCATCAACATCGTCGACACGCCCGGCCACGCCGATTTCGGCGGCGAGGTGGAGCGCATCCTCTCCATGGTGGACGGCGCCATCGTGCTGGTCGACGCCGCCGAGGGTCCGATGCCGCAGACGAAGTTCGTCGTCGGCAAGGCGCTGAAGATCGGCCTGAAGCCGATCGTCGCCATCAACAAGATCGACCGCCCCGATGCCCGCCATGTCGAGGTCATCAACGAGGTCTTCGATCTCTTCGCAGCGCTCGACGCCACTGACGAGCAGCTCGACTTCCCGATCCTCTATGGGTCCGGCCGCGAGGGCTGGATGGCCGAGAAGCCGGAGGGCCCGATCGACCAGGGCCTCGCGCCGCTCTTCGACCTCGTTCTCCGCCACGTGCCGGAGCCGGATATCGGCGACGGTCCGTTCCGCATGCTCGGCACGCTGCTGGAGGCCAATCCCTTCCTCGGCCGCATGATCACCGGGCGCATTTCCTCCGGCACGGTGCGGCCGAACCAGTCCATCAAGGTGCTGGCGCGGGACGGCTCGGTGGTCGAGACCGGCCGCGTCTCCAAGATCCTCGCCTTCCGCGGCATCGAGCGCCAGCCGATCGAGGAGGGCATCCCCGGTGACATCGTCGCCATCGCGGGCCTCTCCAAGGGCTCGGTCGCCGACACGTTCTGCGACCTGAGCGTGGAGGAGGCGATCCAGGCCCAGCCGATCGACCCGCCCACCGTCACCATGAGCTTCATCGTCAACGACAGCCCGCTCGCCGGCACCGAGGGCGACAAGGTGACGAGCCGCATGATCCGCGACCGCCTGTTCAAGGAGGCCGAGGGCAATGTCACGCTGCGCATCGAGGAGAGCGCCGACAAGGACTCGTTCTTCGTCTCCGGCCGCGGCGAACTCCAGCTCGCCATCCTCATCGAGACCATGCGCCGCGAGGGCTTCGAGCTTGCGGTGTCCCGGCCTCGGGTTGTTTTCCAGAAGGGCGAGGACGGCGAGACGCTGGAGCCGGTGGAAGAGGTGCTGATCGACGTCGACGAGGAGCATTCCGGCGTCGTCGTGCAGAAGATGAGCGAGCGCCGCGCCGAGATGGTGGAGATGCGCCCCTCCGGCGGCAACCGCCTGCGCCTCGTCTTCCACGCCCCGACCCGCGGCCTCATCGGCTACCAGTCGGAGCTGCTCACTGACACGCGCGGCACGGCCATCATGAACCGCCTGTTCAAGGCCTATGAGCCCTACAAGGGCGAGATCGCCGGCCGCGTGAACGGCGTGCTCATCTCCAACGACATCGGCGAGGCCGTGGCCTATGCGATGTGGAACCTCGAGGACCGCGGGCCGATGATCATCGATCCCGGCGTGAAGGTCTATCGCGGCATGATCATCGGCATCCACAACCGCGACAACGACCTCGAAGTGAATGTGCTGAAGGGCAAGAAGCTCACCAACATCCGGACGACGTCGAAGGACGAGGCGGTGCGCCTCACCCCGCCGATCCGCATGACGCTGGAAAAGGCGCTGGCCTGGATCCAGGACGACGAACTGGTCGAGGTGACGCCGAAGTCGATCCGCGTCCGCAAGGTCCATCTCGACCCGAACGACCGCAAGCGCGCCGAGAAGTCGAAGGAAATGGTCTGAGGGTTCTTGCCTGCATGACCCGAAAGGCCCGGCATCGCCGGGCCTTTTTGGTTTCACCCTAGCCCCGCGCCTCCACGGTCGCGCTGGTCAGCGCCGCCTCGTCCACGGCGATGCCGAGGCCAGGCCCTGTCGGCAGCCAGGAGGCGCCGTCGGCGAGGCGCACGGGGGTCTCCAGGATCTCCGTCCCCAGCACGAAGGCCGAGGTGTAGTACTCCGCGCCGAGCGTCATGGCCGGCGTCGAGGCGGCGAAATGGATGCCGGCGGTCAGCGCGATGCCGGCCTCGTACATGGTGCCGCCGTAGCAGGGCATGCCGGCGGCGCTCGCAATGGCGGCGATGGCCTTCCCCTTGGCGAAGGAGCCGGCCTTCATCAGCTTGATCGAGATGGCGTCGGCATAGCGGGCGCGGGCGCAGTCCACCGCCTCCTCCGGCGAGAAGACGCTCTCGTCGGCGAGGATGGGCGTGTCGATGGCGCGGGTGATCTCCACCATGGCGTCGCGGCGGTCGCGGGCCACCGGTTGCTCGATGAAGGCGGGGCGGAAGGCCTCGACATCGCGCAGGGTGCGGATGGCATCCACCGCCGCCAGGCCCTGGTTGTAGTCGATGCGCAGCGACGCATCGGCGGGCAGGATGGCGGCAAGCCGTTCGAGGCGGCTCATGTCCTCCGCATGGGTCGAGAAGCCGGTCTTCACCTTGAAGAGCCTGACGCCCTCGGCGAGACGGGCGCGGGCGAAATCGAGGTCGGCATCGAAGTCCGGATTGGCGATGGAGACCGACAGCGGAATGCTGTCACGGACGACGCCGCCGAGGAGTTCGGCGACAGGCAACCCGGCCTGCTGGCCGGCGAGGTCATGCAGCGCCATGTCGAGGGCCATCTTGGCCTCGGGGTGGCCGACCAGCGCGCGGTCGGCTTCCGCCATGATCCGCTGCCGGTCGGCGGCGGTGCGACCAATGACGAGTGGCCGCAGATAGACGTCGAGGGCGGCGACGGCCGCCTCGGCTGTGCCGGAGAAGACCGACCAGGGCGCGGCCTCGCCCCAGCCGATGAGGCCTTCGCGGGTGTGGAGCGAGATGACGACGCCCGGCAGCGTGTCGGCGACGTCGCCGACCCCATGCTTGCGCGTCATCTTCAGCGGCCAGCGCGTCAGCCGCACCTGCATGCGATCGATGGTCATGGTGCGGCGGTTTCCCGGGCGAGCCTTGCTTCGGTCCTCGCGGCGGCCTCGCCCGCCAGGACGCCGTCCTCCCGTTCGGCCGCGCCCTTCTGGGCGAGGTAGAGAGCAACGCAGACCGCGAGGACGATGGCGACGCGCCACCAGACGGGAATGGGGTCGAAGAGCGTCGCCATGATGCCCAGCGGGATCAGCGGCAAGCGGACCAGCATCGGCAACGGCGCGCGGAAGAAGCCGAAGAAGCCTGCGGCCAGCAGCGTCAGGCCGAGAGCATTGGCGAGGAACTCGCCGATGATCTCCGGCCAGGTGTCCTGCAGCAGCAGCGCGCTGGAATGCAGGTAGGAGAAGCCCACCACGAAGCCGGCAATGGCGAGGCGGAAGGCCACAACGCCTGCCGCCATGGGGCTGCAGCGGGCGATGGAGGCGGCCGCATAGGAGGCGACCGAGACCGGCGGCGTCGCATCGGCGAGGATCGAGAAATAGAAGACGAACATGTGGGCCGCGAGGACCGGCACGCCGAACTGCTGGAGGATCGGCGCGCCGATCGCCGCGCCGATGATGTAGGCGGCGGTCGTCGGCACGCCCATGCCGAGGATCAGCACGGTGATCGCGATTAGGATGCCGGCGATGTAGAGGTTGTTGCCGGCAAGGCCCGTGACGATGGTGGAGAAGGAGATCACCATGCCGGTGACGGTGAGGCAGGCGACGAAGATGCCCGCGCCGGCGCAGGCCAGCGCCACGACCACCATGTTGCGGCCGCCGGTCGCCAGCATGCGCAGGATATCGGCGGGATAGAGCCGGCTGTGCGTCCTGAGCCATGAGCTCGGCCACACCGCGACGATGCCCCAGAAGGCGGCGAAGGACGGCGAATAGCCGAGCGCCATGGCGCCCACCATGACGAAGACCGGGATGAGCAGGTGGAGGTCCCGCACCACCACGCTCCAGTCCGGGATTTCGTCGGGATCGCAGCCGGTGAGGCGCAGGCGCTGCGCCTCGAAATGCACGCTGACCAGGATCATGAAGAAGTAGAGCAGCGAGCCGGCAATCGCCGCCAGGGCGATGGTCTGGTAGGGAATGTTGGTGATCTCGGCCATGATGAAGGCGCCCGCGCCCATGACCGGCGGCATGATCTGGCCGCCGACCGATGAGGCGGCCTCGACGCCTGCCGCGAACTGGCGGCGATAGCCAAGCTTGATCATGGCGGGGATGGTGAAGGAGCCTGTGGCGAAGACATTGGCCACCGATGATCCCGAGATCGTGCCGAACATGGCGGAGGAGACGACCTCGACCTTGGCGGGACCGCCGGCCTGCCGGCCCGCGACCTTCATGCCGAGATTGTGGAAGAGCATGCCGACGCCGGAGCCCTCGATGAAGGCGCCGAAGATGATGAACATCGCCACCATCGTGGCGGAGATGCCGGTGATCGAGCCGTAGATGCCGTTCGAGTTGAACAGGTACATCGTCTCGACGATCTGCGTCGCGGGAATGTCGCGGAAATGCAGGACGCCCGGCATGTATTCGGTGACGAAGAGGTAGAGGATGCCGACGCTGACGAGGCCGGCCAGGACCGGCGTCACCGCGCGGCGCAAGGCCTCGACGACGAGGACGATGGCGATGATGCCGAAGACCAGCTCGACGGGCGAGACCGGATCGACCGTCTCGAAGCGCAGGTTGATGACCGAGGAGCAGTAGGGCCCGCCATTGGCGCAGGTGAAGGAATAGAAGCTCGGCAGGATGGCGAGAGCCGACAGGAGCCAGTCGACGAGGCTCGGCCGGTTCTTGGGCGAGCGTTCCGTTGCGGGATAGAGGATGAAGGCCAGCGGCAGCAGGATGAGGAGGTGGATCGACCTCTGCTCGCGCGGTTCGAGGAAGCCGAAGCCACCTGTCCACAGGTGGAAGAGCGAGGCGAGCACGGCAACGGCCGCGGCGAGCCAGAAGACCGGCCCTTTCAGGTCACGCATGGCGCATTATCCCAGTCGGGCCATGAGGCCCCAAAAGGCGAAAGGCCCGGGCAGGTGCCCGGGCCTTGTCTGATCGTGGCGTCAGCCCTGCACCCAGCCGCGTTCGCGGTAGTAGCGCAGCGCACCGGGATGGACCGGCACCGGACGGTTGGCGATGGCCGTCTCGCAGCGATAGTCCTTCAGGGAGCCGTGGATGCGCGGCAGCTCGGCGACGTTCTCGCAGATGGCCTTGGTGATCTTGTAGACGATGTCCTCGGAGACGTCGGTCGAGGTGACCAGCGTCGTCGCCATGACCAGCGTCTTGACCTCGCGGTTGCCGTGGAAGCGCGGATAGGTGCCGCCGGGGATGACGCCGGAACCCATGCCATGGCGCTGCTTGAAGGCGTCCATCACGTCCTGCGGGATGTCGAGAAGCTCGCCGTCGCGGCCCGTCGCCATGTCGACCACGGCCGAGCCCGGCAGGCCGAGGGCGAAGAAGGCATAGTCGAGCTGGCCGTCGCGATAGGCGCTGGCGAGATCGCCGTAGGCCGCGAGCTGGAAGCGCCAGCCGCGGGCCCGCAGGCTGTCATAGGTCTGGCCATAGACGGCGAGCAGCCAGCGCAGGGCGATCTCGTCGGTCGCACCGTTGTTGGCGCCGCCGAAGCGGATGTTGCGCCCCTCGCGGAACAGCGTCGGAATGTCCATGGTCTGGCCCGGCGCGCGGATGAAATGATAGGGCGTATCGCCGAAGGACTGGCCGATCATGCGCAGCTTGTCGGCCAGCGGACGGCCCTGATAGGTGCCGGTGCCCGTCGCCGCCATGGACGCGAAGATGTCGATGGACATGGCGAGCTGCGCCTGCCCCTGCTGCACGGCGACCGGATTGGCCGCGCCGCCGCCGGGCACCGCCTTGATGGTGAGCCCCGGGACCTTGTCCTCGAGCAGCTTGGCGGCACCCGACACGATCGTGTACCAGCCGCCGCCGATGGATCCGCCGCGCCACTCGACGGTCTGCGCGGTCGCCGGTGCCATGGCACCCGCCACCAGAGCCGCGGCCATGCCGGCCGCTGCGATCATTCGCTTGAACATGGTCTCACACCTCTGGTCCGCGGGTCGTCTCGCCCGCCTGTATCCCAACTGTATCCAGCTGCCGGTCGCTGGCAACGGGCGATTGGCGGGCAACAGGAACGCAACGCGCGGAAACCTCTAGAACCGGCCCGGCGAGAAGGGCGCGATGGGCAAGCTCACCGGCGCGCCGATGACGATCTCGGCGACGAGGCGCCCAGTGATCGGGCCTGTGGACAGGCCGATATGGCCATGGCCGAAGGCGAAGACGACGTTGCGGTGCCGCGGCGCGCGGCCGATAACCGGTAGCCCGTCCGGCGTCGAGGGGCGGGACCCGTGCCAGGCCGTCTCTTCCACCGTCTCGCCCATGGCGAGGGTCTGGCGGGCGTCGGCCTCGACGGCGGTGATCTGGGTGAGGTTCGGCGGCGCATCGCGGCGGGCGAGCTCGACGCCGGAGAGAAGCCTCAGACCGGCATTCATCGGCGAGACGACATAGGAGCCGCCGGTGTCGTGGATGGGCCTTGAGAGCTTGTGCTCGCCGGCATCGACGAAGTGGCGGTGATAGCCGCGCTCGGCGGCCAGCGGCAGCCGGTAGCCCATGGTGCGGGTGAGGTCATGGGCGGCAGCTCCCGCGGCGATGACGACCGTGCGGGCCGTGACCGCACCGCCGCCCTCCAGATCGATGCGGGCGCCCTCCGCATCGTCCACCACCGTGCGGGCGCGGCCGGCGAGGATGGTGACGCCGCGGTGGCGGGCGGCGGCCTCATAGGCCTGCACCAGCCCGCCGGGATCGCGGACCGATCCGGTCTCGGTATGCCAGACCGCCTTCGCATAGCGCCGCTTCAGCGCCGGCTCGAACTGCGGCAACTCGGCGCCATCGATCACCTCGAAGGCGATCTTGTGGTGGCTGAGAAGCTCGCGCTCCAGGGCGGAGCCCTCGAAGGCGGCGTCGCTGCGATAGAGCTTCACCCAGCCGCGGCGCTGGATCAGGTCCCGGGCGCCGATCTCGCCGGCAATGCGCCAGTGCTCGTCATAGGCAGCCGCGCAGAGCGGGTCGAGGGCGGCGGCGGCCTCGCGGAGGGAGGCCTCATTGCAGCGGCGCAGGAAGGCGATGAGCCAGGGCGCCACGGCCAGCAGCGAACCGTAGTCGACCCGCATGGCGACTTCGCGGTTCAGCGCATAGCGCGGCAGTTTCTTGAGGATGCCAGGACCGGCGACAGGAATGATCGAGCCGCGCGAGATGACGCCAGCATTGCCGTAGCTCGCCGCCTCGCGGATGCCGCCGGGATCGACGACGGTGACCGACAGCCCGCGTTCGCGGCAGGCAAGCGCTGTCGCCATGCCGACCATGCCGCCGCCAACGATGGCGACGTCGACCCGCTCCTGCGTCATCGCCCTCGCCTCCCTCAGCGCGCCAGCGGCGGATGCTTGCCCTCGCCGAGGTCCCAGTAGAGGCCGGCCATGAGACCGATGGCCTCGCGCACCAGCGCCGAGGGTACATGCTCGTTCGGGGCGTGCTGGGAGCAGCCGGGATAGGAATGCGGCACCCAGATCGTCGGCATGCCGATGATCTCGGCGAAGACGTCGTTCGGCAGGGAACCGCCGGCATTGGGGATGACCGCCGGCTTCTTGCCGGTGGTCTCGGCGATGGAGGCCGCGGCCCAGCGCACCCAGGGATGGTCGGGGTCGGTGCGGGTCGCCTTGAAGGAGGCGTCGCGGCCGGAGGAGACCTCGACATCGGGGAAGCCGTGGCGGATGAGGTGCCGCTTGATGGCGGGGATGAAGCCCTCGGGCTCGGACCCGACGACGGTGCGGATCTGGCAGACCGCCTTGGCCGAGGGCGGCACGGCATTCTGCGGATTGCCGATGTCGCCGCAGCCGAAGGCCAGCACCTCGAAGGTGTTCCAGCCATAGACCTTCTCGGCCGGGGTGAAGCCCGGCTCGCCCCACCAGGGGTCGATCTGCGGCCCGCCGGGAATGCTCGCCGGCTCGATGTCGGACAGCGCGCGCTTCACCGATTCCGGCATCTCCTTCGGCAGGAGTTCGTGGACGCGGACCTGGCCGGTCGGGCCGATGATGGTGGAGATAGCGTGGGCGAGGCGCACGCCGGGGTTCGACAGGAGGCCGCCCCAGTTGCCGGAATGGTGGCCGCCCTCGCGCGCCTTGATCTCGAGGTCGATGCGGTAGCCGCCGCGCGAGCCGAGGCAGAGCGTCGGGCGTTCGGCGGTCATGCGCGGGCCGTCCGAGCCGATCAGCAGGTCAGCGAGGAAGAGCTCGCGGTTGTCGCGGGCCAGATCGTGGAGGCCGGCGGAGCCGACCTCCTCGCCCATCTCGATGAGGTAGCGGACGTTGAAGCCGAGCTTGCCGCGCGTCTTCAGCACGCAGCGCAGCGCCTCGATGTTGATGGCGTGCTGGCCCTTGTTGTCGACGACGCCGCGGCCGTACCAGCGCTCGCCCGTGTCATCGAGCGTCCAGGGGTCGCGGCCGTCCTTCCACTGGCCCTCGAGGCCGGCAATGACGTCGCCATGGCCATAGCCGAGCACGGTGACGAGGGCCGGGTCCTCGATCCGCTCGGCGAGGAGGAAGGGCCCCTTGGCGTTGGGATGGGTGAGGATGCGGCAGGTGAAGCCCATCGATTCCAGCGAGGGCTGCATCTCCGCCGTGAGGTAGCGGGCGAGGTCCGGCGCGCGGGCGGGGTTCTGGCTCTCGGTGGGGATCGCGATGCGGCGGGCGAAGATCGCCTTGAGGCTGCCGTCGTCGAACATCTGGTGGGCGGCGGCAACGGCGGCGGCGCGGGTCATGGCAAAGCTCTTCGCGAGGGATAGCAGCGGCAGATTACCGCCGCGGCGCGGTTTCGCCACGGCGGTGTGGAATGTGTGTCATGCGCGGCAGGGCGCGATCACGACCGGCTGTCGGGGGCCGTCACGTCGCGCAGGCCGTCGCCGATCATGTTGATGGCTAGCACCAGGAGGGCGAGCGCCGAGCCGGGGATGGCGATGAGCCAGAAGGAGAAGAACATGAAGTTCTTCGCTTCCGAGATCATCAGCCCCCAGGAGGGCAGCGGCGGTTGGACGCCGAGACCGAGGAAGGAGAGCGCCGCCTCCAGCAGGATGGCGCTCGCCGCCTCGACCGTGCCGACGACGATGAGATGCGGCAGCACGTTGGGCAGCACCTCGCGCAGGATGATGCGCAGCTGGCTCGCGCCCGACGCACGTGCTGCCTCCACATAGTCGAGCGAGCGCACCTGTTGCGTCGCCGAGCGCATGACGACGGCGAAGCGGTCCCATTTGAGGAGTCCCAGCACGGCGATGACGATGCCGAGCGTACCGCCGACCATCGCCACCACGGCGAGCGCCACCAGCACCACGGGCAGAGCCAGGCGCGTGGTGATGACGAAGGTGACGATCAGGTCGATGCGACCGCCGAAATAGCCCGCCGCGAGGCCGAGGGCCGTGCCGATCAGGCCGGAGATCACCATCACCGACATGCCGATGAGCAGCGAGATCTGCGCGCCGTAGAGCATGCGCGAGAGATAGTCGCGGCCGAGATTGTCGGTGCCGAGCGGATGGAGCCAGCTGCCGCGCTCGTACCAGACGGGTGGCACGAGGCGGTTGGTGAGGTCCTGGGCATAGGGGTCGTGCGGCGACACGAAGGGCGCCAGCAGGGCCATGAGCACGATGATGGCGAAGATGCCCGAGCCGATCAGCAGGCCCTTGTGCTTCAGCACGCGGCGGCGGAAGCGCGACGGGGCGACGGCGGCGACGACCGGGGGGATCTGGACGATGTCGCTCATGTCAGCCCACCCGGATCCTGGGGTCGATCCACGCATTGACGAGGTCGGCCGCAAGCGTCAGCACGACATAGCCGACCGAGAGCAGCATCAGCACCGCCTGGATCACCGGAAAGTCCTTCTGGGCGATGGCCTGGTAGGCGAGGTAGCCGAGGCCGTCGAGGGCGAAGACCGTCTCGATGACGATGGAGCCGCCGAGCAGGAAGCCGAGCTGGACGGCGGTGAGCGCCACCACCGGCACCAGGGCGTTGCGCAGGCCGTGGCGGATGATGACCGTCGAGGACGGCAGGCCCTTGGCGCGCGCCGTGCGGATATAGTCGGCGTTCAGCACCTCGATCATGCCGGCGCGGACAAGGCGCATGAAGGGCGGCGTCACGTAGTAGCCGAGCGCCACCGTCGGCATGATGAAATTCTCCCAGCCATCGGTGCCGGAGACCGGCAGCCAGCCGAGGCCGATGGAGAAGACCATGATGAGGCAGAGCGCGAAGAAGAAATTGGGCAGCGCCTGTCCCGCCACGGCGATCCAGAGGCAGAGCCGGTCGATCCAGGAGTTCTGCCAGACCGCCGCCATGACCCCGAGGGGGATGGAGAGCGACAGCGCGAAGAGGATCGCCGCGAGGGCGAGGATCAGCGTCGTCTGGATCTTGTCGACGATGAGCCCGAAGACGGGCGTGCGGAAATAGAGCGACTGGCCGAAATCGCCGGTAAGGGTGCGGCCGAGCCAGTCGAGGTACTGGATGATGAGCGGCCGATCGAGGCCGTATTGCTGGCGCACGGCGGCGATGTCCTCGGCGCGGGCGCCCTCGCCGGCGATGGCGATGGCGACGTCGCCGGACAGGCGCAGCAGCACGAAGGAGAGCGCCGAAACCGTCAGCGCCACGAGGGCGGCGAGGGCGAGGCGCTTGAGCGTGTAGGTGAACATGGATGCGGGCCCCGGGATTGCCGATCCGGCCGGGGCGCTGCCGCCACGGCCGGATCAAGGCCTCACTTCCAGCGCATCTCCCAGAAGCGCGGCAGCTCGTCCGGATAGGCGGCGAATTCGAGGTCGCGCGAGGCGGCGTAGAAGGTCACGAGGTTGTAGAGCGGCACCGAATAGACCTGCTCGCCGATGATCCTGTGGGCCTCGCGATAGGCGGCGATGCGCTGCTGCGGATCAGTGACGGTGTCGCCGCGCTCGAGCAGCTCGATGACCTTCGGATCGCGCGAGATGTCGTCGTCGAGACCCTTGTAATAGACCGGCGTCGAGGCCGAGGTGTCGTTGATCGAGAACGAGCCCCAGGTCTGGTGGGCCATGCCGGCGCGGTTGGCGCGGATCTGCTCGCGCATCGCCGCGTACTGGCCGAAGCGCAGGGTGGCGCGGATGCCGACGGCGCGCAGATAGTTGATCATCGCCTCGGCCTGGTTGCGCTCGCGGTAGGAGTGCAGGTCGATGTCGAAGCCATTGGGGAAGCCGGCCTCGGCGAGGAGAGCGCGTGCCTTGCCAGGGTCGTACTCGTAGACGGGTGCCTGCGAGGCATCGCAGCCGAACTGCGAGGGGAAGCAGATGGCGTTGATGACCTGCGAGCCCTCGCCGACGAGCTGACGCGCCATGGTCTGCCGGTCGATGGCATGGGCGATGGCGCGGCGCACGCGCAGATCGCGCAGCTGCGGCGCCGGCGAGTTCTCGGTGGTGGCGAAGTTCAGGAACACGATGCGCATCGTGCCGCCGGAGACGATCTGCAGCGTCGGCACGGCGCGCATCTGCTGCGCCTGGTCGGGCGCGATGTTCATGATGAAGTCGAGGCCGCCCGACAGCATCTCGGCGACCTGCGTCTGCCGGTCGGGGATGAAGCGGATGACGATGCGCTCGATCTGCGGCTGCGGCTTCGGGCCGTCGCGGAAATAGTCGGGATTGCGCTGCAGGGTGACGGAGCGGCCGATCTGATGGTCAACGACGCGGTAGGGCCCGGAGCCCACCGGCTTCTCGTTCATGCCCTTCGGCCCCACCTGCTGGTAGTAGGCCGCGGGGTGGATGACGATGGGCCCGGCGAGATATTCGATCGCCGCCGGGAAGGGCCGCTTGGTGATGATGCGGACCTTGTGGGCGTCGATCTTCTCGACGCGGTCGATCCAGTTGACGTTGGACTGGGTGGTGGAGCGGTTGGCGGGGTTCGCCACGAAGTTCAGCGTGAAGACCACGTCGTCGGCGGTGAACTCGGCGCCGTTGTGGAACTTCACGCCACGACGCAGGTCGAGTTCGAGGGTCTTCTCGTCGATCCAGCGCCAGGCGGTGGCGAGCTGGCCCTTGTATTCGTTGGTCTTGGGATCGCGGTAGATCAGCGTGTCCCAGACCTGATGGGCGATGATGACGCCGATGCGGACATTGTTGAAATAGGGGTCGATGTTCTCCGGCACCTGGTCATAGGCGAAGCGGATGGTGTTCTGCCGCTTCTGGGCTTCGGCAGCGGAGCCCAGACCCAGCGCCAGAGCGAGACCGACAACAGCCGCCAAAACCCGCCGTGTGGAGAAAAATTGCATCGCCCAAACCCCTGGCCGCAAAAAGAAGCGGCGATGCTGGTGATGTGCCACAGGCGAGTCAAGGCAATCGGGCGGGAGGCTGCCGCCCGCCTCACACCTCGCGTTCGGCAATGAAGCGCGCGGTGGCGTCCAGTGTCGCGGCAGCGCTGCCGAAGGGCGCGAGATGGGTCGCGGCCGCGGCGACGAGGCGCGTCAGTTCGTCGCGGGCCCAGTCGGCGCCACGCAGCGAAACGAGGGTGCCCTTGCCCTTCGCGGCGTCCTTGCCGGTAGCCTTGCCGGCGCGGGCCGCATCGCCTTCGAGGTCGATGAGGTCGTCGGCAATCTGGAAGGCGAGGCCGATCGTCTCGCCATAGGCAACGAGGGCCTGCCGCTTCGCCGCATCCGCCCGGCCGAGCACGGCGCCGGCAAGGCAGGCGACGCGGATGAGCGCGCCAGTCTTCATCGCCTGAAGGCGGCGGATCTCGGCCTCGGCGAGGACCAGCGGCGCGCCGCCGTCGAAACGGCCTTCCGCCGCGAGGTCCAGCATCTGCCCGCCGGCCATGCCGCCGAGCCCCGAGGCGCGGGCGAGCAGCACCGTGAGTTCGGCCCTGACAGCCGGATCGTCATGGGAGGCGCCGCCCATGACCTCGAAGGCGAGCGTCTGCAGCGCATCGCCGACGAGGATGGCGGTCGCCTCGTCATAGGCGCGGTGGACGGTCGGCCGGCCACGGCGCAGGTCGTCGTCGTCCATGGCCGGCAGGTCGTCATGGACGAGCGAGTAGCAATGGACGAGTTCCAGCGCCGCGGCGGCCGCGACGGCCTTCTCGGGCGCGACGCCAAAGAGCGCGGCGCTCTCGATGACGAGGAAGGGCCGCAGCCGCTTGCCGCCGGCCAGGACCGCATGGCGCATGGCGGCCAGCAGCCGCTGCGGCCGGTCGAGCTCGTCCGGCTGAAGCGCATCGGCGAGCAGGCGTTCGAGCTCGGCCTCGACGAGGCGCGCGGCGGCGGCGAGGCGCTGGTCGAGAAGGGATGAGGACATGGGCGAGCCGATGGACTGAATGCGGACCCTGCGAGGCGTGGCGGAGGGGCGGGCTCGCGTCAAGTCGGCAGCTTGCCGAGGGGCACGGCGGCGCTAGAGTACCGCTGCCTCGTTCGTCCCCCGTCATGCGCCGATTCTCCCTCCTCCCCATCGCCTGTCTCGCCGGCCTCCTCGCGCTCGCGCCTGTCGCGACGACCCCCGCCGCGGCCCAGTCGGGCGGCTACAGCCTCGACATGCTCACCGAGCACCAGCGCGGCGAGGTGATGCGGCGCGTTGATTCCTATGCACTGCTGGAAACCTTCCTGAAGGCCTGCGGGCGGCCGCCACGCCTCGAGGCGCGGTTCCGGCGCACCGCGGCCGGCTGCGTCTCGCCGCAAAGCATGAATGTGCTGGCCGCGGAGTTCCGCCGCTCGCTCGCCCGGCGCGCCGGCTTCCGCTGGGACTGCGTCAGCGCCGGCGGACGGCGGATGATCGCCCGCTCGGAAGAGGCCATCGCCAGGAGCTTCGCCGATCTCGCCCAGGTCTGCCGGCGCGGCTGAGGCCTCAATCCTCCGGGTCGCGCGCGACAATGGTGAAATCCACGCCAGAGAGTTTGACGTCGTAACGACGGCCGTCAGCAGCTACGGCGTCGTCCACCTCGAAACGGCCATCGTCGAATTCGACCTTCTTCCATTGGGTGAAGCCCTCCCGCCGCAGGACTGCCTCGATCTGGCGCATCTCCTCAGCGGTCACGGGCCGGTCGGTCTCCGCTCCGGCTGGAAGCATCGGCGACAGCGAGACCGCAAAAGCCAAAAGGGCGGTGCGGGTCAGGGCGTTGAACATCGGAAGCCTCCTTTCGGTCACGGCAAGACAACGCCGAACAGCCCATGCGGGTCCGGTCGCGGCCAATCACGGGTGAACACGATGGCGTGGGCGCCGAGGGTCAGAGCGGCTCGGCCGCAGCCTCGAACAGGCCGGCGGCCGAAGGGTGGGCGCGCCAGGCCGCCAGCGCCTCGTGGCCGGCCGCCGAGAGACCATAGAGGCCGCGGTCGACGCGCTCGAACCAGCCATAGACGTTGCGGGTGAGGATGGCCGGCGCGTCCGGGGCCAGGTCTTTCAGGTCGCGCGGTCGCTGTGGCCCGCCGGACAGCGCCTGCGCCATGGCCAGCGTGCGCTGGCGATAGGCGGTCATGATCGGCTTGCGGGTGGAGCCCCCGGTCGCCGGATCGCCGCGGCGGCGGCGGTGTTCGGCAACAAGGCGCGAGCGGCGCTTGGCATCGCGGCGCGGCGACCAGGGCACCGGCTCCACCAGCACCTCGACGCCGCCCATGGGCAGCACGGTCAGGAGCCCGAAGCCGCAGAGCCGGCAGAGTTTCAGCACCCGCCGGTCGCGCTCGCGGCCCTTGCCGCGGGTCGAGGCCTTGACCGCCAGCCAGACCTCGTCGGCCGCCGCTGCGCGGTCCACCGCCTGCAGCACGAGGTCGAGGGTGAAGCTCTGCTTGAGCTCGCCGATCACCACCGCCACCGGCTCGCCGTCCGAGAGCGCGACGAGGTCGCAGCCCATCACCTCGCCCTTCACGGTGAAGCCGAGGCCTTCCAGATAGGTTTTGACGGGCAGGTAAAGCGAGGTTTCCAAGGCGGCTTCCATCGGCCCGGCGCTTTGCTGGCTTGCGCGCCGAATCTTTCCGGATGATCGGACAGGCAACCGCGCCGTGACAAATGCCGGCAGCGCGAGCGGGGCAGAAGGGCGCCATGACATTCACCCGCATCCTCGCCCTCCTCTGGGCATTCGCCTGCCTCGTCCTCGCGCTCGCCGAATGGTCGAGCCTCGCCATGGTCGGCTTCCCCGACGGTCACCTCACCGTCTGGGAGCAGGAGACCGTGGGCCTCAGGCGATGGCTCCTGGCGCTCTGCGTCGTGCAGGCGCTGGTGATCGCTGGCCTTGCGATCCTCAGGCCGCGCACGAGCCGCATCGGCCTCGCCGCGGCCGTGCTGGCCGCGGGCGTTCTGGTGGTGATACCGATGATCGTTGTCGCCACGTGCCCGGGCTCGGAGTCGTGCCGCGCGGGCTACGAGAGGCTGACGGGGCGGATGCTCGATCACGGCATCGGCGGGTGAACTGGAGATAAGGCGCCATGTCACGCGGTCTTGGCTGAAGAAAGACTTACGTGTTCTTCATCCGCCTCACCTATGTCTATCGCAGTTCCGTCGGTCAGATACATCGGATCTCATGTTCCCAGATCCACATCTCCAATGGCAGCCTTATCCCTCGATCATTGACGGGATTAGAGATCCGTTTGCGATCAACAAGGGACAATCAGAGGGCAAGCTCCATCTCCTGGTCATCGACAATATCGGCTCGTCTATCCATGCAACCGGGCTCGCACATCCGGTAGCGCCCGCTTTTGGCATCTCCATCTTGTGCGACATTTATCTGGCCGTCGAAGAGATGCTGTATTCGACCGCAGGCCACGGCGATGGGTGGCAACCCACCTACATCAGACATGCCCACTCATCGCGATTGATTGCTGCGATCCCGGGTCATCATCCGATGCTCCGGAACCCGGAGATTAGGGCTCGCCGGCCTCCCCGTCATTTTTGTTTCCCTGGCAATGACTACTGCTACGAGACGTTCGGCTTTGACGAGCCGCTGATCCGTCAGTTCGCAAGCGTTGACGAGGGCTACGCTTGGGATCCGTCAGACGATTGACGGCTGACCGGCCGATCTCCTGCCCTTTCCTTGACTTTCCGCGCCTGCCGCTCTATCGCCACCGCACTCTCGTTCATCCGAGACCCAGCCTGCCGACCGGGGCCAGACCCCGGAGGCTCCCGCCCGACAGCGCAGGATGCGCCCTCGGGCGCTAAATGCGTTGCGGTCCGCGGTGCCCGGGACCATTTTCGGGGTCCCCCGGAAATGCTGGTTGGAGCGATCATGTTCGAAGGCCTGTCGACACGACTGTCCGGCATCCTCGACCGCCTCAAGGGCCGCGGCGCGCTGAGCGAAGCCGACGTCCAGGAGGCGATGCGCGAGGTGCGCCGCGCCCTGCTCGAGGCGGATGTCGCGCTCGAGGTCGTGCGCTCCTTCACCGACAAGGTGCGTGACCGCGCCATCGGCGCCGAAGTCATCAAGTCGGTGACCCCCGGCCAGATGGTCGTGAAGATCGTCCACGACACGCTCGTCGACACGCTCGGCTCCGAGGGCGTCGCCATCGACCTCCAGGCCGTGCCGCCGGTGCCCATCCTGATGGTCGGCCTGCAGGGCTCGGGCAAGACCACCACCACCGCCAAGATCGCCAAGCGCCTCTTCGACAAGCAGAAGAAGAAGGTGCTGATGGCCTCCCTCGACACCCGTCGCCCCGCGGCGATGGAGCAGCTTGCCGTCCTCGGCAAGCAGATCGGCGTCGAGACCCTTCCCATCGTCGCCGGCCAGACGCCGGTGCAGATCGCCCGCCGCGCCATCGAGGCGGGCCGCCTCGGCGGCTTCGACGTCGTCATGCTCGACACGGCCGGCCGCACCCATGTCGACGAGGCCCTCATGATCGAGGTGGCCGAGGTCGAGAAGGTCGCCCGGCCGCACGAGACGCTGCTGGTCGTCGACAGCCTCACCGGTCAGGACGCCGTCAACGTTGCCCGCTCCTTCACCGGCCGCGTCAATGTCACCGGCGTCGTGCTCACCCGCGTCGACGGCGACGGCCGTGGTGGCGCGGCGCTCTCCATGCGCGCCGTCACCGGCAAGCCGATCAAGCTGCTCGGCACCTCCGAGAAGATGGATGGCCTCGAGGACTTCCATCCCCAGCGCATCGCCGGCCGCATCCTCGGCATGGGCGACATCGTCTCGCTCGTCGAGAAGGCCGCGGAATCGATCGATGCCGAAAAGGGCATGGCGATCGCCAAGCGCATGCAGTCGGGCCAGTTCAACCTGGACGACCTCGGCGACCAGCTCGACCAGATGCTGAAGATCGGCGGCATGCAGGGCCTGATGGGCATGCTGCCCGGCGTCAAGAACATGCAGAAGCAGATCTCCGGCGCCATGGACGACAAGGTGATCAAGCGCCAGCGCGCCATCATCCACGCCATGACCCCCTGGGAGCGCCGCAACCCCAAGGAGATCGACGGCAAGCGTCGCCGTCGCATCGCCCGCGGCTCCGGCACCCAGCCGGAGGACGTCAACAAGCTCCTGAAGATGCACCGTGGCATGGCCGACATGATGAAGGCCATGGGCGGCGCCCAGGGAAAGCGCGGCCCCATGGCGGGCCTCGCCAACATGTTCGGGCTCGGCGGCGGCATGCCGCAGCCGACGCCGGAAATGCTCGCCGAGCTTCAGCAGAAGATGCCCGGCGGGCTGCCCGACAAGATGCCGTCGCTGCCTCCCGGAATGCCGGGCGGACTGCCCCCGGGTTTCCCCGGCCTTGGCGGCGGCCCCAAGCTTCCCGGCCTTCCCGGCTTCCCCTTCGGCAAGAAGAAATAGCCGGCCCCTCACCCTCCCATCACGAACGACCCACCGGAGTATCCCATGTCGCTCAAGATCCGCCTCGCCCGCCGCGGCACCAAGAAGCGCCCGTTCTACCAGATCGTCGTTGCCGACGCCCGCGCCCCGCGCGACGGCCGCTTCATCGAGAAGATCGGCACCTACAACCCGATGCTCGGCAAGGACCAGAAGCGCTACGAGATCGACGTCGAGGCCGCCAAGGCCTGGCTCGCCAAGGGCGCGCAGGCGACCGACCGCGTCGCCCGCTTCTTCGACGCCGAGGGCCTGCTGAAGCGCGCCCCGCGCAACAACCCGGAGAAGGCGAAGCCCGGCAAGCGCGCCGAGGAGCGTGCCGCCGCGAAGGCCCAGAAGGCCGGCGAGTCCGCCGAGGCCTGATGATCCCGCCGGCGGGGGCGACCTCGCCGGCTCCCGCCCTCCGCCATCGCGGAGGGCGCTTGCGTCCTTCGAGGCCCGCCGCGTGCGACGGGCGCCGAAGGACGCATCCCCGCCTCATCACAGCCCATCTCACCGAGGCCCCATGTCCACCGACCTCGTCCTCGTCGCCAAGTTCGGCGCCCCGCACGGGGTGCGCGGCGAGGTGCGCGTCAAGTCCTACACCCAGGACCCCGCCGCCATCGGCGACTACTCGCCGCTGCAGTCCCGCGACGGCCGCCTGTTCACCATCCAGTCGCTGCGGCCCGCCGGCGAGGTGCTGATCGCCCGCGTCGCCGAGCTCAAGGACCGCGACGCGGCGGAGGCGGTGACCAATCTCCAGCTCTTCGTGCCGCGTGACCGCATCCCGCCCGCGGACGGCGAGGACGAGTTCCTCCACGCCGACCTCATCGGCCTGAAGGTCGAGACCACCGCCGGCGAGGCCGTCGGCACGGTGACGGCGATCTTCGACTTCGGCGCGGGCGACGTCATCGACGTGGCGCGCAAGGGCCAGAAGGCGGTGATGATCCCCTTCACCAAGGCGGTGGTGCCGGTGGTGGACATCGCGGCGGGCAAGCTCGTCATCGACCCGCCGCCGGGCCTGCTCGAGGATACGCCGCGCGACCCCGAAGACCGCGACTGAGGCGCCATGTTCCGCGCCTCGGTCATCACGCTCTTCCCCGAGATGTTCCCAGGGCCCCTCGGCCTGTCGCTGGCAGGGCGGGCGCTGGGCGAGGCCTGGGCCCTCGAGACCCACCTCCTGCGTGACTTCGCCACCGGCAAGCACCGCGCCGTGGACGACACGCCGGCGGGCGGCGGGCCCGGCATGGTGATGAAGGCCGACGTGGTGGCCCGCGCCATCGACCACGCCTCCCCCGAGGGCGACCCGCGGCCCCGGCTCTTCATGTCGCCGCGCGGGCGGCCCCTCACCCAGACCCAAGTGCGCGAACTTGCGGCGGGCCCCGGCGCGGTGATCCTCTGCGGCCGGTTCGAGGGCGTCGACGAGCGCGTCATCGAGGCCCGTGGGCTCCAGGAAGTCTCCATCGGCGACTACATCCTCTCCGGCGGCGAGCTCGGCGCGCTGGTGCTGCTCGACGCCGTGGTGCGGCTCCTCCCCGGCGTCATGGGCCATGCCGAGAGCGGCTCGGAGGAGAGCTTCGAGACCGGCCTGCTCGAATATCCGCACTACACCCGCCCGCAGCTCTTCGAGGGACGGCCGATCCCCGAGGTTCTGGTCTCCGGCGACCATGCCAAGATTGCGAAGTGGCGGCGGGCCGAGGCCGAGCGGATCACGCGGGAGCGCCGGCCGGACCTCTGGGCGAAGAAGCAGGGTTGAGGCCAGCGCCGGCGGGCCCTGGTCGAGAAGCCTGCGCCCTCTCCGCGTCATGCCCGCCCTTGTGGCGGGCATCCACGACTTGAGACGGCAGTGGTCAAGTCGTGGATGCCCGGCATAGCCGAGGCTCCGCCTCAGCGTTCCTCACACATGACGGCGGCCAAAGGCCGCCTTTGCCCGGGCATGACGGGTCAGGAAACTCAGGGACCCAAGTCTTCTCCTAATCCCTCCCCTCGCGTCAGAATCCGCGTGACAATCCCTCCCATTTCGACTATCGAGCCGCCTTCCGGCGGGCCTGCATCCCAAGCCCATCCTCGGAACCAAGACCAACAAGATGCCGGCCAAGCCCGGCCACAAGGATTGACCCGATGAACCTCATCCAGACCCTCGAGGCTGAAGAAGCCGCCCGCGTCCTCGGCGAGAAGAAGATCCCCGAATTCGCCCCCGGCGACACCGTCATCGTCAACGTGAAGGTCCGCGAAGGCGACCGCACCCGCGTCCAGGCCTATGAGGGCGTCTGCATCGCCCGCTCCGGCGGCGGCCTGATGGAGAGCTTCACCGTCCGCAAGATCTCCTATGGCGAGGGCGTCGAGCGCGTCTTCCCGGTGCACTCCCCGTCGATCGACTCGATCAAGCTGGTCCGCCGCGGCAAGGTCCGTCGCGCGAAGCTCTATTACCTGCGCGATCGCCGCGGCAAGTCGGCCCGTATCGCCGAGCGCCAGGACCGCTCCGACAAGGAGTGAGGCCTTCGCGCCCGCGCTGATTTCCGGAACGGGGCCCTCGGGCCCCGTTTTGCGTTCCGGGGCCCCTCTCCCGGCCGCCCCCAAAACAATCGCTAGGAGAAAGCGGCGCGAGGGCGCATGATGCCGCCTGCGACGCGTGGGCCCGCCCCGCCGTCCCCCTGCCGCCCAGTCCCGCGTCTTTCGCGTGCCGCAGGACCGCCCGACCGGTTTCTCGCCGCCCGACGCCCCGCGCCTCACGCGCCCGGCCCGACGCCCGACAGCCCGCATCGCCTCCCGCCTGCCGCCGGATCCCCCGGCAGCGGAGCGCCCTCGTCCCGCGCCCCGGCGCGAAAGGTTTCCCATGGCCACGACCACCCAGCACCGCCCCGCCGCCGTCCAGCGCCAGCAATGGCGCGCCGCCGAGGCGCTCTTCCATCCCGTCGCCGCGGCCCCTGCCACCGGCAAGGTCCGCGTCGTCCCGACCGGCGCCGGCGACCGCACCGGCGGCTGCCCGGCCTGCGGCAGCCCGCTGCCCATCGCCCCGGTGCGCTCGCGAAACCGCACCGCCCGCGCCATCGAGCACGACTGGCATTGCTCGGCCTGCGACCACGACTGGACCACCACCGATGCGGTGAGCGTCGTCGCCGGCCCGCGCTATCCCGTCGGCACGATGGTCAAGCTCGTCATCCCCTATGGCTCGCGCCGGCCGCCGGCCGCGCCCTTCGAGGTCATCGCCCTGCGCCCCTCCGAGAATGGCGGGATGCAGTATCGCATCCGCAGCCCCGACGAGAGCTTCGAGCGCATCGCCAGCGAGGGCGAGCTGGAGCCGGTTCCCGGCCGGGGCGCCTGAGCCATGGGCGCCTGTCCCGCGACCCTGCGCAGCCTCGCCCTGCTCGCCGCCCTCGCCGCCGCTGATCCTCTCCCTGCGCTGGCCGACGACCTGCCGGCGCGCGCCGCCACCTCCGAGGAGGTGCGGATGATCGCCCTGGCGCTGAAGGCGGAGGGCTTTGCGCCCTGCACCACGCTGGCGCTGGCCGATGGCCGCTGGTCCTGCCGCACCACCAATGCGGCGGGCCAGGCGATGGACCTGTCGCTGAGCAATCTCGACTTCGCGGTGACGCGCCGGACGCGCGTCCCGTAGGGCGAGGCGCACAGACGTGCTGTCACGGGGCCTTCGGGCCCCGTTTTGCGTGGGGGGCGCGGGGCAGCTTGTCCCAATGGCGGCCGAGCTCCAGCAGATAGGAGAGGCGACAAGCCATGAGCTCGCCGTCCCCGGGCCAGGCCCCGGTCCCATAGAGCCGGCTGGCGCAGGTATCGGCGAGCCGGCAGGAGCGGGCGCGGCGGCAGGCCTTGCGGCGGCAGAGGCGATGCGCGCCCTCGGCGCTGTGGAGATGACGGCGCACGGCGCGCTGCTCGTCGGGGGTCATGGGCTCCTCCTGGAGGTTCTCACGGGCAGGCGCAGGAAACCCTCTCCCCTCGTGGGAAAGGGTGCCCGCGCCAGCGGGCGGGTGAGGGGGACGGGCCGCGGCGTCGGCCCGGCGAGGCGCAAATCCCACCTCTCCCCGGCGGGGAGAGGTCGGCCGCAGGCCGGGAGAGGGGGCTTGGCCGGCCCCGCGAAGGCTCCCCCTCTCCCGCCGCGCTGCGCGCGTCGACCTCCCCCCGCCGGGGGGAGGTGAGGCGGCCTGCCGGGTCTGCCGTTCTGATCCTGAAGTCGGTGCCATCCCTCCGCCCAAGCCTCTCCGGTCCCGCGCCTTGAAGGCCGGGGTTTGCCCGTCTCAGGTCCCCGCGCTCCCGTCGGAAGCGCGAGGGGTGAAGCGCCGTCAGGCGCGGAGGCGAACGCGCCTCCTGGCCCCGCAGGTCACCCCGCGGGCCCGGACTTCGATGCCGAAGCCCGCCGGCTCGCGTGGAATTCGTTGGGTGGCCCGGATCAAGCATCCGGGTGGTGGCCCGGATAAAGCATCCGGCCTTACCCCAGGAAACGACCCCCACGCGAGCCGGCGCGCCTCACGGCGCTTCACCGCGGCTTTTGTCGTCATCCGGGCCGCGCGTCCGGGGCGAGCGGTTCAGGAGGGCGGGGCCAGTGAGCCATGGGCTCGCCCCTGCCGCCTCCCGGGCCGACCGACGGGGGAGGCCTGGGCTCCCGACGGTCCGTGCCGGACGGACAAGGCGGTTGCCCGCCTCCCCGCCCCCGGCGAGGCTGACGCCCCGCCGGTCCTGCTCGCCCGCCTAGCGATGCTCCTCGCGCAACGGTCACCCCCGGCGCGGCAGCGCCTCAGGGGCCCGAAGGGGCGGTGCTCCCGGCGACGCCCCCGCGCGCGGGCTGGTGACCCGCGGCGCGACGGAACCGCCCCTCCGCCCCATCGCCCGCACCACCGGACGATGCCTCGACGAGGCAGAAGGTGCGGGAAGCATGCGGCAGGTTTGGCGGGTGGGGATAAGTTTGCGGGGCGCGGGAGGGCGGCGGCGCGGAAAGGCGCGGGAGGTCAGGGGGTTGGGCGGAGGGGGAGGATGGGAGGGGGGCGGAGTTATCCCCTGAAGCGTCTGCCGGGTTGCACCTCGCGAAGTGCGCCCTTCGAGGCTCGCCGCCGGACGATGTCGACGCATCGCCGGGGCTCGCACCTCAGGATGAGGTCGGTTGCGTCTTGCGTGGCGGTGTCCGGCTGGGCGGGCGTCATGCGAGACACCCACCTCATCATCCTAAGCCCACGGCGATGCCCGCACCGACGATCCCGGGGATCGGCATGGTGTCAGGCATCCTCCATCTCATTGAGAGCGAGCACACGAGGTCTATGCAACCGCTGCGAGCGCGCTATATTGTTCACGGAAGCGAGATCGCAGAAGAAGAGCAGTCCGAGCGCTGGAGGGGGGGGATGACGGGGTCGCCTAAAGATGCCCAGAAGGCTGTACCGCCACCGACGGACGCCGCAAAAAAGGCGGTAAAGGTGCCAAAGGCCGACATCCCAGATGGCCTTTGCTACGTCAATGCGCCAAACCAATTGAAGTCGGTTCTTGATAAAATCATCGAGGCTTCAAGGCCCGACAAGTTGACGATTGATTACGTTGGAGATGTTTGGGGCTTTAAAAGCAGCAGCTTTCGTGCTGTTCTAGCTGTATTGAAGCGCGTTGGCTTTACCGAAACCGATGGTAGGCCCACTGATACCTATTCGAAATTCCGTACGGAAAACAATCGCAGTGAAGCAGCACTCGCTGCTCTTAGAAATGGGTTTCCCGATATATTCAAACGTCGCGAGTTCGCTCAGCACCTATCGGAGAAGGATATTGCGGACATCGTGGTGGACATAACCGGGCGAGAGCGGAGCGACCCAACCTTGCGAGCCATTGTTGGTACGTTCCGGACGTTCGCGGGATATGTCGCCAAATCCGATGAAAGTAGAACTACTGCGAAGAATTCAGACGATCGCGCAGAAAAAACGGATCTTGGGGGCGTGCTAGCGCCCCCAAACGATAGGGGGAACAGCAGCATAGGACTGTCCTATCAGATCAACATTATCTTACCTGAGACAACAAATATTGAGGTATTCAATTCTATATTTTGCAGCATTCGTGAAAATCTCCTGAGATAAACGATGATCGAAAAACTCAGGAGCTTTCTACTTAACAATGCCGTACTTCAAATTGAAGTCGACAGGCTCAATTCCACGCACTCCCACTCAAGAGAGCGGCTATCTCGTGAAGTGAAAACCGATCCATTACTGCAGCCATACATCCCTCAGATCAATGCAAAGATAAGAGACCGAGCAGCCGAAATGGCTGCATACTATGAAATATTCTATATGCTTGAGAACGATATACGATCTCTTATATCGCAGACACTAAGCGAAGAGAGGGGCGAAAACTGGTGGGACGCTTGCGTTCCAGAAGCCGTAAAACTGTCAGCTAACAACAACAAAACGCGGGAACGGGACGCGGGAGTATCACTTCGATCGACTGACCCGCTTGATTATATCACATTCGGAGAGCTTGGAGAAATAATAAAGGCGAATTTCGACATATTTGGTCCTATAATTAACAGTAAAAAGGGTCTGGAAAAGGTGATGTCGTCTCTAAACTTGCTGCGAGGAACAATTGCCCACTGCGGTGTATTGTCGGAGGATGAAATCCTGCGACTCAAATTGGCTCTTCGGGATTGGTACCGACTGATGCAGTGACAACATAGTCACTGTTTCACCCCCTCCACCCCTTCCCCGGCTTGCCCCCGCCCTTTTTCCTCACCTCGGCGCCCATCGGCACCTCGCGGTCCGTCCCCGGCCCCATGGCATCCAACCCGGGCTTAGCGGCCCGTGACGGCGGCAAATTCCCCCGCGAGCCATACTTCTTCGCCCCCCTGAACCCGCCGGTGCGGTCCTCCACCGCCTCCTGCCGGGCCAGCGGGTCGTCGGCGATGGCGAGTTCGGTCTCGCGCAGGCGCTTGAGCTCGTCGCGCAGGCGCGCGGCCTCCTCGAAGCGCAGGTCGGCGGCGGCCTCGCGCATCCGCTTCTCCAGGTCGCCGATGACCGCCTGCATGTTGTGGCCGACCGCCGCGCCCTGCCTGGCGAGGCCGGCATCCACGGTGACGTGGTCCTTCTCGTAGACGCTGTCGAGGATCTGGGCGATCTGCCGCTTGATGGTCTGCGGGGTGATGCCGTTGGCCTCGTTCCAGGCCATCTGCTTCTCGCGGCGGCGGTTGGTCTCGGCGATGGCGCGTTCGAGGCTGCCGGTCATGGTGTCGGCATAGAGCAGCACGCGGCCGTCGACGTTGCGGGCAGCGCGGCCGATGGTCTGGATCAGGGAGGTCTCCGAGCGCAGGAAGCCTTCCTTGTCGGCATCGAGGATGGCGACCAGCGCACATTCCGGGATGTCGAGGCCCTCGCGCAGCAGGTTGATGCCGACGAGGCAGTCGAAGGCGCCGAGGCGCAGGTCGCGCAGGATCTCGATGCGCTCGATCGTGTCGATGTCGGAATGCATGTAGCGCACGCGCACGCCCTGCTCGTGCAGGTACTCGGTGAGGTCCTCGGCCATGCGCTTCGTCAGCACGGTGACGAGGGAGCGATAGCCGGCGGCGGCGGTGGCCTTCACCTCGCCGATGAGGTCGTCGACCTGGGTGCGGGCGGGGCGGATGATGCAGGGCGGGTCGATGAGGCCGGTGGGGCGGATGACCTGTTCGGAGAAGGTGCCGCCGGTCTGTTCCAGCTCCCAGCCGCCGGGGGTGGCCGAGACATGGACGGTCTGCGGCCGCATGGCCTCCCATTCCTCGAAGCGCAGGGGGCGGTTGTCCATGCAGGAGGGCAGGCGGAAGCCGTATTCCGCGAGGGTGGCCTTGCGGCGGAAGTCGCCGCGATACATGGCGCCGATCTGCGGGATGGTGACGTGGCTCTCGTCGACGAAGACGAGGGCGTTGTCGGGGACATATTCGAAGAGGGTCGGCGGCGGCTCGCCGGGGCGGCGGCCGGTGAGCCAGCGGGAATAGTTCTCGATGCCCGCGCAGGAGCCGGTGGCCTCCATCATCTCGAGGTCGAAGCGGGTGCGCTGCTCCAGCCGCTGCGCCTCCAGCAGGCGGCCGGCGCGGTTCAGCTCCTCCAGCCGCCAGTTCAGCTCCTCCTTGATGCCGGAAATGGCCTGGACGAGGGTCGGGCGCGGCGTGACATAGTGGGAATTGGCATAGACCTTCACGAAGCCGAGGTCGGCATTCTTCTGGCCGGTGAGCGGGTCGAATTCGTGGATGGACTCGACCTCGTCGCCGAAGAGGTTGATGCGCCAGGCGCGGTCCTCGAGGTGGGCGGGGAAGAGCTCGATCGTGTCGCCGCGCACCCGGAACGTGCCGCGGGAGAAGTCCATCTGCGTGCGCTTGTACTGGAGCGCGATGAGGTCGGCGATGAGCTGGCGCTGGTCGAGCCGCTCGCCGACCTTCACGCCGAAGGTCATGGCCGTGTAGGTCTCGACCGAGCCGATGCCGTAGATGCAGGAGACCGAGGCGACGATGATGACGTCGTCGCGCTCAAGCAGCGCGCGGGTGGCCGAGTGGCGCATCCGGTCGATCTGCTCGTTGATGGAGGATTCCTTCTCGATATAGGTGTCCGAGCGGGGAACGTAGGCCTCCGGCTGGTAATAGTCGTAGTAGGAGACGAAATACTCCACCGCATTGTTGGGGAAGAAGCTCTTGAACTCGCCGTAGAGCTGGGCGGCGAGCGTCTTGTTCGGCGCCAGCACGATGGCGGGCCGCTGGGTCTCGTTGATGATCTGCGCGGCAGTGAAGGTCTTGCCCGAGCCGGTGACGCCGAGCAGGACCTGGTCGCGCTCGCCGGCGCGCAGGCCGCTGACGAGCTCGGCGATGGCCTGGGGCTGGTCGCCGGCGGGCTTGAAGTCGGAGACGATCTCGAAGCGCTTGCCGCCCTCCCACTTCTCGGGCCGCGGCGGCTTGTGCGGCACCCAGACCTGGCCGTTGACCTCCGGGCGGCCCTCCTGGATCAGCCGCTCCAGCGCCTTGACCGTGGCGGTGACACCGGACTTGCCGACCTCCGCCTCGATGTCGAGAGCCTGGGCCTGTTCGACGCCGATGCCGAGGCGGTGGGCGAGCGCCTTGTCGGCGAGGCTCGCCTCGGCCTTGAAGGCGGCCTGCGGGGCCTCGGCGAAACCGGCATTCGGGCCGGTGCCGGAGCCGAGGCCGGCCGTGCCGCGGTTGATGGCGGGGTTGAGCAGCTCGGCCAGCGCCGGGCCGAGCGGCTGCAGCTCGGGCTTCGAGGCTTTCGAGTTCGGCGCCTTGGTTTTGGCCGCGCGGGCGGGCTTCGACGCGGCGGCGGGACCAGCGGACGGTTTGGGGCTTTTCGGCATGGCGGCAATATGGGCCCGCCGGCCGGCGGCGGAAAGGGCGAAGGCCGCCCTCCCGCCATGCTGCTGCCAGGGGTTGGCAGCGGGACGGCTGCGCGTCAGGCGGCGCGGCGCATCACGGCATCGCCGATCGGCAGGTCGAACCGCAGGCCGATGGCGCCGTCCCTGGCCCAGACGACCTGCGCACCCATCTCGGCGCCGTCCATGAAGCGCAGGGTGACGCGCTGGCCCTCGGGGAGCGTCGGAACGTCCTGCACCCGTGCGCCGGTCTCGGAGATGTCGGCGAGCCGCGCCTTCATGCTGCGGCCGTCGCTCAGAACGAGGACGGCCTGGGTGCTGCGGCGGCGCACCGCGCTGCGACGGTCCTTCACGTCCCGGGCGAGGTCGGCGAGGAAGGTGTCGACGCCGCCGATGAGGCGGCGGGTGGCGTCCGACAGCAGCTCGCCCGCCCCGGCGACGCGGCGCGCCTCGGCATTGGTCTCGTCGATGACCACGGTGACATCGGTGATGGCCCGCAGCACGGCGCCCGATCCCTCGGAGGCGCGGCTGATGGCGGCGGCGATCTCCTGGGTGGCCGCCGTCTGCTCCTCCACCGCGGCGGCGATGGAGGTGGTGAGGTCGCCGATCTCGGCCACCGTGCCGCCGATCCCGCGGATGGCCGAAACGGTGTTGCGGGTCGCCGCCTGGATCGCGCCGATCTGGGTGGCGATCTCGTCGGTGGCGCTGGAGGTCTGGCTGGCGAGAGCCTTGACCTCGGAGGCGACGATGGCGAAGCCGCGACCGGCCTCGCCGGCCCGCGCCGCCTCGATCGTGGCGTTGAGGGCGAGAAGGTTGGTCTGCTCGGCGATGGAGCGGATGATGTCGACGATGGTGCCGATCTTGCCGGCGAGGTCGGCAAGGCCGGAGACTTCGGCGTCGGTGGCCTGGGAGGCGTCCGTCGCCCGGCCGATGCAGGCGCTGGTGGTGTGGATGCGGCTGGAGATCTCGCTGATCGAGCTGATCAGCTCCTCGGCTGCCGCGGAGACGGACTGCATGTCGGTGGACGAGGCGCCTGAGGCGTCGCGGCCCCGTCCGGCCCTGTCGATCGCCTGTCCGGCGACACCTTCGAGCGAGGCGGCGGTGCGCTGCATGCCGACGATCTCGCCATCCACCGCCTTGACCACATCGGCGACGGAGAGGCGGAAGGCGGCGATCAGCTCCTCCAGCACCGACTGGCGGTGCAACTCGCGCTGGCGCTCGAGCTCGGCCTCCTGTTCCAGCCGTTCACGGGCGAGGGCATTGTCGCGGAAGACCTGCACCGCCCGTACCATGGCGCCGATCTCGTTGGTGCGGTCGGCGCCGTCCAGCTCGCCGGTCGTGTCGCCCTCCGCAAGGCGCTGCATGTGGGCGGTCAGGGACTGCAGCGGGTGGGTGATAGACCGCGCCGCGAGCCACGCCGCCACGGCGGCGAGCAGCGTGACCGCGAGGACGATGCCGCCGACCAGCACCAGCCGGCGGCGCGCCTCCTCCGCAGCACTGGCGATGACCGCGGTGAGGTCCTGGCTGAACGCGTCCTCGATGGCCTTCATGGCGTCGATCCGGCCCGTCGAGACGCGGAACCATTCCAGCGGATCCATACCCTCACCGCCGTTCAGCGCGGCGCGCGCCGCGAGCGCCCGCAGCCGCCCGACCGCCTCGCCCTGTGGCGACTGGCCGAGTTCGGCGATCCGGCGGGCCTGCTCGGTGCTGCCATAGCGCCGGGCGACGGCGAGATAGCTGTCCTGGATCGCGGCCAGCTCCGCGAAGCGCTGGAAGCGGTCCCGCGCAAAGCCGGTCGCCGAGAAGGCGCCGGCGCCGGTGGCGCGTTCGAGGCCGGCCGCCTCCTTGGCGCGCAGCACGCTGGCATAGACGACGACGGCCCGCGCCGTCGGGCCGACGCGGCCATGGCGGGCAAGGGATTCCACGGGGGCAAGGAAGCCATCGATGATGGCGGTGTAGCGGGCGAGGGCCGCATCGGGCGCGATGGACCGGGCATCGACCGCCTGGCGCAGGGCCGAGAGATCGTCGATCCGCGCCAGCGCCTCGCGGGCGGTCGACGCTCCCTCGCCCATCTCGGCGACGGCGGCGGTGACAGCGCCGCGCAGCGCGCCGAGTGCGAGATCCACCTTGGACAGCTGTGCGGCGCGCGCCTCGACGGCGGCGCGGTTCTGCGGATTGCGCAGAACGGTGTTGGTGAGACCGCGCTCCGTCTGCAATTCGTGCACGACCGCGCCGAATTGCGGGCCGGACGCGGCGACCGAGGCCATCTGGCGAGCAGCGCCGGCCTCCTGCCAGCTCTCCCAGACAATATCGCCGCCGAAGCCGATGGCAGCGAGCAGCGGAACGATCACGGCAAAGGCGATGCGGCGCCCGATGGACGCATTGCGCAGGAACATCATGGTTGCGGACCCCCGAATCTCACAACCGATGTTCGTTGTTTCTGGCTAATATTACATTAACGGAATGTTTTAATCGCAACTATCGATGATCGCCGCGCAGGTGTCGCCGCGAAGGATCAAGGCCGCGCCTGGGCCAGTCCCGCATTGGCGCCGCCGACCGGTCGCCGGGTTCTGCCGAATGCTGGATCGCGATCGCGCCAGCGAAACCGTCAGCCGGCCGCGAGGTCGCGGATACGGCTGAAATCCTCGCGATAGAGGCGGAAACCTTCCTCCCGCGCCGCCGGATCGGGCTGGCGCAGCAGCGACGAGGGGTGGACGGTAAGGTATCCTGGCCTCTCGCCGAAGCGGAAGGGTCAGCGATTGCGGCCGACGGGCACGGCGTGGCCGGTGAGGGCGAGCGCCGCGGTGGCGCCCAGCGCCACGACGAACCCGGGACGGACGAGGTCGAGCTCCCGTTCCAGCCACCAGCGATAATGCTTCACCTCGCCGGCGGTCGGTGATTCATGGATGCGGCGGGAGCCGCGGCGGACGAACTTGAAGTGCTTCACCGCATTGGTGAGATAGACGTCGGCCCGGTCGATGCCCGCCTCCTCCAGCGCGCGGTCGAGGAGCTGGCCGGCAGGACCGACAAAGGGGCGGCCCTGGAGATCCTCCTGGTCGCCGGGCTGCTCGCCGACAAAGGCGATGGCCGCGCCGACGGGACCCTCCCCCAGCACGGCGCGGGTGGCGCCCGGCACCAGCGGCCCGGAGGCGGCGATGATGCGGTTCAGCTCGTCCAGCGAGCGGGGCGCCTGGTCCTGCATGGCGGCGACGGCCTTGTCGGGATTGCGCTTCACGGGCATGGCGGGCTCCCTGTCCATCATGTCCCCAACGCGCGAGGTCGCGGCGCGCACCAGGGCGGGGATGGCCGCCGTCTCCGGCATGTTGCGCCAGTACTTCTTCGGCATCTCCGCCCGCATGGCCGTGGTGTTCAACCGGGCCGGGTTGAAAGTGCTCTCGTAATAGTCGCGCCAGCCCTCCTCGAAGCCGTCGCCGGTCGGCGCCTCGTCGCGCGTCGCGGGCGGGCCGTAATGCAGCGCACCGCCGGTCCAGCGGACCCGGCCCCCGGGGGTCAGGATGGTCCAGTCGAGCGAGCCGAAGCGGTTGCGGAAGAAGGGCGCCGCCGCAGCGAGGATGTGGTTGTCCGGCTCGAACCAGGCGATGTAGCGCTCGCCCTCCGCCGTCTCGACGCGGCGGAAGCGGACGAAGGCGTGCATCTTGTGGAGGTCGCGGCGGATGGCCTTGGCCATCATGGCGAGGCGGTGGACCAGCGGGTCGCTCATCACCTCCAAGAGCGCCTTCTCGCCGTGGGTGAGCCGCCAGATGAGGCGGTAGAGCAGCGCCCAGCGCTCGGGATCGCGATGGCAGGCGACGAGCTGGACGAGATCGGCGGCGGCGCGCGGCAGACTGAGTGGCTCGCCCTCCGGCAGGACCGGCGCGCCGAAGAGATCGGCCGCCTCGCCCGATGTGAACACCACGGCCTCCGGCGGCACGCCGCCCGCAACGAGGCTGCGCGCGGCGGCGCGGAAGCCGTCGAGATCGGCGCCCGCGCCGAGGCGGACCTGCACGAGGGACGACCGAGCCATATCCCTGACCTCGCGGCCCATTGGCGTCAGCCGAACAGTTCGAGCTGCGCCGGCTTCGGCGCGATGCGGGCGCGCAGGTCCTGCCGGTCGATCAGCCGCGTCGGCCGGTGGTCGGGCGTCACCAGGAAGGGCCGGGCGCGCTTCAGGCCAGGCGTCAGCCGCGCCAGATCGTCGAGCCGGAGCGTCGTGTGGCGGCGGGCGGCGATGATGCGGTCCACCACGCGGGTGCCGAGGCCCGGCACGCGCAGCAGCAACTCGCGGTCGGCCGTGTTGACGTCGACGGGAAAGCGCTCGCGATGCTTCAGCGCCCAGGCGAGCTTGGGATCGATGTCGAGGTCCAGCATGCCGGCATCGCCCCCGGCTGCCACCTCGTCCACCGAGAAGCCGTAGAAGCGCAGCAGCCAGTCGGCCTGGTAGAGCCGGTGTTCGCGCTGCAGCGGCGGGGCCTTCAGGGGGAGGACCCGGCTCGGCTCGGGGATGGGGCTGAAGGCGGAGTAATAGACGCGACGGAGCTTGTAACTGCGATAGAGCCCGTCGCTGGTGCGCAGCACGCCCTCATCCGTCGTGGCGTCGGCGCCGACGATCATCTGGGTGCTCTGGCCGGCGGGCGAGAAGCGGCGCTTCTCCGCCTTGGCCTCGGTGATGCGCTCGTGCATCTGGCCCATGGCGGCGCGGATCGTGCGGCCGTTCTTCTCCGGCGCGAGGGTTTCGAGGCTCTGCTGGCTCGGCAGTTCCAGATTGATGGACAGGCGGTCGGCCCACAGGCCCGCCTGCTCGATCAGCCAGGGACTCGCCTCGGGGATGGTCTTGAGATGAATGTAGCCGGCAAATCGGTGGTCGCGGCGGAGCTTCTTCGCCACCTCGATCATCTCCTCCATCGTGTGGTCGGGCGTCTTGACGATGCCGGAGGAGAGGAACAGGCCCTCGATGTAGTTGCGCTTGTAGAAGTTCACCGTCAGGTCGACGACCTCCTGCACCGTGAAGCGCGCCCGCCGGACGTTCGAGGAGCGGCGGTTGATGCAGTAGGCGCATTCGTAGAGGCAATAATTGGTGAGCAGGATCTTCAGCAGCGAGATGCAACGCCCGTCCGGCGTATAGGCATGGCAGATGCCCGAGCCGGTGGTGGAGCCGAGGCCCTTGGTGCCGCCCGAGCGTTTGGGCGCGCCGGATGAGGCGCAGGAGGCGTCGTATTTGGCGGCATCGGCGAGGATCCGCAGCTTCTTCGACAGGGTCTCGTCCATCCGCATCCCCGGCTTTCCGTTCCTTATATGTTCTCTTTGTCCCGCCGGATCAATGCCGCCCTGCCGAAAGGCCGCTACCGCACGGCGCTGGAGCGTGGCACCCATCGCGGGCCCGTTCCCAGACCATCGGACTTGCCATGACCCGCCCGATCGACCGCCGCCATGCCCTCGGCCTCATCGCCGCCGCCGCGCCTGCCCTCGCCGGCACCGCCCGCGCCCAGGTCGACTATCCGAACCGTCCGGTGACGGTGATCGTGCCGCAGGCGGCCGGCGGGGCGAACGACATCATCGGCCGCATCCTCGCGGAGAAGCTGTCGGAGGTGATGGGCCAGCGCTTCGTCGTCGAGAACCGCGCCGGCGCCGGCGGCAATCTCGGCTCGCAGGCGGCTGCCCGCTCCACGCCGGACGGCTACACGCTGCTCGTCACCATCTCCGCCAGCCAGGCCATCAACCCGGCCCTCTACGCCCGCACGGGCTTCGACCCGGTGAAGGATTTCGCGCCCGTCTCGCTGCTCGGCACGGTGCCGAACGTGCTTCTCGTCCATCCGGGTTTCGAGGCGAGGTCGGTGGCGGACCTCATCCGCATGGCGAAGGAGAAGCCGGGCTTCTACCACTATGCCTCGGCCGGCAACGGCACGCTGAACCATCTGGTCGGCGAGATGCTGAAGTCGCGCGCCGGGATCGACCTCAAGCACATCCCCTATCGCGGCATCGCCCCGGCGCTGACCGACGTGATCGCCGGCCATGTGCCGATCACCTTCGCCAACCTGCCGGCGGCGATCAGCCAGATCCAGGCGGGCACGGTGCGGGCGCTCGGCGTGTCGACGCTGAAGCGCAACAGCTTCGTGCCGCAGGTCCCCACCATCGCCGAGACGGTGCCGGGCTTCGACGCCGAGCTGTGGATCGCGCTCTATGCGGTGGCCGGCACGCCGCAGCCCATCGTCGACAGGCTGGTGGCGGCCACCCACCGGGCGCTGGCCGACGAGCAGGTGAAGGCAAAGTTCGCCCAGCAGGGGGCGGAGGTGGTGACCTCCACCCCGGCCGAGCTTGCGGCGCGGCTCGACGCCGACCTCAAGGTATGGGCGGAGATCGTGAAGACCTCGGGTGCGAAGATCGAGTGAGGGGAGAGCCGGTTCTGTCGCCCTGCAAGACCGAAGTGCGTCATGCAGGGCTTGTCCGCGGAGGCGACGCACGAGGCCGGGCATGACGGAGAGGGCAACGTCCCACCTCTCCCCGGCGGGGAGAGGTCGCCGAGCGCAGCGAGGCGGGTGAGGGGGAGCCTTCGCGGGAACGACCCACCCCCTCTCCCGGCCTGCGGCCGACCTCTCCCCGCCGGGGAGAGGTGGCGGTGGAGCCCTTTCCGAAAGTCGCGGCCGACTGAGTTCCCTGAACCGTCATGCCCGTGCTCGGCCCGGGCATCCAGGAATTCCCTTGCCCGCGCCGTGTTCAAGTCGTGGATGCCCGGCACGGGGCCGGGCATGACGGGAGGTGTTTCCGGCGCTGGATGGCCGGGCCAGGAGCCCGTCTAGCCCCCCCCACCCCTCAGTTCGTGATCCGGATGCCGGCGCGCTCGATGACCGGCTTCCAGCGGTCGCGCTCGCGGGCGATCATGGCCCTGACCTCGTCCGGGCTGGAACCGACCGCCTCGAAGCCGGCGCCGCGCAGGCGCTCCAGCGCCGCCGGGTCCTTCATGGCGGCGGCCGCGGCGCGGTGGATCTCGGCGACGGTGGCGGCGGGGGTTGCCGCCGGCACCATCAGCACGAACCAGGAGGCGATGGTGAGGTCCGGCATGCCGGCCTCGCGGGCGGTCGGCACGTCGGGGAGCATGGGCGAGCGCGTCTCGCCGGTCTGGACGATGGCGCGAATGCCGCCGGAGCGGATCTGCGCCGACGCCAGCGGCACCGAGAGGAAGGCGCCGGCGGTCTGGCCGCGGGCGATGTCGCCGATGCCGTCGGCCACGGCGCGGTAGTGGACAGGCTCGCCCTTGAAGCCGGCGCTCTGGGCGAAGAGCTCGGCGGCGATATGGGCGGGGCTGGTGACGCCAAACGTGCCGAGCAGGGTGCGGTCGGCCTTCTTCGCCGCCTCGACGAAGGCGGCCATGGTGGCAGGTCCGCCCTGGGCCGGCACGGCGAAGGCGAAGGTGGTGCGGGCCACCTCGCTCACATAGGTGAAGTCCCGGGCGGGATCATAGGGGAGCGTGGCGAAGGCGAAGGGCGCGATGGCGACCGAGCCGACCTCGCCGAGAAGGACGGTGGCGCCATCCGCCGCGGCGCGGGCAACGCGGGCCGAGGCGACCTGGCCGCCGGCGCCCGGCACGTTCTCGACGACGACGGAGGCATTGCCGGCGCGCTGCATGGCCTCGGCGAGGATGCGGGCGAGCGTGTCCGGCGCGGTGCCGGCGGCAAAGCCGGAGACGAGGGTGATGGTGCGCGCCCCCTGCGCCATGGCGGGCATGGGGCCGAGGGCCGTGGCGAGGCCGATGGCGGCGACGGCCGCTCCAAGAAGTGCTTTCACGTGTGGTCCTCCCTGCGGCTTGTCTGTCGGGGGCGGCGGCCGCTCGCCGGGATCAGCTGGGGTCAGTCCACCTCGTAGACGTCGAGGAGGACGCGGTCGGGCAGGCGCGTGCCGATGCAGACGAAGATGGACCGCATCAGCCAGAGATGGTCGGGCGAGGCGGTCTCGAAACGCGGCACGGTGCGGAAGTAGATCTGGGACGCATCCACCGTCTCGCCGCGGCGCAGGCGGGCGATGAGGTCGGGCGGGCCGCGGCGGATGCCGGTGTTCTCGACATAGATGCGCGCGCCCTCGGGCGTCTCGATGACGTAGCGGGCGTGGATGTCGGCGAGGCCCTCGTCGCGGATCGACTGGTAGTCGGTGCCGCCGGGCAGCACCGTGCCGGTGAGGCGGGGTCCCGTCACCTCGCCGCCGAGGATGGGGATGAGCCGGCGTTCGCCGAGCGGCGTGACGCCGACCTCGACGGCCGGCGCGACCGCGGCGGCGATGGAGAAGACGGGAACAAGGCGCGGGGCGGGCATCGGCGTTTCCGGGTTCGGTCGGGCTTCTTTTGGCCCACTCTGTGCGGCATCGGACGGGGGAGGAAGGTCGCCGGTCGCGATCGTTATTGTCAATAACGATCAGCCGCCCGATATGGCAGTTCCGCACCTTTCCAAACTGTCATGTGAACGCCCGCGCCCGGCATGGTAGAAGACGCGGTACAGGAGTGACCATCCGCATGCGCCGCTGGGCCGTTCTCGTCCTCATCATCGCCGCCCTGGGAGGCGCCGGCTGGTGGTTCACCGGCCCGGGCAGCCTTGCGGTGGCGGAGCAGCCGGCCTGGCGCACCGCCAAGGCCGACCGCGGCGACGTGATCGCAGCGGTCAATGCCACCGGCACGATCAACCCGATCTCCACCGTCGTCGTCGGCTCGCAGGTCTCCGGCCAGGTGCTGGAGATCCTCGCCGACTACAATTCGCAGGTCGAGCCCGGCCAGGTGCTGGCCCGCCTCGACCCGACCCAGGTGCGGGCGCGCCTCGACGGGGCCCGCGCCGACCTCGCCAATGTGCGCGCGGCGCGGCAGGTGCAGCTTGCCCAGATCGAGCAGGCCCGCGCCGACATCACCCGCTCCGAGGCCGCCCGCGTCGATGCGGTGGCCAAGCTCGCCCAGGTCGAGGCGCAGCTCGCCGAGGCCGAGCGCAACTATGTCCGCCAGCGCGAGCTCGGCGCCCGCGGGGCGGTGGCCCAGGCGGTGATCGATACGGCCCGCGCCACGGCGGAAACGCAGCGCGCGGCGCGGGACTCGGCAAGGGCGCAGATCGAATCCTCCGAAGCCTCCAAGCTGTCGCTGCAGGCGGCGCTGAAGGTGGCCGAGGCGCAGATCGGCTCGGTCGATGCACAGATCGCCCAGCGCGAGGCGGTGGTGCGGCAGATCGAGGTCGACCTCTCCAACACCGAGATCCGCTCGCCGGTGAAGGGCACCGTGGTGCAGCGGCAGGTCGAGCTCGGCCAGACGGTGGCCGCCTCGCTGCAGGCGCCGACCCTGTTCCTGGTGGCGCAGGACCTGCGCTCCATGGAGATCTACGCCAATGTCGACGAGGCCGATGTGGGCCGCGTCCGCAGCGGCCAAACCGTCACCTTCTCGGTCAATGCCTATCCGGGCCGCGAATTCACCGGCGAGGTGAAGCTCGTCCGCCTCGGCTCGCAGACGGTTCAGAACGTCGTCATTTACACAGCGATCATCTCCTTCTCGAACCCGCGCATGGAGCTGCTGCCGGGCATGACCGCGACGCTGCGCGTCATCACCGACCGCCGCGAGGGCGTGCTGCGCGTGCCGAACGCGGCGCTGCGCTGGCGGCCCGCCGGCGCGACCCCGGCCGAGCCACGCCCGCAGCCGCAGGCGGCGGCCAATCCGTTCGGTCCCCCGCCGATGGGCGGCCCGCGCGGCGGTCCGGGCGGTGGCGGCGGTGGAGGCGGCGGCGGAGGCGGCGGTCGCCAGATCGGCGAGTTCGTCGAGACGCTGAAGACCGAGCTGACGCTCGACGCCACCCAGCGCGAGCGGATCGATGCCATCGTGGCCGAGACGCGGCCGCTGTTCCGTGCGCTGGGCGACCCCTCCCTGGACCGCAACCAGCGCGTCGAGCGCCTCCGCGAGATCCGCGCCGAGATGGCGCGCAAGATCGAGGCGGTGCTAAATGCCGACCAGCGCAGGAGCTTCGCCGACATCCGCGCCCGCTATGACGGCTCGCGCGGCGCCGATGGCGGCATGCCCGGCCGCGTCTTCGTCGTGGGCGCCGACGGCAAGCCGCAGGCGGTGTCGGTGCGCGTCGGCGTCTCCGACGGCGCCATGACCGAGGTGCTCTCCGGCGATCTCGAGGCCGGCCGCGAGCTCATCATCGGCACCGGTCAGGGCCCGGGCGGCAGCGCCCCGGCGGCCCGCGGCTTCCGGATGTTCTGATGCCGCTCATCGACACGAGCGATTTGGCAAGGCACTACACGCTCGGCGACCAGGTGGTGACGGCGCTGGCCGGCGTCTCCGTCAAGGTCGAGGAGGGCGAGTTCGTCGCTGTCATGGGGCCGTCGGGCTCGGGCAAGTCGACCTTCATGAACATGGTGGGCTGCCTCGATCGACCGACCGCCGGCCGCTACGTGCTCGACGGCGAGGAGGTCTCGGCCATGTCGGCGGATGCCCTCGCCGATGTCCGCAACCGCAAGATCGGCTTCGTCTTCCAGCAGTTCAACCTGCTCGACCGCCAGGACGCGCTGGCCAATGTGGCGCTGCCCATGGTCTATGCCGGCGTCGCCCGCCGCGACCGGAAGAAGCGCGCCGAGGAGGCCCTCGCCCGCGTCGGCCTCGCCGAACGCGTGCACCACCTGCCGACCCAGCTCTCGGGCGGCCAGCAGCAGCGCGTCGCCATCGCCCGTGCGCTGGTCAACCGGCCGCGCGTGCTGCTCGCCGACGAGCCGACGGGGGCCCTCGACAGCCGCACCTCGCTGGAGATCATGGCGCTGTTCCAGGAGCTGAACCGGCAGGGCATGACGGTGCTCATCGTGACGCATGAGGCCGATGTCGCGACCTTCGCCGGCCGGGTGGTGCGGTTCCGGGACGGCAAGGTGCTCTCCGACACGCGGCAGGAGCCGCTGGATGCCGGCAAGGCCCTGGGGGAGCTGGTCGACGAGATGGCGTGAGGGGGGCGCTCCACCTCTCCCCGGCGGGGAGAGGTCGCCGAGCGTCAGCGAGGCGGGAGAGGGGGAGTTGCCTCCCGGTTGACGCGAAGCCCCCTCTCCCGGCCTGCGGCCGACCTCTCCCCGCCGGGGAGAGGTGGGGGATGCGCCCTCTCCGAAAGCTCTTCGGAGCCTCCACCCATCATGCCCGGCCCTGTGCCGGGCATTTGCGAATGTCCGTCACGGCTGGGGCAGGCCCGCCATGGGCAGCCGCGCTACTGAACCTGCAGCGTGACGTTGATCGTCGCGCAGCCCTGGCCCTCGGGGCGGGCGCCGCACGCCCTGACGACGAACGTGTCGGTGCCAGTCCTTTGCAGACGCACATCTGGGAAACTGTTGAAGCAGTTATTGGCAAAAGCCGCTATTCGGCGCGCTGCTTGCCCAGCGGCAAGTCCGACCATTGATGATTAGCGTGCTGGTGTTCACGTAGCGCGCACTCAAAAAGTCCGGCGGGCATGTTCCGCCGACCGAGACCGTCTGTCCGCGCCATCTCAGTGATCGACCGTCCACCAACCGCACGATCTTGCAGCCAGGTATTCCTCGAGCATCATCGATTCCACGAAAAGCTGGTCCGGCATTCTCATGCTGAGCCGACACTCCACTATGCGCGCCGTCGAGTAATATGGCGAACAGCGCAAATGCGGCACCCAGGATCATCGTTGAGGACGCAATGGGGACTTCTCTTGCCATAGAGGACTCCGAAAGGCGGTACTATTGGATAGTAACCAGCCCTCACGTGACGTTGCAAGAGCGCCGCAAGAAAGACTTATGGCATGGCCCCACCAGATGGAATCGCCTCCATCACTCGCCGTAAAAAGGAGGTGGAATTTTCCAAGCCACTCACGAAATTGGTTTAGCCGTCGTCTTTTCCGTCAGGTCGGATGATTTTCTCTACGGCAGTATTTTGCTGACATATGCCAGCGGTCGCTGAACAGCGGCAGGGCGCTGAGGGAAGGCGCGGACGAGGTCGCGATGGGGACGGTACCGTGCCTCTCCCCGGCGGGCAGAGGGTGCGGATGCGCCCTCTCAAAAAGCTGTCCCGTGGAGTGCACCCCGTTTCGCCGGACAGGTAGCCGGTTGATCTAGGCACTCTGAGCGATGAACTCTCGCGGGGAGAGCATGCGCAGGCCAGAGTGCGGGTGGACGGTGTTGTAGTCCTCGAACCAGCCGGGGAGAAGACCGAGGACAGTCAACGCATCGGGGAGTAGCGTGACGCGGGCATAGTCGCGCTTGAGGGTCTTCACGAAGGCCTCGGAGATCCCATTGCTCTCGGGCGATCGGACCGGCGTGAACGCCAGGCGCAGGCCGAGCGCAGTGGCAATCTGAGCAGTTTCCTTCGCAATGTAGGCACTGCCGTTATCGGACAGCCATTCCACGGGCCGAGGTGTTTTGGTCGAGCCGAAGCGCCGCTCCACGCAGGCCACCATCAGATCGCGGACCATTTCTCCGGA